>PAIY01000123.1 GCA_002704825.1 Phycisphaeraceae bacterium
AGGCGGGAATCCAGTGGCATGCAGTAGAAAATTGCAAATTTCACTGGACTCCCGCCTGCGCGGGAGTGACGGAGTGGGAGATTAATTGTTTGCATTGCTTTAATGATACCGCCACATGACCCTTGCATTCTCAAATGACATCACGCGTCTGTCAATATTCATTTTGACAGATGAGATGGCAGACGCAGCGAGTTTGTTTGGCATCACTGCTTGAGTTTGGAGATCAGATAAGCTGTCGTGTTCTTGTGCTTGGGAAGCTCGATACCTTTGTGAACCAACTCATATTCCAAACCCAGGGCTTCGAGCTTCTCAGCAAGTAACGCACCGTAGTTGGCGCTATGTGTCGGGTCTTTTTGTGCTTGACCTTTGTCCGGTGTGTTGCCATAAAACAAGTACACTGGCGGATCATCTTTCGTCACCAACTCGTATGGCGAATAGTCTTTGATCCAAGGCAAAACCGCATCGCGGTCCTTGAGAAAACTTCGGATTTCAACGGTGTGATCGCTGTGATCCCAGACATATCCAAAGGCATGCCCACCATAGGTGGCGTTGGGCATCCACGCCAAAATCTGAACCGGATCAAGCGAGGTCTGCGCCCCGATGGTTGCAACGCAGTAAGGTTTGGTCGATTGACGGGCAATCGGATCATCCGAGTTTGGATCAGCCAGGTCATCATGAAACGCAAGCCACAACGAGGAACAGGCCCCAGCAGAGCCACCGGTCACCGCAATGCGATCGGGATTGATGTTCCACTGCTTGGCATGATGTCGCACAAACTGCATTGCTCGTGCTGCATCATCCAGTGGCACCTTCACCGGCGGTGTCGGGTAATCGCCACGCGGCAACGTTGGCCCAGTACCTCGGGTACTGCCTGAATTGATGATGGTCTGTTTGAGATAATGGTAGTTGATCGACACCATGGAGATGCCGTTTTGCAGTAATGCCTTGGGACCACCGGGTAATGAGAACCTGGTTTTGTCACCGCCTAACCAGCCACCGCCATGAATGTGCAGGACGCAGGGCGTGGGGGTGTCGCTTTGAGCCAGATAAACATCCATGACCTGTCGTTCGTCGTCACCGTAGGGCAGGTCCTTGATCGTCGGTTGATTGGCCATGATTTTTCTGCTGCTTTGTATCTTGCGGTCAGGTTGACCGGGTGTTTGTGCATGCACGGATGTCAACATGCCCAGCAGATAACCCACAACCAGAATCGCCAATGGACAACGTGCTTGTTTCATGGTGTGATCCAATGATTTTAAAGGTGTATTAACTCACCGCGCCGCTTGGGATGGGCTGGATATTGCCATGCTTGTTGACACAGACCAGCGTGGTTTCGGCGGTGGCGATGAGATCTTTACCACGCTTGATTTCATAAGCATGATCCAGCTTGGCGCCAGAGCAGGTGTCGATCCAGCAACGGACGGTCAGATCATCATCATACCGGGCGGGTTTGCGATAGCGGATACTCAAACGCGCGACCACGAAATAGGTGCCTGCCTCTTCGAGCCTGGCATAGGATGTCCCATCTCGGCGGAGCATATCCGTGCGGGCAATCTCCAGCCAGACGGCATAGGAACTGTGATGGGCAACATTCATCGGATCGCATTCGCAGTAGCGGACGCGAATTGGAACTTCGATAACGTTTTTCGGGTCAGGTGCGGTTTGATTCTGGGCCATGGGTTGAACTTCTGGAACGTATTGTCAAAAATCTCAATCATTACTTGGCATTTTATCTGGTTGTAGATACCAGCCTGAGAGGATGGCCGGATCGGTCTTGGGGGCAACAAAGGTTTTGCCCGCTTCAAGGGACTCTGACCAGGCTTTACACATCTCCACGACATGAATATCCAACATCATCATGCTGTCCTGCGATGCGTTGAAAAGGCTTGAGAGTAGTCGGGCTTGACCCAGGCGAACCAGTGTGACCATGGCTGCGACCTGGACATCCGTACTCTCGGGATTCATCTCGTTGGCATCTTTGACACGTCCCATGAGTTTGTTGTTCAACTTTTTGGTCTTGTCATTGGGGCCGAGTTTGCCAATCGCCCAGACAGCAGCTTCGCGCGCTTGAGACGGGCAGATGTTCTTGGGGATGAACTCGATGAAAAAGTTGGTTGCCGGTTCGTATTGGATGTCACCCAACCACTGAATGAGTTGGGCCAACTCCAGGGCATGGGGGGACATCGTGTTCTTTTTCATGCCGGTAAACAGGGTTTGGCAGTATGTGAATATGGGGTCGCGCATGTCCGAGACATTCAGCCAGCGAATGGCAGTGGCGGCAGCGATGCGTGCTTCTTCACGCTCTGCTGACTTGAGCACGTCAAACAGATCCGACACCGCGGTTTTGACATCCAGCTTGCCAAGCACGATGGCAGCCTGTTCCTGGCCTTCCCATGCGGACTGCTTGAGAACGTTCAACACAGCCTGTTTGATCGGAGATGCCAAATTGTCCTGCCTGGCAAGTTCGATGAGGTCATTGCGAACCTGCACGCGTGTCTGCGGGTGAGCATCTGCAAGCAAGCTTGCCAGCGGGGTAACACGTGATGAGCTGATCTGCTTAACCAGACTTTGTGCAGCGACACGACGAATCGAGGCATCACGACTTTTGATCAGCGTGTTGGCATGATTGGCGAGCTTTTCCGGATTGGCATCAAGCAGGTATTCGCAGGCAGCAAGCACCACTGCATGATCTTCATCACGATTGGTGATCAAGCTGACGGCGACCGCAAAAGCATCGTCTGAGTCATGGGATTTCAGACATGCAACGGCCATCAACCGACTGGTCAGATCACCCTTGGCCAGGCGTTGAGCATCACCCACAAGACCGCGTTGAGCAATGTTACCCAGCGCCTTGGCGCTGGCGAGTTTAAGCAGGGGATCCAGTGACTTTTCACTCATCAATTGACGCAATTGGCTTTGTGCTTTGTCCGGTGCGGTGATCGCAAGTTGTTCCAGAGCGGATTGGCGGACACTCCAGTTGATCGCAGGATTGGTCGCACGGCTGATCCACAAATCATCGGCAGCGGAGACTTTCCATCTTGCAAGTGTCGCATCAGTCAGAAGCACCCAATCCGTCTTGCCGGTCTTGTTATGCGTCAGCAGAATGTCCGCGGCTGCCTTGTCATCCAAAGCGATGAGTGTCTGCACGGTAGCCATTGCCAAAGGTTTGACGGTGTCTTTGTTTTGAGCCAGGCCGCGCAGTTGCGAACCGTAAATCTCGATCAGGCCTTTGACCTGTTTTTCTGCAGCATCCTTGATGGATTTGACCACTTGCAGACGCAATTCGAGTTCTGGTTGTTTCAGCGCCTTAAGCCAGAGATCGTGAACCTCCTGGGGTACGATTGCTTCAGGTTCGATCGGCGTGAGATTGGGATCCTCGCGCATCGGCCAATCAATGATCGGGTCGGTGTTGAAGGAGGCCTGCGCCATGGCAAAGCTGCTGCAGACAAGCAGCAGTAAGCTGGACAGGCAAACGGTCAAAAGGTGGCTTCTCATGTATAGCACGGTCCTGAAAATTAACGCGGGCGTGAAAGCTGCCACGTACGAAACACCATAATCAAAAACGAAACAACGCTGATACCGCCAAGCAGATACCAGTTAAAAGGAATGATTGCAAAGTCCACAAACTGCGGCATCTCGATGAGTTTCAAAGCGCCAGCAAGGGGACTGATCATCAACGCCTTTTCGACGGTTGCATGCGTGAAGGGCGCATCCAATCCAAGCCAGACAAGCATCGGCAAGAGGAAGATGCCAACCAGCAAGGTGTAACTCACCGCAGTGGCGGTGGAGGTTTTACTCACCAGTGAACTGATGCAGGCCGTGACCATCAATGCCATCACCGCAGTGAGCAGCAGACTTACAAGCGTGTTGGCGATCTGTGTCAGCAGCGACTCATCGATAAGGTAAAGCGTTGCGTAGGCAGGCATGGTTGCCATCAGCATCAGCATTAACGTCAACGCTGCAGAAGTGAGTTTACCTTTGACGATGGTGAATGTGGACAGCGGCGTTGCCTGAAGCAGTTGCCAACTGCGCGTTTCGATTTCACCGCAGATAATACCGCTGGCAAGAGACGGGGTGACCAACACGATCAACGCCATCTGCAGTAGCACGACAATTCCGCCAAGGGTTTGAGCGCCCCAGTTCATGGTGCTCATGGTGGTCATGAGAATCAGCCCCAGCGAAAGAATCAGACACACACCAAAGAGGCGTAGAATCCAGTGTGCACGACCGAATTTTCGCGTGCGAAATTCCTTGACGCGAACCGGATTGGTGAAGCGACCAATCAAACCGCTACGACGTTGCGGATCAAAGAACCACAGGTACATGATGCGGCGGTAAGCCTGTACACGGGCGCTCTGTTCGTCGGTGATTTTGCCTTGAGCGCGAGACTTGTCGAAAATTTTCGAGCCAAATCGTGATGCGGTCCAGCAGGCTGCGATGATCGTGATCGCACCGGAAAGGATGGCAAATTGCATCACCCAGTTCACATCCGAGGTAATCCCCTGTGAGCCAACCGCACCATGTCCCATCAACTGCATCACAGCTGGTAGTGGTGACAAACTGCGGACCCAGACAATCAGATCAAGTAGCGGTCCGGTGACGGTGCCCTGGAAAAATTGGTAGGGGCCCAAGGTGATCACCACCAGGAACAACACCACGCCGTAAGTTAAACGCAACGCCGAATCAGGCGTCGCTGCAAAGCTGCTGACCAGCAGTCCGATGGCAGCATACTCAAGCGCAAGCAGCAGCAGGATGCCATAGAGACTGAGCATTTGAGATGGGTTGACCCCACCCATGGCAATACACGCAGCCGCAGCAGGTGTGCTGAGCACAATGAGCATGATCACAAAGCCAGCCACGCCGACGAGTTTGCCGAAGAAGATCGACCAACTGCTCATTGGTGAGTTAAGCAGCAGCGCCAGTGTCCCGGCTTTCTTTTCCTTGACGATGCTTGTTGCCGGGAAGACCGGCGCAAGCAGGACCAGGCTGACCATCAGGCCGTAACCAAAAAGTTGGAGAATCTGCTGAGCCTGCATGCCGGAGTGATCGGCCATGGCATCAGTTGGCCAACGGAAGATGACCAATGCTGCCAGCACCGCCACGACCAGAAGCTGAATCATCACAGCCTTGCGGGTTCGGAGCATGCCAAGCAGTTCGCGTTGAATGATGGGGTTTGAAATCATTATTTTCAGGGATTGGTGATTAGGGAGTTGGGATTAGGGCAAGGCACAAAACGTTGAGCAGCGCATGTCAATGCGGTGCAGGCCTGTTACTCGGTTGCGGCGTCGGCCTTGGCGTAATTCTGGACAGGGCTTGATGCCTTTTCCAAACCATGGGCACCCTTGCGGCCTGTGCCAGTGACAGTGAGGAAGGCGTCTTCAAGGTCCTGAACCACTTCGCGGAACTGGCAGATGCCCAGGTCCATCTTGGTCAACGCCTTGAGTAAACGTGTGAGGTCTTCGTCGCTGCGGGTGGTGGTGATACGCACCATGGCTTCGGCTTCATAGGCTTCGACTTCCGCTTCTTCACCAAGTCCTTGCTTGACCAGGGCGGTAACCTTGTCGACGTTTTCACCCTTGAGCAGTTGAATCTCAAACTGACGTTTCTGGCTCAGATTCCGCATGATGTCGGTGAGTGTGCCAAAGGCCTGCAACTTACCCGAAGCGATGATCGCAACGGTGTCGCAAATGCGCGACAGTTCCGGCAGGATGTGGCTGGTCACAATCAACGTCTTACCCATGTCCGCCAGACGCAGGAGAATCTGACGCATGTCGATACGGGCGTTGGGGTCAAGACCGTTAGCCGGTTCGTCAAGAATGAGCACCTGCGGATCGTGGAGCATGGTTCGTGCGATGGCGCAACGCTGCTTCATGCCGTGAGAAAGCGCTTCGACGTAGCGGTCTTTCATGTACGTTGAACCAGTGATGTCCATGACTTCATCAATGCGTTTCATGCGCTGCTTGCGAGGGATTTTGAACGCTGCACCGAAGAAGTCCAGGTATTCCCGCACACGCATGTTGTCGTATGCACCAAAGGTGTCGGGCATGTAGCCGACCAGATGTTTGATCTGCTTGGCGCCGGAGACACAATCCACGCCCGCGATGGACGCTGAGCCACTGGTGGGTTTGGAGAGTCCGACGAGGATTTTGATGGTGGTGGTTTTGCCTGCACCATTGGGGCCGATGAAGCCCAGGATGCTGCCGCGGGTGACGTTGATGGTCAACGCATCCAGCGGGGTGAAGTCACCATAGCGTTTGGTGAGGTTCTGGGTTTGCACAACAACTTCTGATGACATGTTGATCTCCTGCGAGTGCAGACAAAGGCTGTGAGTCTTGTCTGATGAGTCGATTCGTTTATTCGGTTACGGCTGTGAGTTGAAGTCGGATACCGCCGGACGCGTCCCACATGTGTGCGTTGACCGGATCCTGATGCATGGTCACTTCAAACTCAAGCACAATTTCCCCGTTGCGATTGATCACCAGATTCTCAGCTTTGACTGGAATCTGAATGCGGTTGGCCAGGTCTTTGCGTGTTGCAATTTCCTGACGTCGGTTGTCACGAATGATCAGGCTACGCCCGGGGGTTTTAAAGTCGATATCCAGAACACCATCCACCGGTTTCAGAGGCAGTAACGCCTTGGGGACGGTGAATGTCAGCTTGAACTTGGCTTCCTGGGAAATGGTCGATGTCCAGCGACCGGTCATCGGGTTAAGCACCGTGCTCATCCCACGATCCCCGTCACGGAAGATGTCCGTCTGCAAGACCGGGGAGGGGATCACAAACGTGGTCCCCGGTGCAGGACGTTCATACGTCAACGGTACACAGACCAACGCTTGTTGCTGTTGACGTGCTTCGTCGGAGGCCTGTTTGAATCCCATGTCCATGGCTCTGGCCCACCACAGCGCGGAAGGCTCGGTGGGGTACGCACTGACATCCAGTGCATCGGAGTTGGGATAAATGAGATTGCGGTAGATTTCCTGACGCTGAATGTCCTGTGCCGTCATCGTTGAAGTGGTGACGAACTGATCCAGGCCCAGCGTGGTGTCAGGGATGATGGAGAAATTGTCATGCCCGGTGAGTTTGCCCACCGCATGATTGTTCAAGCTGGCAATGATCGGATGGGCAACACCTGCAAACGGGCCGGAACTGATCGTGCAGATCATCCCTTCCTTGTTGAAACTGGCGACGGCTTTGACCTTCTGCTGTAGCGGAATCACGCGATCAATGGCATGCTTACGCAACGTTGCCTCGGGTAACTCCAGGTTGTCCCACTGCCACTTGTCCAGGTCCGTCCAACGCATGCGCAGGAGCTTGCCAGTCGAACCGGAGAGGTCCGGCCAGATCACGCCGCCATTGGTTGCCTGCAAAGGTGAGGTCAACCGTGATGGACTGTAGGTACAGACCACGGCATTGGTGATTGCATAATCCGAAATCGGGTCGATCTGAACCAGTTGCACGGAAGCAACCGTCAACGGTGTCTGGCGGTGATGGGTCATGCCCATAAACCAGATCACACCCGCAACGACAACTGCCAGCACAACACTCACAGGTGCCAGTAACTCGGGGCGACCTTTTTTCCCAAACACAATCGCAGCGATGATCATGATGACAAGCAAAGCAAGCAGACTTGCCATCACCGGCGTGCGTGAGAGGACTTCGTAACCAATCTGCTGGGTTCCAGCTTGAGCGAGAATCTCCGGCTTGACCAGGTGCTCGGACTGATTGAAGCGACTGTGTGTGCGGAAGGCTTCGTCAATCACGCGGCTTCCAGCTTTACTTGCTGCATTCCAGTAGGCCGAACCCAGCGTCAGCACCGTCACCCGGCCGCGCCCCATCTGACCGCGATACATCATCGGCCAGCCGTCCATCATCATCTTTTCGTCAGTCTCCATACTTGGAGCCAGAACGCGCCAGAAGTCAACGGGTTGTTCAAATCGCATCCCCGCGGGAATCACCTGGATACCTGAAGCCCAGAATGTGCCTTTGGTGTTTTCCAGACCGACTTCGATTTTCAATTGTGTCGCACCGCTGGGGATATCAATATTCTTTTCATAATCCCGCCAACCTGTACCCACGCGGTTGGTCAAATCCACAGCTTCACCGATGGGATTTTCAGCTGCATCGAGAAACACGAATCGGAGCACTGCGCCGGACACCTGATTGTTGCTTTGAACACGCATGCGACCTTTGACCTGGATCGATGCCCACTGCTGGGAAATGTTCAGTGTGTTATCAATGATGGATCGATCACTTGAACTGTCATTGCGAAAACGCGTGCCCCCGCCGTGAACGTCCACGGTGTCGTCTTTGAGGCCGTTGAGATTCCAATTCTTGGGTTGGCGAACTTTGTTGCTGATGCGTGTGGACATCGAGCCGTCGTTAAAGACATTGCTGCCGATCATCGCCGCCTTGTTCTGGCTGGTCTGATCAACAAGCATCATCGGCAGGTGATCGCCGAGAATCGATCGGGTGACATCCATGCCCGTTTCAGGCAGCATGACGATCAACTGGCCACCCTTGAGAATCCACTGACGGATGGCTTGGATCTGCAAGGGATCCAGATCAGGATCGTCATCGCCCAACAGCATCACCTTGATATTATCGAGCATGCTGGCATCGCTGGGGATGTTGTCGGTCTTGAGTGTGAGATACGTATGGGAACTGCCGAGTTGTTCACGCAGATTCCCCGTCAGTTCATAGCCTGCGGTAGACTGCGGGGCAAGAATCTTGACGTTGATATCTGGTGTTTGTGAGGCGCGATATAATGCAACGTCACGACTTAAAAACACGTCGGATGTGCCGGTGGTGTCAAGCAGTTGCACCTGGGCGTCCACTGCCTTGGTATTGGGCGAGAAGTCCGGTGCACGGAATGGAATCTGAATCTCACGGACACTGCCAGCGGGGATCCAGAATTCCCGTGCAAACTGGATGTTGGACATGCGTGCGTCTTTGGTGAACGTCACCGCAGCCAGCAGTTTCTGATCTTGTGTCGATGGATTGATGACGGTGGTCGTTGCGATGCCCCAGTCACCCTGTGTGACCACGCCAGGACCGGCGACCGTGCCGGAGGAGACAAGCCTGGGTTGCTGAGCATGCACAGACGTGCTGACCAAACTCAGGAACATTGCCAGTAAGAACAAACACAAATTAATTCGTCGCGCCACGCACTACCCTTCCCATGAACAGTTGCTAGCGGAGATGGAAGAATAGAATCATATAAGCCAGTGGGTCTTTTTTCCAATCGTTTGGTGAATGAATTTTGGCAATTGGACGATCAGATTGAATTTAGCTTGTACAATACGCCCATGTTCACCGGACTTGTAGAAACCATCGGCCGTATTGAAATGATCTCCTCCGTCCCCGGCGGCAAGCGTTTAATCGTCAATGTCGGCGATTGGAAGCCGCGTAACGGCCAATTTGAACACGGCGACTCCATTTGCGTCAGCGGTGTCTGTTTAACCATGACACAGCAAAACGGCAATCAACTGAGTTTTGACGTGATCACCGAAACACTCAGTAAATCACGCCTTGGCATGCTCAGTGTCGGGGATGCGGTGAATCTCGAATCCTCCCTCACCGCCAATACGGCCATGGGCGGGCACATCGTCCAGGGGCATGTTGATGGTATGGGGCGCATCGTCAAAGTCGCTGCAACGCCACAGGAATTCCGCGTCACCGTCCAGCCACCCGCCGACCTGCTGGATGCGATCGTCCCCAAGGGCTCGGTTTGCATTGATGGTGTGAGTCTGACCTTGGCATCATTAACGTCGGATACGTTCGATGTGGCCTTGATTCCGACGACGCTGTCTCTGACCACGCTCAAGGATGCTGCCGCAGGGCAGATGGTGAACCTGGAAACCGACATTGTTGCCAAGACCATCCTGCATTGGCTCACCCGTAACAGATCCTCAGCAGACGGCATTACCATGGATAAACTCCGCGATGCCGGATTTATGTGATTCCAACCGCTATAAAAACCGCTTGCAGTTTAGCGCTCCCATGAGATATCACGCAAATCAATCGCGCGGCGCTCGCGGCTTGGGGGGGCGATTCTTCTTGCGTCGTTCCCGGAAAAAGTCCGTGAGAATCTGCCCGGTCTCTTTTGCCATGACACCGCCGACCACTTCCACACTGTGATTAAACCGGTTGTCATTGCACAGTTGATACAGCGTTTCCACGCAACCCATTTTCGGGTCCGTCGCGCCATAAACCAATCGTGGCAAGCGACAGTTCACCAGCGCACCAGCGCACATCGCACACGGCTCAAGCGTCACATACAATGTGCAGTCATCCAGCCGCCAACTGTCGAGCACTTTGGCAGCTTCACGGATCGCCAGAATCTCAGCGTGGCCGACCGGGTCCTGATCCAACTCACGTCGGTTGGACGCCTGGGCAATAATTTTCTCGTGCTGGCAAACCAAAGCCCCAACCGGCACCTCGCCGATATCCGCAGCCTTTTGTGCCAGTTCCAAGGCGCGTTGCATCATCTGAATGTCGAAATCGGTAATCATGCCGACATTGTATTGACTTTCATCAAAACCGCTTGCGGTTTAGCGCGATCTGTTGCATTGAATTCGATTGAGGTTGTAAACTATCGGCAATGAAAATCATCTGTGCACCTGACAGTTTCAAAGAATCGATCTCGGCATCCGACGCTGCCTTGGCCATGCAACGTGGGATTCAGCAGGTTTATCCCGAAGCGCATATCGAACGTTGTCCCATCGCGGACGGCGGAGAAGGCACTTTGCAGGCCATGGTCGATGCCACCGGCGGAACCTATCGTCAGGCATCTGTCACTGGCCCCCTTGGACGTCCTGTCACGGCAGTGTGGGGCTTACTTGGTGAACAGGAACACCAACCCTTAACCGCAGTCATTGAGATGGCCCAGGCTGCAGGTTTGCATCTGGTTCCCAAGGAAAAACGCAACCCATCACTGACCACCACCTACGGCGTAGGTGAACTGATTCGTGAAGCCTTATCCGCTGGTGCACATCGCATCGTCATGGGCATCGGCGGCAGTTGCACCAATGACGGCGGGGCAGGTATGGCTCAGGCGCTGGGTGTCCAGTTCTTTGACCGCACCGGAACGTTGATTGAAGAACCGATGAACGGTTCGATGTTGCCCACCGTCGAACGTATCGACAAGTCGCACCTTGACCCACGTTTGGAATGGACACAGGTGATCGCAGCCTGTGATGTGAATAATCCACTCACCGGCGCGTTGGGGGCTTCCGTGGTGTATGGCCCGCAAAAAGGTGCCAGCCAATCGATGGTGGAGATGCTTGACGAAGCGTTGGTCTACTTCGCGGAACTGGTTGGCGGTGACTTTGCAACGCATCCCGGTGCCGGTGCTGCGGGTGGTTTGGGCTTTGGTTTATTGGCATTTCTTGACGCTGGACTTCAACGTGGGATTGACCTGGTCCTCGACACCATTCAATTCGACGAACGTTGCATTGGTGCATCACTATGCTTGACCGGCGAAGGCAAACTCGATGGCCAATCCCTGCAGGGCAAAGCCTGTCTGGGCGTAGCACGTCGGGCCAACATGCAAGGCATCCGCACGGTTGCCCTGGTCGGATGTATCGGCAAAGAAGCCGAACGCACGCTCGATGCCGGTTTGGCGGAGTATCACATCATCGGCCCGGGTCTTCCCGCCGAAGTCTCCATGGCCAAGGCTGATGAGTTGATCGAACAAACCACTGTTAAAGTCCTGCAAGCTGCGATGGTTTGAGATGGGCGCTGGGGTGTTTTGCTGATAAGGTTTAGAGCAAAAGGACTGGACTATGCGCGATTGGTTACCTCGAATCATCATCCTCGGCTTACTGGGCATTGTACTCGGTGTGCCGTTTATCTTCCGACCTGCCGATGCCTCGCATACAGCAGGCAATCCCGACGGTTCGGCACGTTTGGTGATCATCACGCCACACAACGAACAGATTCGCAGTGAAGTGGCCAACGCGTTTAACACCTACCGTCAGGCGCTGGGCAAAGAGGCCATCGGCTTTGACTGGCGGACCAGTGGGGGCACCAGTGACCTGCGCAAAATGGTCATCGCTGACTTCACCGCCAAAGCTGCAGAAGGCTATGTCTCCAAAGGTATCGGCATTGACCTGTTTTTCGGCGGTGGTGACTATGAACACAACCAACTTGCCAAAGGTGTCGTGATTGATGGGCAGGACGAACGCGAAATGATCGTCGAACCCATCATACTCCCCGAGGGCATGCTCAAGCAGGTTTATCCCAAGGACAACATCGGTGGCGAACCCCTGTATCATCCCAAGCTCTATTGGTGTGGCGTTGTCCTCTCAAGCTTTGGCATTGTCTATAACCGTGATGTCCTTGAGATGCGTCAACTGCCTGAACCCACCACGTGGGCCGACCTGGAAGATCCAAGCTATCACGGTTGGTTAGCGCTTGCTGACCCCGCGCACTCCGGCTCGTTGGCTCAGACGTATAACACGATTCTCCGACGTGCCGGTTGGAACGAAGGTTGGGCGCACCTGCGTCGGATCTTTGCCAACGCCCGCTATTTCACGTCCGGTTCCTCCAAGGTGCCCGTGGATGTCTCATCCGGTGAAGCGGCAGCAGGCATGTGCATCGACTTCTACGGTCGATATCAAGCAGGAGCAGTCGGGGGCAATCGGGTTGGTTACATCGATCCGCCGTTTGTCACCGCTGTGACTGCTGACCCGATCTGTATTCTCCGTGGTGCACCGCAGAAGGATTTGGCCAACGAATTTGTGGTTTGGATTCTCCAGAAAGACACGCAAAAACTCTGGCAGCGTCGCATAGGAACACCCAATGGTCCGACGACGTTTGAGCTTCGCCGCCAACCCATCCGACGTGATCTCTATACCGCAGAAGAAGCCAAGCACTGGACGGACCCACTGATCAAACCCTACGAGATTGCACGCGATTTTCCCAAGGGAACACCCAACTATTATTCCTATGTCGCACCGATAGCCCACAGTCTGGCAATCGACATCCACGAGGAACTCGGCCAGGCATGGGCAGTGATCAACAAGGTCTCCGACAACGATCCAGTCAAAGGCAAAATGCTCGAACTCTTCGATGCGATGCCCGAGCCGTTGCAACTCAAATGGGACTCACCGGACCTTGCCGCCAACTGGTTGACCATCATGCAATCCTCGGATCACCCGCAGCGCAAGCAGGTGGTCGACACGATCCAGGCCCATTATCAATCTCTGAAAAAACGTTGGAGCGATCACGATCAACAACTCAAAGATCGCCTGGATTGGACACTGTTCTTCCGCGAGAATTACCGCAAGATCGTGGCATTGGCAAAGGCGAAGTGACCGGTGACACATCGGGTTGTGTGATGAAGTCATCACACTTGTGTTCAAGGTAGTTTTTAGCCACAGATAAACACAGATTTCATGACACGGTTATACCTATCCCGGTAATAACTCATGCTTGAATTGAGCACCGGGTTGACGCCCGGTACTCAATAAATTGGAACACACGAGCTATCTATAGGATTGATATTAGAGCAGTAAGCGAAAATGAAATTCGTTTCGTCTCGTCATTCCCGCGCAGGCGGGAACCAGTGTCATGCTGTTGACGCTTGCACCTATCACTGGACTCCCGCCTGCGCGGGACTCACGGAAGTGAGCGATCGTTTATGCGAGTTGATATCGTGTTTGTGGATGCAGGGCTTTGATCAGAACTCAAAAGAGCATCGGCGAATCGTCGTCATCCTCGTCGGACTTCTTTTTGTTGCTCTTGCTCTTCTTGGACTTGGGAGCAGGTTCAGGTTCGACTTCTTGCTCGTCCTCTGATTCTTCGACATCTTGATCGTCTTCCGACTCTTGATCCTCATCGTCGTCCTCGGAATCATCTTCTTCCGATTCGTCGTCTTCTGTCACATCGTCGTCTTCAGAGTCGTCTTCTCCGGCTTCCGTTTCATCTTCATCTTCTGAATCGTCATCCGCAGATTCGTCTTCATCCTCCGAGACTTCTTCTTCGCCTACTTCTTGCTCCTCATCGGAGTCCTGGTCGGACTCTTCAAGTTCTTCAGCGTCGGGTTCTTCGACGTATTCGTATTCTGTTTCTTCGTCGTCCTCGTCGGTCACATCGTCATCTTCGTCTGTATCCGATTCGTCTTCTACCGCTTGTGATTCTTCAGCGTCTTCATCATCATCCGATTCATTTTCGTCGTCGTCTTCATCTTCTTCTGATGCCTCGTCATCAGATGCTGACACTTCTTCGCCTTCGGAGACGACATCTTCAGCTGGATCGACCTCAATGGGTTGGGGTTTCTCGACGGGTTTGTCGTAGTCGATGGCATCCAATTCGTCGGTCGCTTCGTTGTCTTCCTGCTGTTCTTCCTCGTCGGTTGATTCGTCTGCAAGATCAACTGCATCTGCCACAACAGTCGCAGTGGCGACGACGGAAGCAGCGGTCAAGGCTGCCTGGGTGTCCGACGATTCCTGCTCGGATATTTGTGTTGATTCGGATACTTGGGGTTGTTGCTCCGCGACGGTGGCAGCAGGTTCGCCTTCGTAGTCTTCTTCACCTTCGCGAGCTGGGCCGAGGTTGATGTTGGCAAGGATGGTGGTCCCGCCGTAGACATATTGGCCTTGCTCGACGGTGACCTGCGGGTTGAAGCGGGCAGGGATGTAGAGTTCGGTGGTGGAACCGAGTTTGATAATGCCGATGCGTTGACCACGTTGGACGACAGCGCCTGTGCCGACAGTGCAGCAGATGGTTCGGGCGCAAAGTCCTGCGACCTGGCGGATGGCTGCGATGGTGTCGCGTCGGACGGGGTGTGCCAGGATGATAAGGTTGGACTCATTGACCTCAGCGGACTCAGGATTGAGGACGTTAAGGTGTTCACCGGGTTTATGGGTGATAGATGTCACCACGCCGTGGATAGGCGAGCGGTTGACGTGGACATCAAAGACACTGAGGAAGATGCGAACACAGGTAGCAGGGCCGTTGAAGGGTTCGAAGAATTCGACTTCGTGAATGGAGGAGACTTTGCCATCTGCAGGGGCGACCATGATTCCGCGTTGGGTTGGAATCGGCCGATCCGGGTCACGGAAGAAGAGCATCAGGCAGAGGGTTGCGATGAAAAGCGGGATCGACAACCACCAGAGACCTGCAATGATGGCGGTGACTGAAAGCAGGATGCCGATGGCGAAGATGGTCATCCATTCTGATTTGGCGTGCGGGCTGAGCATGGGGTCTATTATAGAGAAAAGGGACCGCAGAGCAGGGAATATTAAAAAAGACATTGAAGCTGACGTTGCACTGACAAATGTCTAATTCAATCCCTGTACAGCGGTCCCTGTTCCTTTTCCAGTTATGGTTTGAGATTCAATTGGTGTTTGGCGGGATGTTTACTTGGCGAGTTTGGGGCCGACAATCATGCCGATGATCCCGAAGATGATGCCCACACCCAGTAAGCCACCAGTATAGGTGTAGAGGGTGGTGGCATCTTTAGCCAGCAATGGAACCAGAAGGCTGGTGCCCCCGGCCAGTGTTGCACCCAGGACCATCATCAGGCCAACGAGGGTGATAAAGGCGACCAGGAGCATACCCGCGGAAAACCCACTCCATGCCGGGTCGAACGGTTCTGCGGGGACAAGGTTTGCACCTGCCGGGGCCGTGGGCGTGGTACGTTTTTCAACGGGTGCTGCTTCGATCACGGTTTCGGTGGCTTCGACGGTTTCATCCATGACTTCGGCTGCGGCAATGGCGGTGCCTTCACCGGTATCCATACCCGTTTCACCAACACCTGTACTCTGGGCGGTCCCTGTTGCCGATGCGTCGGCATGGGAGGCTTCCAGTGTCACTGCACCATCAAACACACCAGAACTGCCAGCAGCCGTATCCATGCGTGAATCGGAGATGCTTTCGCCAGCCGCACTGCCACCGGTGGGATAGATTTCATCAAGCAGTTCTGCACCCAGGGAGGTGTCATCACTTTCACGGGTCAGGTCAAGCAGACCACTGCCTGATCCGACGGAGTCCAGCGAGAGATCATCATCGTCGGAGATACCACCGGCGTCGGTGACGATGGTTGCTGCCATGGGATCGGCTTCGTCGACTTCGCCAGCATCAAAGACGCTGATACCCGTGGATTGCTTGGCATCTTCCTTTTCATTCTGACCTACGCCCGTGTCTTCAAGATTCAATGAATCAGCGCCAGCAGCAGAACCGCCAAGATCATCCAGCGCCAGTCCCAGACCACTGGAACCTTCCTTGGGATCCAGGTCCATGCTGTCTTCGTCGCTGTTGGTGTCGGTGAGTTTGATGTCGTTATCACCGGTGTCATCCAGCTTGAGGCTGATACCCGAACCTGCGGAGTTGGCATCAAGACCACTACCCGGTTCGCTTAAACCGATGTCTTCAAGGCCGGTTCCTGTGCCGGTGGCATCAAGTCCAAGACCGCTTTCACCAAGCCCGGTTGCAGACAATCCAATGTCAGAACCATCACCTGATTTACCGGTGTCAGAGAGGGGAACGCTGGTGTTACCCGCTGTTGAGAAGTCGCTGGTTTCACCCAGGCCGGTGTCCGCCAGGGGAAGGACGCCCGTGCCGCCGGAGTCATCAAGGCTGATTGAACCGGTGTCGCCGGAGTCAGAGAGGGGGATAATGCCAGTGTCACCTGAGTCATCCAGTGAGATCATGCCGGTGTCATCACCACCAGCGATGGACAGGTCACCGGTTTCACCGAGGCTGAGGTTACCCAGCGTGCCGGTTTCGTCCAATGCGCCATCGCCACCCGAAAGTCCGATGGAGTCGCCCATGGATTCGTCACGTGCTGCCAGGGCATCGACCTGTTGGCGTTTGAACAGCAGCTTATCGCGATCGCGAAACGGCTGGAGTTCACCGCGTGTTACCATTTGCTTAAGACCAGCTTCATCAACACCGAGTTTTTCGGCAGCTTCATCCTGGTTGTAAAATTCCATTTTGGCCATTGTGGACCTCCTGCCTGTGATGTGCGGCAAGAAAATGTGTCTCTGAGAGTTCAATCTGATCAGGTGACCCTGATCGTCGCGTTAAAGTCAGTTGCGTTCAATCGACTTAACCTGTGTACTTTAAATCAATTCTAACATCTGTACAAGCCAGTAGGCCAGTTTGTGATAACTTTTCAGAGTGTGATTGCTTAATACGGTTAAACAGGCATGTGAATTTCTTAAATCACATTCTTGAGGAGAGTCTGCTTGATCCGGGTGATCCTGTTTTTTTGAGTAACTTGATGTGCGGATATGGACTGAATATTTCTGACATAAAGCTGGTTGACAGGGGGCAGCCACATGGCGCAGACACTTTGATCACCAGGCTACTCCAGCAAGGTAAATCAGACGTACACAAACCGGACTTTTCCACCCAATGATAATTTTCTGTCAAAATCTTCCAAAAGATTGCAAAATGTTCCTCGGGTTGCTATGATTCTGGCATGAGCACGGTAAATAGCAATATCGATCGGTCCCAAATTGAAGCACTTGTCCGCGAGGCTCTGCGAGCACGACTGGGCAATAGTGCTGACAAAATCTACAAGCCAGAGTCCCACAACGGCGGTCCCAACCCGCTGGTGGTCAACGTCTCTGCCCGTCATATTCATGTGACGCAGGAAGACCTTGAAAAGCTCTTTGGCCCCGGTGCCCAACTCACCAAACTCAAGGACCTGTATCAGGAAGGCGAGTTCGCTTCCGAGCAGCAGGTCAACATCATCGGTCCCCGCAACCGCATGATTCCCAATGTCCGAATCCTCGGACCCACCCGCAAGTACACCCAGGTCGAACTATCCTACACCGACGGCATGTACCTGGGCATCAAACTCCCGCTTAAGACATCCGGCGATCATGAAGGTACCGCAGGCTGCTCACTCGTCGGACCCTATGGCTCGGTCACACTTCAGCAGGGCGTCATCCGTGCAGAACGTCACGTGCACATGCACCCCGACGATCTGGCACACTTTGGTGTCAAGGATGGCGATTACATGAAGCTCAAAATCGACGGTCCGTGTGGCCTGGTGTTTGACAACATGCTCGTCCGCGAGCATCCGAAGGTCAAACTCGAAGTACACATCGATACCGACGAAGGCAATGCCTGTGACCTGGGCAGTGCAACGCGGATGGAATTACTCAAAAAATGATAACCGTACCCCGGGATTGCTTCCCGGGGCCGCTTGCGGTTTAGCGCTCCCCATAACCTTTAAAAACACGTTTATTACCGCGAGTTTTTCAGCACATTCGACTGAAAGACGTCCATGCCAGGCTCGGTAATCAGGAGAAATCAAAATGGCACAACAAGCAATCGGAATGGTCGAAACCAAGGGTTTAGTCTCCTTGATCGAAGCCAGTGACGCCATGCTCAAAGCCGCCAATGTCCAGTTTGTTGGCTGGGACAAGGTTGGCAGCGGTCTGGTCACGGGCTTTGTCACAGGTGATGTCGCAGCAGTCAAGGCAGCCGTCGAAGCCGGCGCAGCCGCAGCAGGTCGCGTTGGCGACGTCGTTGGCGTTCACGTCATCGCACGCCCGCATGATGAACTGCCTGCGGTACTCCCCAAAGCCAAGAAGGCCGCATCCAAGTAAAACCGCTTACGGTTTAGCGCATCAGCGACACGCAGTGTCGCAGCTCTTTCCAAACAGATATTAACTCAAAAATTCGCATCGAAATGATGCCTTAGGAGAAATTGCCATGGACGCACTTGGCATGATTGAAACGCGTGGCCAGACCCCGCTGGTCGAAGCAACCGACGCCATGCTCAAAGCAGCTAACGTCACTCTTGTGAAAACCGTTCCCATCGGCGGTGCTTATGTCACTGTCATGGTCAAAGGCGATGTCGGTAGCGTGAAGGCTGCCGTCGACGCCGGCGCTGAAGCTGCCGCCCGTGTGGGTGAGCTGGTTTCCGCCCATGTGATCGCTCGCCCGCACGATTCGCTCGTTGACGGCTTTTGATCACTTTTGAAAAGTCGCCCAAACGTCTCAATTTGGGGTTTTGTACCTCAATTGAACTCTTTTTTACCCCTTTTTGGAACCTGAGACACCTATGTTGATTCTCGTTGCCAATCTCGGTTCGACCAGCTTCAAGTACAAGCTCTATGACCTTGTGCCCGGCGATCATGAAACGGCTCTCGCTGAGGGTGCGGCTGATCGGTTGGGACTCGGCGCGAGCAACTGGTCGATCAAGACGGACAGCGATTCGAGCAAGGGTGTTGTCGACCTGGCGGACCATGCTGCAGCCATCGATTTTCACTTTAGTCAGCTCATTGAGCTTGGCGTGATTGATTCGATTGACGCGGTTGATGCCATCGGTTTCAAAGCGGTTCACGGCGGACCGATCAGTGGCGCGGTGAAAGTGGATGATCAGGTGATCGACACCATGCAGGACTTTGCAGATGTCGCGCCCGCTCACAACCCACCGTACATCGCTGCCATGAAAGCCTTCGCCAAGCAGTTGCCAACCATCCCACAGGTGGCTGCGTTCGAGACGGCATTCCACCAGTCGATTCCAATGTCTCGCCAGGTCTACGGCATTCCATACGAATGGACGACCGACCTGGGTATCCGACGTTACGGTTTCCATGGTGCATCGCATCGTTACATTGCCACACGTATGCCACAGCTTGATAGCTCGATCTCCAAGGTGATTAACTGTCACCTGGGTGGGAGTTGCTCGATCTGTGCCATCGAGAACGGCAAGTCCGTTGCCAACAGCTTCGGCATGACGGCCCAGTCGGGTACGTTCCATGCTTCACGCGTTGGCGACTTTGATGCCTTTGCACTCATGAAGCTTCTCACGCCGGAGTCAGGTCTTGACCTGGAGACCATCTGGAAAAAGCTGGGTAAGGAATCGGGCCTGCTTGGGATCAGTGGGGTAAGCAGTGACATGCGTGAAGTCATCGAAGCAGCGGATGCCGGCAATGACCGGGCCAAGCTTGCCTTCGATGCGTTCGTCGAAACCTGTCGGCACTATGTCGGGTCCTACCTGGCGGTTCTCAACGGTGCTGACGCGCTGGTCTTTACCGGTGGTATCGGCCAACACTCCAAGGTCCTTCGCAAAGCCGTTTGCGCCAATCTCGATTTTGCAGGCATCAAACTGGATGAATCCAAAAATGATTCGGCTAACGGAAACGAAGAGTCGGCGATTCACGCAGCGGACAGCAAGACGCAAATTTGGGTCGTCCCAACCAACGAAGAACTCATCGTCGCTCGTCAGACATTTGATGTCTTAAACGAAGCGTGAAAACGAAACGAATAACCATGCAAAACCACATGGAAAACAATACGTCCCCATGAATCTCAGGGTGGCCTGGAAGAACGCTTAAGGGTTTTCATCCTTTTGGTCTTAAGCCCTCATCAGGTCATCTTGAGGTTCTGGTTTTGCAGAAAACTTTTTCAACCAACCAACAAGCTCTAAAACAGCAGGAGTCTAACAATGGCACAACAAGCACTCGGCATGATCGAAACCAAGGGTCTGATCCCCGCGATCGAAGGTCTGGACGCAGCACTCAAGGCTGCCAACGTCAAGTTCGTTTCACAAAACAAAGTCGGTAGCGGTATGTGCTGCATGACCATCGAAGGTGATGTCGCAGCCGTCAAGGCAGGCGTCGATGCTGGTGCAGAAGCGGCCCGTCGCGTCGGTGAAGTGCTCAGCGTTCACGTGATCGCCCGCCCTCACGATGACGTCGCCAAGGTCTGATTCGCCTTTTACTGACGTCTTGAATTTCCCACGTTTCTCGTAACTGGAACTTGCCATGTTTCTCGGACGCATCAAAGGACACGTTGTTTCATCCGTCAAGGACAAGACCATCAATGGCCAACGCCTGTTGATTGTTGAACCCTTGAAGGTGATCTATTCCGATGCCAACGATGGGGCAAACGGTGACGGCGGCGCAGGAGGATTCGAGCCAACCGGTCGTGCGATCGTGGCCATGGACCCGTTGGGATGCGGCACGGGGCAACTCGTCCTCATCTCCCAGGGCTCCAGCGCCCGCATGGCAGACGGGATGAAACAAGTCCCCACAGACGCAGTCATCGTCGGCATTGTCGATGAAGCAGTCGTTGGGGAAGTGAAACTCAAGTAATGATTTTTTGATTTCGGATTTCGGATTTCGGATTTGTTTTTCAAAACAATGAAGAGGTCCTGTGCAACAAGCAATCCGAAATCCAAAATCCCAAATCCGAAATTGGATTTTTTCCCATGGATGACAAAGCACTCATCGCCAATGTAGTCAGCGAAGTCCTCAAACGGATGGCCACGCCCGGCAGTCCGATTGGGGCCGCTGCACGTCCTGCGACTTCCTCCAACGGTTTGCATGACAACGTCGACGCAGCTGTCGAACAAGCGACCGTCGCTCAACAGCAACTTGCCAAAGCTGGCATGGAAACCCGTGACGGTATCTGCAAACTGCTCAAAGCGATGGCCCAGGAAAACGCCAACGAGTGGGGACGCATTGAACTGGAAGAAACCAAGGTCGGTCGTCTTGATCACAAGATTGCCAAGCTCGGTTTGCTTCAGGGCATCCCCGGTGTTGAGTTTCTCAAGACTGCTGCCAAGTCTGGTGACAAAGGGATTTGCCTCGATGAGATGGCGCCCTGGGGCGTGATCGGTGTGATCACCCCGGTGACGCACTCGATCCCGACGGTCACCGCCAACGCCATTGCGATGATCGCTTCGGGGAACAGCCTGGTCATCAACCCGCACCCGTCGGGCGCCAAGTGTCTGTGCATGGCTGTGGAAGCCTACAACAAAGCGATCAAAGCTCAGTTTGGTATTGATGCATTGATCAATGCAATGCACACGCCGACGCTCGAATCGGCGGATCAGATTTTCAAACACCCGCGCATCCCGATGCTCGTGGTCACCGGCGGACCTGCTGTCGCCCGTGCTGCGATGCAGACACCCAAGCGTGCGGTCGTTGCCGGCCCCGGTAACCCGCCGGTGGTTGTGGATGAAACCGCGGATCTCAAACGTGCAGCCGAAGGCATTATTTTCGGTGCTGCATTCGACAACAACCTGCTGTGCATCGGTGAAAAGGAAGTCTTCGTCGTCGACAGTGTGTTCGACAAGATGATGGCTGCGATGCGTCAAGCCGGTGCGGTGGAACTCTCTGCAGGTGGTGTTGAAAAACTCACCAAGGCAGCCATCACCTGGAAAGATGATCACTGGGTGGCCGGCAAGGATTTCATTGGTAAAGACCCAAGTGTCCTGGCTGCTGCTGCTGGCGTGAAGCTGCGTGACGGCGTGGATTTACTCTTTGGTGAAACGTCTGAAGACAACCCGTTCGTACCTGTGGAACAGATGATGCCGTTTGTGCCGTTCGTCCGCGTGCGTGACTTTGATCAGGCCCTTGAACTGGCACTCAAACACGAACACGGTTTTGGTCACACCGCCATCATTCACTCTAACAATTTGAACAACATCACCCGCATGGGACAGGCCGTCAACACCACACTGTTCGCAGTCAATG
The DNA here is from genome assembly GCA_002704825.1 of Phycisphaeraceae bacterium. Classification (GTDB taxonomy): domain Bacteria; phylum Planctomycetota; class Phycisphaerae; order Phycisphaerales; family Phycisphaeraceae; genus UBA7800. Next base: position 22,449 of record PAIY01000123.1, read on the forward strand.
GCCCGTCGACCGGTTGCCTCGGTGCCAACGGTGAAGGTTTCCCCAGTTACTCGATTGCAACCCCATCCGGTGAAGGCGTGACCAGCCCGTTGACGTTCACACGTTTCCGTCGCATGACCGTGACCGATTCGTTACGCATCGTGTGATAGATGAGAACAATCGCTGCGATGCGACGCATCGCTGTCAAAACGAAGCTTTGAAAGTTTGAAACATGCAGTTAGCCCAGGTCATTGGCAGAGCCACCACCACCGTCCGACATGAATCCATGTCCGGCGTGAAGCTGCTGGTCTGCGAATTTCTGGGTAACGAAAATCAAACTGTTGGTGATCCGGTGTTGGTCGTCGATCAACTCGGTGCAGGCTTCGGTGACAAAGTCATGCTCACCAGTGACGGCAAGGGACTGGGCGAAATGCTCAAGAGTGACAACACACCACTGCGTTGGTGGACACTGGGAATTATAGACTGACCCCCGGAAGTTAAGACAGGCAAATTAAAACATGGCAGGCATGGATGAAAATTTGATCAAGGCCATCACCGAGCAGGTGATCAAGGCCATGCAACAGGGACGCGAGTTACCTGCTGCGATCAATCCACCTGCAGGCACGTGTGATGGGACTTTCAAACCCGAGTCGTCGAGTTCACAAACTGTAGCTGAATCACTGCGTGATGCTGATGCCTCGAAAACAACCGATATCCCCTTAACCGGCATCATCACCGCCAACCAACTCGAACAAGCTGTCAAAGACAAAGGCTACGCACTTGTCGCCCAGGACGCACGCTTGACACCTTTGGCAAATGACTTCGCCCGTCAGCATAAAGATAAAATTCGCCGTGCCAATCCGGTTGCAGGCACTGCATCGACCAACCCGACACGCGTGGCAAATAACCGCTGGTACTGGTGGATCGATGGCACATGCCCGGTGGTCAAAAAAGTCACCGCAGAACGCCAGGCGGTTCTGACGCCGATGGCCAATCCCCGCAAGTCCGAGGCAGTGTTAAGCGTCGTGCGCGACTTGGCATCCGCGGTGAAGTCCGGACATGTCTCCGGTGGTGTGCTCTTTGTCCCGATCGCAGCCAAGGCAGCATGCTATGTCAATCGCACACAATCGCTACGCGGTGTCGTGGGGACAAGCATCAAAGCCGTCGAGGAAGCTGTCAGTGAGATTGGTGCAAACGTGCTGATCGTCGAATATCTCCAGCACGGCAGCGCTTCGGTCAATGCCATGCTTGATGTGTTCCTGGCAGCGAAGCCTGATGTGAATACTTTGATCCAACGTGCTCTGGCGGAATGTCACCGTCTGAGTTAACAACGATAAACACTGTTTTTTTACAACCACAAACAACCATGAGAATCGCAAAAGTCATCGGCAAAGTCACACTCAGTAACCGCGAGGCCAACATGCCTGCCGGTTCATTGTTGATTGCTGAAGTGCTCGATCGCTCGATGCTCGGGGACAACCCGGCAAAGCAGCGCAAGAGTCCGATGCCTGAATCCCTGGTCGTATTCGATCACCTCGGTGCAGGTGTCGGCCAGACGATTGCGGTCAGTGAAGGTGCCGAAGCAACCATGCCGTTTCGCCCCCGATCTGTGCCGCTGGATGCCTATTGTGCTGCGATTCTCGACACGATTCAGATTTTGGAGAACTAATAATGGACACACCCCTGTGGCAACTCAAAAAGCAGATGGCTCAAATTGGTCATCGCATTTGGCAAAAAGGCTTCTGTGCAGGTAACGAAGGGAATCACTCCGTTCGCATTTCCGAAGACCGCGTTCTCTGCACACCCACCGGTATCAGCAAGGGTTTCCTTGAAGCCGATGACATGTGTATCGTCGACATGGACGGTAACCAGGTCGAGCCCAATCCCAAGGGTCGCAAGCGCACCAGCGAAGTGCTCGTTCACCTGGCTGTGTACAAGAAACGCCCGGACGTCAAGGCTGTGATCCATTCGCACCCGCCGCATGCCACCGCCTTTGCCATTGCCCAGATTCCACTGCCTGAAGGCATCCATCCTGAAGCCGAAGTGTTCCTGGGTAAAGTCCGCACGGCTCCCTATGCAACTCCCAGCAAGCCTGAACTTCCCGATAGCATCGTCCCGCTGATCGGCCCTGAGACCAACACGGTTCTTATGGCCAACCACGGTTCGCTGAGTTTCAGCTTTGATCTGACCGACACGTACTACAAGCTGGAAATTCTCGATGCCTACTGTCGCGTCCTGCTACTCACCAAGCAGCTTGGCAGTGTCAACCAGTTGGATCAGAAACAGATGACCGACCTGCTGGAAGTCAAGAAGAACTTCGGTCTGCCAGACGAGCGTTTAAGCTGTGCACCGACGGGTTGCGTGGGTTCGGAAAATCAACCGTTCCTTGCCAGCTTCCCCGTGCATCCGACGACTGCCAGCTGTGATTGTGACGGCGGTGTGACCAGCACCAGCGAAGGCAACTTCGAAGCCATGGTCCAGGCGATTACTGATCAGATCGTCACGTCGATGGGTAAGTAAGTTAACGCTTGAGATTTCAAAGATAGCTGCATCACTGTGTGATGCTGACGCCTTGATAGAAAGATTGAATCATGCCTTTGAAAGTTGCGATAATTGGTGGTGGCGGACGTGTGGGTTCCAATGCAGCCTTTGCCCTGCAGTGTGCTGGCATTGTCCGTGAGATTGCATTGCTCGACGTGAATCAGGATTTGGCGGAAGGTGAAGCACTGGACTTACTCCACGGTGCGCATTTCTGCGGTGATCAGGACATTTATGCTGCGACCACGCCGGAGATTGCCGATGCGGATGTGGTGTGCATCACCGCCGGTTCCCGTCGCAAGCCTGACGAGTCGCGTTTGGATCTGATCAATCGCAATGTGTCGATTTTCAAGGGCATTCTTGAAGACCTGCGCAGTGCGAATCTCAAGAAAGATGCGATCATCTTTGTGGTCTCCAACCCGGTGGACGTGCTGACACGTTTGGCGATTGAGCATTTGAATTGGGACCCGACGAAGGTGATGGGCTTGGGCACGATGCTCGACACCACGCGTTTCTGTTCACTGATTGCCCAGGCCAAGCAATTGCCCCCGACGCAGGTGCGTGCGTTGATGTTGGGTGAGCATGGTGACACGATGACGCCGATCTGGTCGTCAGCGACCGTTGCCGGTATCCCGCTTGCGACGATCATGTCACCCAACGAACAGAACCAACTTGCCAAGCGTGCAGCCGGTTCCGGTGCGGAGGTGATCCGTCGCAAGGGCGGTGCAGGCTATGCCGTTGGTGTTGCCATTGCCGAAGTCATCCACGCCATTGCGATGGACAAGAAGACGATTCTCCCGGTCAGCGCCAAGGTCACCGGCCAGTACGGCATGCGTGATGTGTGTCTGAGTCTGCCCACCGTCGTCGGACGCCAGGGTGTGATCAAGGCGATGGAAGTGGACCTGTGGCCCAAGGAAGTGGCGGGCATTCAAGGCTCTGCCAAGGCGTTGGCGGACACCTGGCGTAAACTCTCGTAAACAAACACGCGCGAGGCATCAGCATCACGCAGTGATGCAGCTACAGTTTCAAGCATCATTGAAAAGCAAAAGGCGTCATTCTCCATAGCATGCTTATTGTCGAACGACAACAGAAGATTCTGGAACTGCTCCAGCAACGCTTGACCGTGCAGCTTGAAGACCTGTCACGCGAGTTGGATGTCAGTACGTCGACAATCCGCCGTGACCTTGAGGTACTTGAAGAACAGGGCTTTGCCAAGCGGACACATGGTGGGGCGATCTACACCGGCAGTGAATCCCAGTCCCCGCATGGTATCTCCGGCCAGACGCTCACCGAGCGCATGAACGAGTCGATTCAAGCGAAGATGGCCATCGGCGCCTTGGCGGCATCACTGGTCAAACCGCACATGACCGTGCTCATGGATGGTGGATCCACCGTCATCTATGCTGCTCGTCAGATCACGGCAAGACCGATTCAGGTTGTCACCGATTCACTTGCCATTGCCATGCATTTTCACGATGACGATCAGGTCGAAACGCTCATCATCGGCGGCAGTCTCTACCCACGCACCGGCATCACCATCGGCCCGATTGCCACCGGTACCCTTGCTGAACTCCACGCGGACTTACTGCTGTTTTCGCTGTTTGGCATCCTGGGTGATTCAGTCTACAACGTGAACATCGGCATGGCGGAAGTCGAGCAGGCCATGATGCGCCAGGCAACCCGCTGTGCGCTATTGATGGACTCCTCCAAGTTCGGTCGAAAATCCCTGGCGCGCGTCTGCGGCGTTAACGAACTGGATCACATCATCACCGACGCAGGTATCGACCCATCCTGGCAGACGCAACTCGGTGACCGTCTGGTCATTGCTCAGCAGGATGATCATCTCGATTGATCCCACCTTATTGCCAATACGTGGTATAGTTTTCGCATCGTGAATGTTCAGATGGTTGTCATCCATTAACTCGGGGGTGACATTTGTAAAAACATTGCGTTGGACATGCGAATATCGCGTGTTGATCACAAGAAATGGTTTAATGAATTCAACCACACCGCCAACTGAGTTGATTCATGTAGCACTGTCGACGGATCGCAACTATCTGCAACATGCTGGTGTCATGATTGCGTCGTTGTTGTGTAACGCGTCTGAATCAGATCAGTTGATGATTCATGTGATTCATACGGATTTAACGGATGCGGATATTACCCAGCTTCAAAGTCTGACGCATCTGAGCAAAGGGCCTGTTGAAATTGCCTCCCGGAAAATCGATGGTTCAGCGTTTGAAGTCTTCCCGTCCTTGGCACGCGTGTCGATTGCCACGTATTACCGTTTGATGCTCCATGACATATTTCCGCAATGCTCGCGCCTGATTTATCTGGATGTCGACATACTGGTTCTCACGTCATTGTCGACCCTTTGGAAGACGAACCTTTCGGGCAAGGTGCTGGGCGCGGTTGAGATGGATGATCAGATATCCGCCGAGTACGACGGTTATGGCTTGGCGCCGGGCGTGCGCTTCAACGCGGGGGTGATGCTTTTGGACCTTGCTGCCATGCGACAGTTGCCGTTAGCCAAGGCCTACGACGAAACCATGGCCATGCTCGCGCCGAAAACCGTTGCTGATGATCAGAAAATTCTCAACCATGTGTTTGCGGGTAAAGTGCATATCCTGCCTTACGCATGGAATCAGGACACCACGGTGTATCGCGAGAACGTTCGGTTCACGCAGTACGATGCAACCCAGATCAGCAATGCCATCAAGCATCCGGCGATTGTGCATTTCACCGGCCGACGCAAGCCCTGGAAGCTGGAAAAGGATCGACATGTGTATGCCCATGAATACTGGCCATACCTTGCCAAGACGCCCTGGCGACATCGCCGGTGGGCAGGCTATATCAAACGCATTTTCTTTCCCAATCTCAAGAAAACCCCCAATTCGACCTACCACAAGCAACAAACTCAAGGGCTTTAGGACGCGCATTGAGCCTGCCGATTCCTGTTTGGACGCCAAACCCGTTATAATCCCCGGATGCTAGTAGACAGTGCAGTCATTTATATCAGTAGTGGCAAAGGCGGTGACGGATGCGTCTCTTTCCTGCGCATGAAGTACATTGCCAAGGGCGGCCCTAACGGCGGGGATGGTGGCGACGGCGGTGACGTGGTCGTGGAAGCCAATCCCAATGTGGACACGCTCATGGATTACACCTCCAAGCATCATTGGTATGCCGAGAAGGGACGCCCCGGCGGGATCAAGCAGCAACACGGTGCCAACGGCGCCGACTGCGTACTCCTGGTGCCACCCGGAACGATGGTGTACAACAACGACACCGGCGAACTCCTCGCAGATCTCACCGAGAACGGCCAGCGTGTCGTGATCGCTGAGGGGGGCAGGGGAGGCTTTGGCAATGAGCATTTCAAGTCGCCAACCAACCAGGTGCCCTACGAGTTCACGCCCGGTGAACCGGCCATTGAAATGCACATCCGACTGGAACTCAAGCTCATCGCGGATGTCGGACTCATTGGTTTACCCAATGCCGGTAAGTCGACCTTGCTGTCGGTGATCTCCAAGGCCACGCCGCGCATTGCGGACTATCCCTTTACCACGCTTGATCCGAACCTGGGCATTGCCGAGCTTCCCGGCGGGCATCATGATCTGACCCGTCGCGTGATTTTTGCAGACATCCCCGGTTTGATCGAAGGCGCTTCCAGGGGGCAGGGGTTGGGACATGAATTTCTCAAACATGTCGAACGCACGCGATTGCTGGTACACTTGTTGGATGTCGATCCGCCGGACCGCTCAAGTCCCGTGGATAACTACCGTGTGATCCGTAAGGAACTCGAAGCCTACTCCAAGGAATTGGGGATCAAGCCTGAGATCATCGTGCTCTCGAAGCTGGATTTATTTCCCGATGAAGAGGATCGTCAAACCGCTGTGGAGATGATCCAACAGGAATTGGGCGTTGAAGTGTTATGGATCAGCTCTGCCACCCGGCAGGGCGTCAACGAACTGGTGAACGTCTGCTGGCAGCGCATCCGGCAGATCAAACAAGCAGAAGAACAATGTCAGTAAACATGAATCTCTTACTTATCAACATTGGCAATACGCGCACGCAGGTTGGCACCTTCCGTGACGATAAAATTCATAACCCCGAATCCATCTGTCACTCGGCTCCCGAGCGTGACCTGGAACATCTGCTCTCCGAGAGTTTCGCGGAAGTCAGTAACAAGGCCAATGTCATGGTTCTGATTTCATCGGTCAACTCGCGTGCCAAGCAGAATGTCACCCAACTGCTTCGCCGAATTGAGGCAGGGCCTGTCGTGGTGATGGAAGAGGATCTCAGCGTCCCGGTCGGCCGACAGCTTGACCCTGAGACCATTGTCGGAACCGATCGGCTGCTCAATGCTGCTGCCGCGTTCGGGCATCTGAGTCAGGCCTGTGTCGTCGTCGATGCGGGGACCGCCATCACCGTGGACTACGTCGACGGGCAAGGCACTTTCCACGGCGGGGCGATTGGACCGGGCGCTAAGACCATGCTTCAGAGTATGCATCAACATGCAGAGCAGTTACCCGATGTCGAATTCAAAAAGCCCGACGAACCTATCGGCCACAACACTGCCCAGGCGATGCTCTCCGCAGTGTTCTATGGCATCCGTGGCATGGTGCGTGAACTCGTCGAACAATATGCCGAACACGCCGGTGCGTATCCCGTCGTCGTTGCCACAGGCGGTGATGCCGATGTGCTGTTCAAGGACTATGAACTCGTCGAACACATCGTCCCCGAACTGACGATGCTGGGCATGGTGCAAGCGATCAAGACCCAGATGAAGTCGGATGATTGATTGACATTTTCAAAATAAACCTGTGACGAAACCGAACTGCGAAAGGTTGCAATGAACCAGAACCAACAGATTCAGACGCCCGAGCAAGCAGCCAAAATTCTCCGTTTAATCTGGGGCATGATGCTTCTTGGACAACTGGCCTTTTTTGCGGTTGCATTGGTTGTGAGCTTTAACGGTGAACCTGCGACGTTTGAATCGGTGAAGATTTTTTACATTATTGCCGTGGTTCTTGGCCTGATGTCTGTGCCGATGGGTTCGTTCATTCGGATGCAGATTTACAAGAAACACTGGGTGAACAATGCCGTCACACCGCAGGGCTATTTCATCGGCTCACTGCTGTCGATGGCAATCATTGAAGGCGCTGCGCTGTTCTCCATTGTGGTGCTTTTTCTGCATGGGCAGATCGGCCCGACACTGGCGCTGCCGATTGCGTTGATGGGTGTCTTTGCGATGAACTACCCCAACGGCAAACCCATGCAGCCTTCCAATCCTGACTTCATCAACAACCAACCCCCGGACCTGCTCAAAAAGTGATCACGCTGAGTCTGACAACTCCGTCCAACGCGGCTGGCGCGGTGGCATTGGTCCAATTGCATGGTCAAGGTGTCAAATCACTTCTTGCTGAACTCTGTGACCGACAAAGCTGGGACGATGGCTGCGTTTATCTCTGCGACTTTGCAGGGATCGACGAAGGCTTGGCTGTGTGTCTGAATGACCAATGGGCGCAGCTCATGCCTCACGGTGGACTGCGTGTCATTGAACTGCTGACCGATAAACTCATCAGCATGAATTGTCATCTCAAACCGCCATCCAATCGCGAGCTTTACCCCGAAGCAGCAAGCGACTTTGAAGCGGACATGTTGGCAACCCTCGCTTTATCTCCAAGCCCCGCAGCAGTTGATCTGCTATTGGCACAGTCGGAAAACTGGTCGCGTGATGACTTGGACTTTTCGCATATCGCTACGGATACCCAGCAACTGGATCAACTCTGTCACATGCCCTCGGTTGTCCTTGTCGGCCCAGCCAATGTCGGTAAGAGCACGCTCACCAATCGGATTCTCGGCTACGCAGCAAGCATCGTCGCGGACCTGCCGGGCACCACGCGAGACTGGGTTGGTGGGATGACGCAACTCCGCGGGGTGGCAGTGCGTTGGATGGACACGCCGGGCATACGCATCAGTGATGATGATGTCGAACAACAAGCTATCGGTTTGGCAAAACAGGTCATCGATGAGGCTGACGTTTTGGTTTACATGTCTGATCTGCAAAACGGTTTTGAAGCAGCCAATCTCACAAATCGCAAGCCCGACATATTGACTTTAAACAAGGTCGATGCGTTGACCGATGACGATGCAGCGCAGTTGCCCAAGCAACTCCTGCCGATCAGCTCAACCACCGGTCAGGGATTGGGTGAATTGGTTGAAGCGATTCTCAAACAACTGGGTTTGCATCAAATCGACGCGCAAACGCCGTGGGCGTTTTCCGATCGTCTTAAACGAATCGTAAGCCAACGCGATACCGTCACGCTGCAACAATACATGCAATAAACACAAGACATCGGCTCGACACGAGCCGGCTCGCCAAGGCATGAAAATGTTTGTCTCCGCGACACTGTCTTCGCGAGCCGGATCGTATCGATCCGGTGCCTTGAAAAACGTGTTACGCACGTTGTGTTTCTCGGTATTCCGTCGGTGACATGCCATGGGTGGTTTGCATCTGGCGGATGAGGGTGTGTGAAGTGCCGAAGCCGGATTGATCGGCGACTTGTGCGACGGAGAGATTGGTTTCCTTGAGCAGGATCAGTGCACGTTGGAGTTTTTGTTGAATGAGAAACTGACCGGGACTGATACCGATTTTCTCGACGAATCTTCGGGTGAGATGTTCGCGGCTGACATCGAATCTTGCTGCAATGGATTTAAGTGACAACGTGCCGGTGGGGTGTTGGAGCAGTTGTTCGATGGCCTGGTCGACCGGGGATTCGGTTTTCTGCCAACGGGCGCGCATGTCATCGGCGATTTGCATGACCAGTCGATAGATCGCCGTCGCCATGTCGTAGGGATCGGTGTTGTGCTTGGGTGCTGCCATGTCATAAATCTGGTGGATGGTTCGCATCGTGGTGGACTTGGGATCGATGGTCAGAATCGACCCGAATTGTTGTCGCAGGTAATGCCAGTGTTCGCGCAATCCAGCACCACTGAGATTCAGCCAGATACACTCGTATATCTCATCACGATCCGGGTCCAGATAATAGCTGCTGTCTTCCATGTAGCTGAACACAAAGGCCTGTTGTGGCTTGACGATGAATTTCTGGCCGCGTTCGACATAGACACTTGAGCCCCGGATGTTGTACTGGATACTCACGCAGTGATGCGGACCGCGATCATGATTGCGCCAGTGGTAATGTTCGTTGGGCGTACGGACATCGTGGCCGTAGGTCCAGACGGACCAGAAGGGCGGGGTGGAACTGGGTTCGTGGACAGCAAGTTGCGCCATATCACAAAATATACATTAACTATCACAATATTGTCGTTGAAATTCCTGAATTTTGGGTAACAATAATCAAAGTTTGTCACACGCTGTTAATCAGGAGCAAAACAATGGCCACAGCCACCATCGACAAAGAAGCCAAGAAGGGCCACGAAGCCCACATGCAGACCGCAGAAAACCAGAAGGGTCTTCCCGGTAAATTCACCCGTCCGATCAAGATCACTTTCCTGGGAGCCGGTTCGGCTTTCTGCCCGCGTCTGTGCAATGACGTGCTGCAGATGCCCGGTGCCGACAAGGGCGAAATCTTCCTCGTCGACATTGACGAAGAACGCCTCAACACCATGCACCAGCTCATCGAAAAGCTCATCGGTGTCAAGGGTCGCAGCGAAGGTTGGACCGTCAAGTCCTCGACCAATCGTCTCGAAGCCCTGCCAGGCAGCACCTATGTTGTCAGCTGCATCGAAGTGTCCGGCACCGACTGCGTCAAGTTCGATAACGACATTCCGCTGAAGTACGGCATCGACCAATGCATCGGCGACACCATCGGTCCCGGTGGTCTGTTCAAAGCCCTGCGTACCGTCCCGGTCTTCCTGGATGTGCTGCGTGACATGCGTGACATCTGCCCCGATGCATGGATGCTCAACTACACCAACCCGATGAACATCATGTGTCTGGCAGCCGCCCGCGCGGTTCCTGAAATCAAAGTCGTTGGCCTTTGTCACTCCGTGCAGGGCACCAGTCACTTGCTGGCCAAGTATGCCGACGTCCCCTACGAAGAGATGGAATGGGAATGTGCCGGCATCAACCACCTGGCATGGTTCACCACGCTCAAGCACAAGGGTGAAAACCTCTACGAAAAGACACTGTACAAGAAGTTCGCAGACGAAATTGCTGAAGGTCACGCCGAGTATGATCGCGGTGAAGCCCTTGCCGACGCCACCGATGCCGGTCGCATCAAGGACTACGAATTCCCGTACAAGATGAAGGACCTTGTCCGCAAGGATATGTGCGTGAACTTCGGCGCGTTCATCACTGAATCCTCCGGTCACCTTTCTGAATACCTGCCGTACTATCGCAAGAGTGAAGAAGGCAAGAAACTCTGGCGTCTGACCTATGACGGCGGTTCACGTTTCTATGCCACCAACTGGCCCAACTGGCGCAAGGAAGCTGATAAGGATCGCATGGCCATGGTCAACGGTGAAAAGGAATGCGGCTGGGAACGCAGTTGGGAATACGCTTCCTGGATCATCGAAGGTCGTGAAAAGGATCAGCCGTTCCGCATCCATGGCAACATCGCCAACTTTGATGCCACCGGTCGCGGTCCGGTCATCACCAACCTGCCTTCGGATGGCTGTGTTGAAGTGGCCTGTATGGTTGATCGCAACGGCATCCACCCGACGCGTTACGGTGCACTTCCCCCGCAGATGGCTGCCATTTGCCGCCTGAACATGAACATGTTCGACCTGGCTGCCAAGGCCTGTATCGAGAAGTCCAAGGAAGCAGCGATTCACGCGTTGATGCTTGACCCCCTGTGTGCCGCCGTGCTCACGCCGGGTGAAATCCGCAAGATGACCAACGAAATGTTCGACGCCGAAGCCGCGTTTTTGCCCGGTTTTGAATAAGTTCGAATATCACAGATTGTGATTGCAAATAAAAAACGGGCTGGCCATGGATGTGGTCAGCCCGTTTTGTTATTGATTTAATGTCTCGTCAAAGCCGTGTCACTCAAAGCCGTGTCGCTCCCGCGGCACGGGTTGCCTTGTCGCCTTGCGTTTTACTCTGACTCGTTATTTTGTGCACCCACTTGCGACTTAAGCTCCGCAGCACGCTGCACCACTTCGGCATCACTGACTGCCAACTTGGGTTCAAGATCAAAATGCCAATCCTGAATCACGTGAGCATCAGAGATCGCTTCAGCAATGATGTCCGGGCCGGGCGCTTCCCACCACGGTGCCTTGGCTTCTTCCTGGGTCCATAGTGGCTTGTATCCGTCGAGTTCCAGACGCACGTCGTACACGCCGTAGAACTTGTAAGGTACGGAGACGGGGGTGCGGCCGACTTCCTGATCATTGAGATGAACCAATGCGCCCTGGGGCGTGGAGTCGATCTTGATCGTACGCTGGACACAGCCGGTGGTCATGACCGCCAAAGCGATCAACAGGAAAAATTTGCGTGCTTGCTTCATGATCCGTATAGAATACCAAAACCATGGACACAGGAAAGCTCACTCATATCGATGATGCCGGCAAAGCTCAGATGGTCAACGTCTCAGCCAAACCCCCAATGCACCGCAAAGCTGTCGCACAAGGCGATTTCGTCGCTTCACCACAGACCCTCGACCGCCTGATGGCAGGGGATTTACCCAAAGGTGAAGCCCTTGCAGTCGCCCGCATCGCAGGCATTCAGGCAGCCAAACGCACCGATGAACTCATCCCGCTCTGTCATTCGCTACCGTTGGATGTGGTCACCGTGGACTTCACCCGCCATGCTGCTGACACCGTCCGCGTCACTGCCTCCGCATCGCTGACCGCCAAGACCGGCGTGGAGATGGAAGCGCTGGTTGCTGTGTCCGCAGCCTGTCTGACGTTGTATGACATGACCAAGGCTATCGACAAGCAGTTGAAGATTCAGAATGTCGAACTGGTGGAAAAGACAAAGACACCGGTGTGACAAAGCGAAAAATGATTCCGTCACTCCCGCGCAGGCGGGAGTCCAGTGGAACTTGCAAGTGCGCACAGAATGCCACTGGATTCCCGCCTGCGCGGGAATGACGATAAAGATATTTGTCGGCGGCAAACACATCAACAAAAATGACTTGATTCAACCGAGTCAAGATGACTCGGCTATATAGCCCGGTCAGCTTGACCGGGATGAATCATGTTGCGTGGTGATGTAAGTCGAATCACACTTCAATCATCTCTGGCAACTTGATTCCGAACGGGATCGCTTGCGAGCGGATCCGACGGATCACTTCCTGGGGTGTCATGCGCTTGACCGCGCGTTTGGCACGGTGTTGATCGCTGAGCCATGTTGCAAAGCTGCGTTGGAGTCGCCATGAAATAAACGTGTCAAAGGCATGTTTGCGATACGGATCGAATAAATCCAACTCACCAAAAAGAATCTGACAGCCAAGGATCAACAGGTCCTGGAGAATGTATACCGACTGTTCATCAAGATGATCCATGTGATGTCGCGCAACCGACATCACCACGGGAAGGCTACATGCAGCAAGCAAATCTTTGAGTTGACCTGCCTGTTTGATGTCCGTGGTGATGGCTTTGATTTGCGTTGCAGTACACGTATTGGGTTGAAGCTGATCAATCGCTTGCTTGGCGGAATAGCGTAGATACTGATACTGCTCAAAGGCCTGGAGCTTGGCAGCGGGTTTTAGCTGCATCATCGAAAACCATTCGTGTAATTCAACAGGCAAATCACTGCTGGCATGGGTGTCGGGCGACTGCCAATCGGTGTCGCGGATTTTAAACTGCCGATACCGTTTGACCTTCGCCGGGTCGGTGTAACTTTCCTGAAACCTGGCGGGATCGATTCTCAGACGCTTAAAGACCTGAAGCTTTGCATTGAGAATGGCGCGACGGATGGTCGAAGGCGTTTTACCGAATTGTTTTGCTAATTGACTGGTGGACATACCACGCTGCTGCAGTCGCGCGATCTGTCTTGCCTGTCGATCCGTTAACGGGCCGTGATGATCGGGAAACAACGGATGATCCGGGTTGGTTTGGTCGTGTTTTTGCAGTTGCAGTCGGATGGTCTGCAGCGGACGGCCGGTCTGTTTTGAAAGTACGGATGCCACCTGATTCAAACTCAAAGTCGGATCATCGCTTGCGAGTAGGCGTGCATCGGCAATGAGGTGATCGACATCATTGGCCGACATCTTTTCCCGATCAGTTGCCTGCTTGATCTTGCCCGGATGACGTTTGTCGAAGCTGTCAAGGGCAGAGGGCGTGAACCCGAGAATCATACGCTTTTGACCGGGCGGTTTGTACCAGCGACTTCGCAGGCCCATGTCGCGCCATCGGTGAATGGTTTTGGTACTGACGTTGAGCTGCTTGGCCAGGGTTGCCAGGTCGGTCATCGGTTCTTTGCCAGGCAGGACGTCGGTGTTCAAGCAGAGTTCTTCAATGGCGGTTCGCAGGTCGGGCAAGAGCGCTTCACCGACAAGGATGGTGGCTTCGTCGAATTCCGATTCACTGTGATAGCCGGTGATGCGGTAATTGATGAAATCGAAGGGGTAATTCTGATCCGGGTCGATCAGGTCATGCAACACCTCGGCACGGGCGATTTGTTCGGGGCGTTTACTCTTGGGGGTGTAGAGCAGTTGCCGGACAAAATCCGCGATGGTTTGATTGCGATAACGGGCGTGCTTGATATCCATATCACAAGGTGACGGGGCGAGGCGATTCTATGAGTTTCAGTTCGTGCATGTATTTTCCAAACAGTTCCATGGCAGCCAGTTCGTCTTTGCCCACTTCGTAATGCAGGTTTTTCGTCATGTACTCATGCGCCAACGCCTGGGGCCAACCATGTCGCTGAGCAAACTCCGCAGCAATCGCTTCGCGGCGGGACATGTTGTATTCAAGAATCTCATTCATCCAATGCGACAACTGCCCAAGGTCCTTCTCTTCTTTGGCAAGCCATGTCGCGAACATGAACGGTAAACCCGTCATCCTTGCCCACGCGGCACCGAGGTCCAATTGGTATGGATACTCCACGGCCTTGGGCGATTCGGTGACCACCTTGTCACCAATGAGCAGCATTGCATTGGGACTCAGGTCGGCTTCCTTATGTCGATTAAACGGCACGATGTTGACCGACTGTAAATACTGTTTGGCCATGATCACCCGCAGCAGGTTCACACTGGTATGACTGTCCGTATCCGCGTGAATCTCCGTGAGTTCCTCAATCGGTGTTCGGCTGAAGAGGCAAACCGTCAGCGTGTGATCCCGACTGCATATCCCGCCACAGGGCACCAGCTTCAACGGCGTCGGACTGGTGAAATAATCCACCACCGGACACAGCGCAACATCCACTTTGTCATCAAGCAGATCAGCCAACAGGTGACTGGGCACGTCATAACGGACATGCACGGATGGATAAGCAGTCGTAAGCCCCGCGATCAACGGCTTGGAGTTTAGAAAACTCACACAACCAACCCGGTAATCGTGTTCCGTCTGAGAAGATGTGTCGGTCATGTGGATAGTATACAGCGCTGCGCGAGAGAGTAGACAGGAGAATAGTAGATCAGGAGATCAAGGCATGAAAGTTCCCCTGTTCTCCTGTTCTCCTGCTCTCCTCTCTCGCGCAGCGCGCTTGACCATTTCGTCCGACTTCTAGACAATGCTTCTCTGCTATGAAAAGCGAACAGAACGACATTCCGACTGCACAGATACTCATCGTCGATGACGAGGACTCCCATGCTGAAGTGATGGCAGAGGCCCTGCGTCGACTGGGGCATGTGTGTACCGTGGTTCATGACCTGCCGTCTGCCAAGGATGAGCTGGAACACGGGCGATTTGACCTGGTGGTCACCGACCTGGTGATGGATGATGAAGATGATGGTCAGCAGGTTTTAGCCTGTGCCCGTCAGACACAGGAAAATGCGCAGACGATCATGGTCACCGCGCATGGCGATGTCCCCACCGCCAAGCAGGCCATCCGTGGCGGGGCGTATGACTTCATCGAAAAACCGCTGGACCTGGATAACTTCCGCACGCTCTGTTCCAACGCGTTACGTGAGGTGATGCTCCGCAGCCAGAATGCGACCCTCCATGAACGCCTTGACGAACAGTACGGCCTGGAAGGCATCGTGGGCAAGTCGCCTGCGATCCGTGACCTGTTGGTGAAAATCAAGCAGGTTGCCAACAGCAATATCCCCGTGCTCATCACCGGCGAATCGGGGACCGGTAAGGAACTCATCGCCCAGGCGATCCATCAAAACTCACCGCGAGCCAAGCGGACTTTCAAGCCCGTGAACTGTGCAGGTTTGTCCGAAGGCATTCTGGAAAGTGAACTCTTCGGCCATGTCCGCGGCGCGTTCACCAATGCCGAACGCGATCGTCAAGGCGTCTTTGAGTTTGCTGACAAAGGCACGTTGTTCCTCGACGAAATCGGTGACATGCCTTCTGCCATGCAGGCCAAGTTGCTGCGTGTTCTGGAGAGTGGCGAAGTGGTGCGTGTTGGTGCCAACGAACCCAAACATGTGGATGTCAGACTGGTTTCAGCAACGAATCATGACCTTGCCCAACGCGTCGAGGAAAAAGAATTCCGTGGTGACTTGTACTTCCGCATCCGTGGTGTGGAGTTGCATCTGCCAGCCTTGCGTGAACGCACCGAAGACATCCCGCTGCTCGTTGCCCATTACATCCCCAGGTTTGCAGCCCAGGCCAACATGGAGCCGCCCACCGTGGACCAGGACACGATGCTGGCGCTACAAGCCTACGATTGGCCTGGCAATGTCCGACAACTCATCAACACCATTCAGCAGATGGTGGTGGTCTGTGATGGTGATCGACTTGAGCCGCGACATTTGCCCATGGAAATCCGTCCGACAGCAGGGGCGTCCACCGGTTCGGTCGCTGAGATCAAGAGTGGCATGAGTCTGGACCAACTGGAAAAACAAGCCATCCGCGAAGCCCTGCGAATCCATGCAGGTAACCGTGAAGCCGCTGCCAAAATGCTTGGGATCGGCGAACGCACACTCTATCGAAAACTCAAGGAATACGGGCTCAAATAACCAAGCCCAATCAACCGCACGGGGTCTTAGGCAGCCATTGCCAACATCTCATGACAACCCTTTAGGAGCCTTCATGACTTCAAAACAAAAACAAAACGTCAACCAGCATAACCACGGCATGTCCAATGCAGCGGTCCTGATCATCGGTGTTCTCGTCGGACTCCTGGGCGCTGGGGCGTTTATCTATGTCGCCAAACAATCCGAATCCAAGAAGTCCAATCCGGTCACAACTGCGGAGCAGACAGCACCTGTTGCAAATCAGGGGCAGACGGCTCAAGCAACGGATAAGGTGATCGAACAGGTGTCTGATTCACAGGATGCCACCGCGCAAACCGTCAAGGAAGAAAAACAGGCCACCCCGTTGACTCCTGAAGAAGTCAAGCAGGTTCAGCAGGTCAAGAAGATTCTCGATCAAGCCATTGCCAACGAAACCCAGAAGGTCGTCGCTGCTGTCAAGGCCACCAACGAAATCTCGGCAGGCAAGAATATCATGGCTTTGGATCAGGCCAAGCTTCAGGAGCTTTCCTCCAAGGTCAAACTCGTCATTGATGCGGAAACCAACTTCATCAATGCTCTGCAGAATGTCGATGACGCTTTGGTCAAGCTGGTGAACAAGACCTCGCTTTCCGGTCAGAACAAATTGCGTGTCGCTCGCGGGTACATGTACAACCTGTCGATGGAGACCGCTTTGCCGTTCCGCAAGGCCAATCTTCAGCGTTGGATGGCATACCAGAAATTCGTCGATTTCCTGGCCAACAACTTCGGCAAGTGGGAGTTTGATGCAGAGAAAAACAACACCAAGTTGAACGATGAATCGCTCAACGATGAACTCAAATCCACGGTCGCCAATCTGAACACCGCAAGCAAGGCACTCAAGGAAGCCGAAACCAAGCATGTCCAGATTATCCGTTCCCGCATCAATCAACTTCAACAAGCCCGTCAGTCTGCTCAACAGGTTGGTAGTTCCGCCACACCCGATGCTGCAGATACTCCCGCTGCGGATCAACCCGCCGAATCGAATAAGGCCGAGTAATGAGTTTCGATCTTCCCTATCGCATCGGCCACGGCTTTGACCTGCATCGTCTTGAACAAGGCTACGACCTGATTGTCGGTGGCTGTAAACTCGAACACGACAAAGGCTGCGTCGCGCACTCCGACGGTGATGTGGTACTGCATTCGGTCACCGATGCGATTCTCGGCGCACTGGGCATGGACGACATCGGCCAACTCTTCCCGGACAACGATCCCAAATGGAAGGGTGCTGACTCGGTGATCTTCGTCGAAGAAGCCGTCAAACGCATGCAGCAAGTCGGCTATGAAGTCGGCAACATGGACATCACCGTCATCCTCCAACGCCCCAAGCTCTCACCACACAAGCAAGCGATGAAAGAGAAGATCGCCAAGCTTTTGCAATGTGATTTGTCCCGCGTGAACATCAAAGGCAAGACCCATGAGAAAGTCGATGCCATTGGAGAAGGTCGCGCCATTGGCTGTCATGTGGTCACACTATTAATCAAAAAATAAATCAACCATACATCTGACAATCCGTTTTGCGTTAAGGATCCACCTCATGAACCCACCGCAACCCGAAACGACTGATCAGACGACCTCGCAAGCTGAACCTGCGCCCAAGCGATCGAGATTGATGGGCATTGGTTTGGCTTTGATTTTTCTTGTGGGTTCGTCGGTGTTCTTTGCCAAAAGACTCGACCAGATTTCGCTGGCATTCAAATCCAGTAGTTGGCCAACCGTCGAGGGCGTCATCACCGAATCCAAGGTGGTGCATCATGCGGGGCATCACGAATATAAGAAAGATGATCGGTATAACCCCGTCGTCCAATACGCCTTCACGGTGAATCAAACCGAGTTTGTCAGTGATCGCATCGGCTACCGCACGTATAAGTCTTACCGTGATCAGCAAGACGCCCAGGCGATTGTCGATCAGTATCCCAAGGGCAAGATGGTGACAGTAAGTTACCTGCCAGAAGATCCGACGGAGTGTGCTTTGGAAACGGGCTTTGCGATGTCCATGCTGGTTAGATTGCTGATGTGCAGCATGTTCTTTTGCTTTGGCCTGATCGTGCTTCTGTCATCCTGTTTGAGCAGGAAGCCAGGTTAAGTTTGTGGTGATGGGTGGCATGGGATGGTCAGGCTGATTAAGATGATTTCATGATCAAAGCGACTTGAGTTGAGCAACAAGGGGGAGTGCCATGGCAGAAGATCATGCAGATGAAACCACTCAAAAGAAGACCAAAAACCGATTTCTCAAATACATCTTCCCATGGGTTTTCATCCTTATTGGATTGGTAACGTGCTGGATTGGTTTTCGTGGTGTTTACTTGGGGTATGTCAGCAGCAGTTGGCCGACTGCAACTGGCCAAGTGGTGTCTTCAGAAGTCAAAAGTTCAACCAGTCGTTCCAATGGAAAATCCACAACAACCTATTTTGCTGATATTCAGTACATCTTTGTCGTGGACAACGTTTCACATTCCGGGACAAGAGTGGCGATAGGCGATTATGGTTCAAGTTCCTCGTCACATGCACGTGGTATTGTCAATCGCTATCCCAAAGGCAAGCAAGTGCAAGTCGTCTACATGCCTGACAATCCTTCGGAGTGTATGCTTGAAACGGGACTACACCTTCAGGCAGCATTTCTGCCTGTCTTTGGGCTCATTTTTTTAGGCGTAGGGGTATTGATCAAAGTGCGACCACCCAAAGAGTCGTAGTCACGTAGGGTGGGTAGAGCAAAGCGAAACCCACCATTTTAAAATCGTTGATTTGATGATATATGTGGTGGGTTTCGCTTTGCTCTACCCACCCTACAAGAAGACTGTTTAAACTCACTCTTCCGCGTACTGCCCAATGACGCGGAGGCGGTCGTAGCGTTTACTCACGAGATTTTCTACTTTGAATCGTTTGAGTTCGCGCAGGTTTTGTACGATCCATTTCTGGACGCGATCACCCATCAGTTCCTTGTTGCGGTGTGCACCACCCAAAGGTTCGTCGATGATGTCATCAATCACGCCAACCTTCTTGTTGGCATCGGCGGTGATCTTCAGCGCTTCAGCCGCTTCGGGAGCTTTGTCGCCGGTCTTCCATAAAATCGACGAACAACCCTCGGGACTGATCACCGAATACCATGCATACTGGAGCATGGCAACGCGGTCGGCAACGCCAATACCCAAGGCACCGCCACTGCCACCTTCACCGATGACAATGCTCACCACGGGAACCTTCAGCCGACTCATTTCCTGGAGATTGTAGGCAATGGCTTCAGCTTGGCCGCGTTCCTCAGCACCCACGCCGGGATACGCACCAGGCGTGTCCACGAGCGTGACGATCGGCAGGTTGTACTTCTCAGCAAGCTTCATCTTGAGCATGGCTTTGCGATAGCCCTCAGGATGCGGCATGCCGAAGTTGCATTTGATGCGTTCCTTGACATCCTTGCCCTTGGCCTGAGCGACCACCATGCACTTGTACGGACCCACGCGGGCAAAGCCGGTGATAATCGCATTGTCATCTGAATAGCGACGATCGCCATGCAGTTCACAAAAATCCTTGAAACACATGCGGATATAGTCCACCGACTGCGGGCGGTCCGGGTGACGGGCGACTTTGACGGTGTTCCAGGCGCTGAGCTTGCCATAGATTTTCTTGAGCATGGCCGTGTGACTGGATCGCAGCTTGCGCAACTCGGCATTGATGTTCACGCCGGTTTCATCTGCGTGGTTCTCCAACTCCGAAAGCTGGTTTTCCAACTGGATCAGGGGGCGTTCGAAATCCAACTCAAACGTGCTACTGGTTGCGGTGCTCATCTGTCTGACAATCCTTTGTGGGTACAAGTCACGATATAAGGTCTCTTTATCGTTTTTTACCGTGAAACGCTCTGATGATGAAGCATCGCGGTAAAGATGGTATTGTACTGGACAATGCCAACAGATACGAACCCGATTTTCAATCTCGACACCATCGTCATCGTCGGCCCCGGACTCCTGGGCGGTAGCGTGGCGCTGGGACTCAAAGCCGCAGGACACACCGGCAAGGTCATCGGTGTGGCACGAAGTCAGTCCACCCTCGACATCGCCATCCAGGTCGGCTGTATTGACCAAGGCACAACTGACCTCGTCGAAGCTGCCAAACAAGCGGACCTGATCCTCCTGGCAACCCCGCTCAAAACTTTCCGCGATGTCATGGGGCAAATCGCGGACCACCTCAAACCCGGCTGCATCATCACCGACGTCGGCTCCACCAAGTCCTCCGTGCTGATTGATGCACACGAACAACTCAAACCCGAGCAACTCAAATATCTCGTCCCATCGCATCCCATGGCAGGTTCCGAAACGCAAGGTCCAGCGGGTGCCTCGGCTCAAATGCTACAAACCCGGCCCTGCATCGTGACACCGCTGGATCAAAGCGATCCCAAAACGGTGGCAGAAATCAAGGACATGTGGGACCGCATCGGCATGCAGGTCATTGAGATGACCCCGCAGCAGCACGACGAACACAGCGCAGTGATCTCCCACTTGCCGCATCTGCTTAACGTCATGCTCGTGCAGACGGCCATGGAGATGGGGGGCATGGAGATGGCGTCCACCGGCTTCAAGGGCGCAACACGCCTGGCAAGTTCCAACCCGACCATCCGCAGCGACATTCTCACCTGCAACCGCACCGCGATCCTGCGTGTGATCGAAGGGTTCGAGAAGGTGTTAGCTAAGATGAAAAACAAAATTGACAAAGACGACCGTCAAGGCCTGCTTGATGATCTGAATCAGGCGATGGACTTTCGCAATCACTGGGTGAATCAGTTTGACCACCGTGGTGAATCAGGCAAGACGGACATGTAAGAAACGGAGCACGGTGATATGAAATACAAACTCGGATTGATCGGCGCAGGCAATATGGCAGAAGCCGTCGCCAAAGCTGCCATCGAACAGGGACTGGTCACAGCAGACAAGATCATCGCTTCGGATACCAACCCCGAGCGTCGTGATCTTTTTGCATCACTGGGGATCAATGTCACCGAAGACAATGACCTGATCGTCACTGAAGCCCGCCAGATCATGCTCGCGGTCAAGCCGCAGGTCTTCCCCGATGTCGCTGGCTTGCTTGGTAAAGTTGATGCTCAACGTCAGATCATCATCTCCATCATGGCAGGCATCACCACCGCCAAAATCGAAGAATTGGCAGGTCAACCGCTGCGTGTGATTCGTGTCATGCCCAACACCCCGATGATGGTCATGCAAGGCATGGCAGGCGTCGCGTGTGGCGAAAGTTGCCAGCCCGGTGATGATGCATTTGCCATGCAACTCTTCGGCGCAGCAGGCAAGGCCGTGAGCGTCAGTGAGTCTGACATTGATGCGATCACCGCGATCTCCGGTTCGGGGCCAGCGTACATTTTCTATCTTGCAGAAGCGATGGAAGAAGCTGCCAAACAAATGGGACTTGGTGATGACGGTGCAGTGCTCGCTCAGCAGACCATTCTCGGTGCAGCATTGCTGCTTGGGCGCAGCCCCGATACCGCCGGTGAACTCCGCCGCAAGGTGACCAGCCCCGGCGGGACCACGCAGGCAGCGCTGGAGTACATGGAACAGCACAACGTCCGACAAGCCATCACCGATGGCATCCTCAAAGCCCAGGCACGTAGTATTGAATTGGGTAAATAAGTAACCGACGCATGGAGTTGAACCATGGCTCCGAGACATCAAACTTCTGACCCGTTAACCAACGTGATGATTCTCATCAACCGTCTTGCGTTGGGGTTTTATTTCACCTTTGCAGGCATCAGCAAGTTCCAGATGGGGTTGGAGCAGTACTACAACATCAAATTCCTGAGCTTGGCCCCCAGTTGGTTGCCCGACTTTTTCATGCGACCCTACGGCTATGCACTGCCTTATGCCGAAGTGCTTTTTGGGGTGCTGTTGATGCTCGGACTTTTCGGCCGGACCACCGCCACGTTCATTGGCTTGATGCTCCTGTCGATCATCATCGCCCAGATCAACTTCGGCGGATTCTTCCATGGCACGGCTGTCCCCGGACCGTATCATGCCAACCTGTTGTTTTTCACGTTAACCCTCTGGCTCATCGCAACAGGCTCCGGCGCGATCAGTCTGGATGGCATCATCTTCAAACGAAACAAAAAGCGACGTTGAGGAGCTTGCATGTATCCCAGTCTTCAGGAATTTTTAAAAGCACTCGACCAAAAGGGTGAACTCAAACGCATCGCCGCAGCCGTCTCGCCACTGCTGGAGATCACCGAGATTGTCGATCGCGTGAGTAAATCTGCTGCCTGCAAAGTCAGCGAAAACGCCCGCACGTTTGACCCACTGCATGCAGACCTTGGTGGCCATGCATTACTGTTTGAGAATGTCGACGGTGCCAAGTTCCCCCTGGCAATCAACACGCTGGGCAGTTATCACCGTATGGAGATGGCCCTGGGTTGCACCGATGGCGGCTTTGAAGCACTCGCCCAAACCATTGGCAATCTCGTCAAACCCGAGCCACCCACCGGACTCATGGCCAAGATGAAAAAAGGCCTGGAGCTTGCCAAGATCGCATCCTTCACGCCCAAGTATGTCCGCAGCGGTGCCTGCCAGGAAGTCGTCATCACCGGTGATGATGTGAACCTCTTCGACCTGCCGATTCTCAAATGCTGGCCGCATGACGGTAACCCCCGCAAGGTGGGCTATCCCGTTGACACTCCGGCTGGTGGTGGGGACGGTCGGTTCATCACGCTGGCAGGCATGTACACCATTCATCCAGATGATGCAGACAAGCCCGCTGGCGAACCGCGACAGTCGCGCAACATCGGCATGTACCGCGCCCAACTCATCGACAAGAATCACACCGCCATGCATTGGCATATGCATCACGACGGTGCACGTCATTGGCGAGCCTGGAAGAAGCTCGGCAAACCCATGCCGTTGGCGATCGTACTCGGCGGTGAATCCGTCTTACCCTACGCTGCCACCGCGCCACTTCCGCCGGGAATCAGCGAGTTACTTTTTGCCGGTTTTCTCAACGGCAAGGGGATCGAGTTGGTGCAGTGCAAGACTATCGACATGCAGGTTCCCGCCAACGCCGAAATCGTCCTCGAAGGTTACGTGAACACCGATGCCGGCTTTATTGGCTATGACCCGCGCACGGATGGTGATGTCGGCGAAGGTGCTGTGTTTGAAGGGCCATTCGGTGATCACACTGGATTCTATTCCTTGCCTGATCGGTATCCGCTCTTTGAAGTCACCGCGATGACGCATCGCAAAAATGCGGTTTACCCGACTACGGTCGTCGGACTCCCGCCGCAGGAAGATTATTACATGGGTAAGGCGACGGAGCGTTTGTTTTTGCCGTTACTCAAGACGTTGATTCATGACATCATTGATTACGATTTGCCGATGTTCGGCGCGTTTCACAATTGCGCGTTTATCAAGATCAAAAAAGAGTATCCGTTGCAGGCAAGACGTGTGATGCACGCGGTCTGGGGTGCGGGGCAGATGGCATGGACGAAGATGATTGTCGTGGTCGATGAAGACGTGAACGTGCATGATTACGAGGAAGTGATGTTCCATGTTTGTGCTAACGCCGACCCCGGCCGTGACATTGAAATCGTCAATGGCCCATTGGATATTCTCGATCATGCATCACCGAGATTGGGTGCAGGTCACAAGATGGGCATTGATGCCACGCGCAAGATCAAGGGCGAGGAAGTCAACGGAGAGCCCGTGCGCGATTGGCCACCCATTCTGGAAATGTCCGACAATATCGTCGCCAGGGTAACGCAACGCTGGAAAGAATACGGCCTGTAAACACAGGGGGAAATACACATGCCAACCATACAACAAATCATTGACCACACTTTGGCGCAGGTGCAGAATCCGCAGTTGGAAAACACTGTGGATACCATCAAAATCGGAGATCCTTCCGCTGAGTGTACCGGTCTTGTCAGTTGCTTTACCGTCACCATGGAGGTGATCAAGCTGGCGATTGATAAAGGCGCCAACTTCATCGTGACCCATGAACCGACGTTCTATGCCCATCGCGATAACATCACCGACGATGTTGCAACGTCCGAGGTGTATCATACCAAACGCAAGATGCTCGAAGACAACAATCTCACCGTCTGGCGGTTTCATGACAATTGGCATCGCATCTCACCCGACGGCATTGTCACCGGCATGATTCAGAAGTTCGGATGGGAATCACATCTTCGCCATGAACTCAAAAGCCTGCGTGAACACCCGGTGATATTTGATTTGCCCAAAACCAAACTTGGCGTACTCATCGATTCACTGCGCGATCAGTTCGACTTGCAATACATGCGATATATGGGTGACCCCGATATGTCCGTCTCCTCCGTCGGGTTGGCGGTTGGTGCCATCGGCGGGGAGTATCAAATGGGCCTGCTGATCAATCACAATGTCGATGTCATCATCGTCGGCGAAACCTGCGAATGGATGGTTGGTGAATACATCCGTGATGCAATTGATCAAGGCAAAACGTGCAGCATGATTGTCCTGGGCCATGTCATGAGTGAACAGGAAGGCATGCGCTATTACATGGATTGGCTTAAGCCGGCGTTCAAGGATGTACCAATGTTCTACGCGGAGTTGCCGGAGTTGTTTAGCGTTCGGTGATTTGGTGGCTTGATTTTGACGTATGGTTGACAAGAAAAATGAGCTGCAGATGAACACTGATAAGAACATTGCGTCATTCCCGCGCAGGCGGGAATCCAGTGGCATTCTGTTGACGCTTGCACAAATCACTGGACTCCCGCCTGCGCGGGAGTGACGAACATAAAAGGTCTCAACGATGTGACTCTGTGGAAAAAGCCATGGATGTTACTCCCACGGATCAACCGCATCGCCATCAGCCCAGTTGTCCCAATCCAGATTTTCCATGACCTGTGAAACGGTGTCATACTCAAAGCCGCGGCGGGTGAGTTGGCCGTAGAGGCGTTGGCGGGCTTTCTGAACAGGCAGTCGCTTGAGACTGTTGACTTTCTTTTTGGCCATGCTCATTGCAGCATCAAAGTCATCTCGATCAGCAGCAGTTTCCTTGATGAGTTGTTCGATCAGTTTGCTGTTAAGACCCTTTTGCATGAGCTTGGTTTGCAGCAGGCGTGGACCGGCAGGGCGGCGGAGTTGGATGTCACGGATCAAGGCCCTGCCATAGGCTTCGTCATCGAGCAGGTTTTTAGCCAGCAGTTTTTCGATGACTTCATCAACAATTTCCGGGGGTGGTTGGTGCTTGCTCATCCGCAGCTTGCGTTTGAGATCCGCAATGGCATACATCCGTTTTGACAGTCGGAACGTCGCGGATCGGTAAATTTTGTCCACGGATGTGCTATGCGTGATGCGGCTGGCGAGGTCAGGTGTCCAAAGCGTGCCGACGACGAGGCCCAGTTCTTCGATCTCGGATTGGGGGAGCGTGCCCATGTACTTGCGGCCGACCTTGATCGACCAGCGGGTCGGGTCTTTGGCGGTGGGCTTGAGCGCGGTGATGGTGGGGGCGTCAGTCATTGTGATTCCAGTGTATCTAGTTTATACTCAATCTCACGCTAGGGGTGTCCCTCCCCGGAAGTTTCCAATGACACGAATCATCTGTCATGGGGAAATGGAAAGGATGGGGGGCTGAGAGTAAACCCTTTGCACCTGATCAGTCACCGCCTCATGGCGTGCTGCGTAGGGAAGCGACCATTTAGCCGATGGCCGACCTTGCACAAACACGTCATGTCCAACAAGCAAGGAGCCTTGGCACCATGATTACTCCCGGAAACAACACGGAAAACAGCCACCGCGAATGGACCTATCCTGCCATCGGTGGGAACCCCGGCAACACCCCGGCCACCACCCCCGGCAGTTTCGCCAACCCCGCCAATATCGGTGGGCCGTTAACCTACTCAAGCCCTGATACACCGGGCATGCCTGCACCCTCCACCAAGACCGCGTGGGACTTTCTGCCACAAGGCTGGGAGACCCAATTGATCACCGATGGCAAAGTTGGTGAGGTGGTTGAAGGTAACACCAGGACGGTCACTTTTGAACAAAACGATGGCATGCTCCGCAGCATGACCTTTCCTGCAGATTTCAAACCCATCACGCAACTTGAGTCCGCACGGCTGGGCATCATCACCGAGCAGATGACACGCGTTGCTGAACGTGAAGGCCATCTCACGCCGATCCAGGTCCGAGATGAAATTGGTGCAGGCCGCATGGTCATTCCCGCCAACGTCAAACATTTGCAATACAAGCTCGATCCCATGGCCATTGGTCGTGCCTCCAAAACCAAGATCAATGCCAACATGGGCGCATCACCGGTGAGCAGCGGCACTGAAGAAGAAGTCGAAAAGCTCAAGTGGGCTGAACGCTGGGGTGCCGACACCGTCATGGACCTGTCCACCGGCGGTGATCTGGATGCCTGTCGTCAGGCGATCATTGAGAACTCGACCACGCCGATTGGCACGGTTCCGATTTACTCCATGATCATCGGCAAGAAAATTGAAGACCTCGACGAAACAACTATTCTCGAAACGATTGAACACCAGGCCAACCAGGGTGTGGACTATTTCACCGTCCATGCCGGTTTGCTTCAAGCCCACTTGCCTTTCGCCAAGAATCGTTTGATCGGTTTGGTTTCACGCGGCGGATCACTCCTTGCCAAGTGGATGATCACGCACAAGAAGGAAAATCCGACCAACACCTGCTGGGAAAAAATCTGTGACATTCTCCGCAGCTATGACGTGACGTTCTCCATCGGTGATGGCTGTCGTCCTGGTGGTCTGGCTGATGCGACGGATGATTTGCAATTGCTCGAACTCGCTGAAATCGGTCGCCTCACCGAACGTGCCTGGCGTAAGGGGGTTCAGGTCATGGTTGAAGGTCCGGGGCATGTCCCGTTTGACCAGATCGAATACAACATGAAACTCCAGCGAACACTTTGCCACGGTGCGCCGTTCTATGTCCTGGGCCCATTGGTCACCGACATTTTCCCCGGCTATGACCATATCACCAGTTGCATCGGCGCCACCTCCGCTGCATATCACGGTGCTTCCATGCTCTGTTACGTGACTCCCAAGGAACACCTCGGACTTCCCAAAAAGGATGACGTGAAGCAAGGCTGTATTGCTTACAAGATTGCTGCACACGCAGCAGATGTCGCGCTGGGCATCCCCGGTTCGCGTGATCGTGATGATGAACTGACCAAGGCTCGCGCTGCACTGAACTGGGAGAAACATTTCGAACTCTCCTTTGATCCGGATGTCGCCCGTGCGTATCACGATGAAGACCTGGATGTCGATACCGACTTCTGTGCGATGTGTGGCCACGATTGGTGTTCGGTCCGCATCAGCAAGGAAATCAACGAGTTCTTCTCCGGCAAGGATGAGTCCTACGCCTGGGAAAAAGCCACCAAGTCCGGCGCCTTGACCGAAGAACAGGTCGAGATTCTCAAACAGCGTGGACACCTTTCACCTGAGGAGATTCACAAACTCGCTTCCAAGACCAAGCAGGGCGTTGGGGCGGATCAAGCCAAGGCAGCCTGTCACAGCGATTACGTCGAAGATGACGAGCAAGCCAAGGTGATCCAGCAAGCCAAGCTCGTACAGGTCAACGTCAGCCGCTGATCAGTAAGGGAGACAGAACCATGGCAGATATCAACGAAGAACAACTCAAGCAGGTGGAAGAACTGCTCTTTGCCGGTCGCAAAATCGAAGCCATTAAATTGGTGCGCGAGATCACCGGCATGGGACTCAAGGATGCCAAGGAGTTCGTCGACCAACATACCGCGCATTTGCGTGAGGCATACCCGGATAAAATGCCTCAGAGCAAAGCGGGATGCGGTAGTGCTGCCATGTTTTTTCTGGCAACGACCATGGGATTGATCACATGGTACTTGTCTCAATGAGCAGATAATCAATCATATTCTCAAGCCATCAGCATCAAGCATATTTTTTACAAATACGGTGAAACGCTTCATGAAAAAATTGTGTTAAGTTCATGTAATAATGTTTGACTCTCGCGAAAACCTGTTAATAATTAACTTGTGTTAGCAAAAAAACGGTTCATGAAATAATTTTGTAAAAAATGAGTTTCTCATGACACAAAACGTGACTATCAAGCAAGTTGCCGACTATGCAGGTGTTTCCATCGGGACAGTCAGTCGCGTGATTAACAGCAACAACACGGTCGGGCGTGATCATGCTCAGCGTGTTCAAGAAGCGATTAAAGCGTTGGGATATCGTCGTAACAGTGCTGCACAGATACTTGGTGGGCGTAATCGTGTCGGGGGTGCTCGGACCGGGAATATCGGTGTGTTGTTTCATGGGTGCAAACCCCAATGGCGTCGGTATACGATGGTATCGGCATACTGTGATGGTATTGAGCATGAGTGTGCTGGCCAGAATTACCATGCCATTGTCGAGATGGACTACGGCCTGGATTATGTGCGATGCGTCGAGGATGGGAAGGTTGACGGTTTGTTGGTTAAATCGCTTGGCCCGCTTCCAGATTTTGTTCTTGAGATTGCAAAGCGAATCCCTGTGATTGGGTTGGGGATGTCGATGCCTGACCTGCCGATTCATCAGGTGACCCCGGACAACCGTGTTGCCGGTTGGTCGGTGACGCAGTCGCTTTGGGAAAAGGGGCATCGTCGCATTGGCTTTCTCGTCGCCAATCATCATCCGATGTTCATCACGCGTTGGCAGGGATATGATGAATTCCTGCGCACGCATGGGCGGGTCAACGAGCAATGGGTGCAATGGTTTACCGATCCCAGTGATCAGAGACACATGGATTTGTCAAAAGCACCGGTGGATATGAGTCCGTCTCTGCTGAAGATGCTTGCCTTGCCCGAAGATCAACGTCCCACAGCGATCATCGTCTCCGATGATCACACCGCAGTGGCATTGCTTAACAAACTCATTTCACTGGACGTGAAAGTTCCTGATCAGGTGAGTATTGTCAGTTTCGATAATGTTGTTGATATCTGCAGGTCGTGTCGTCCGACACTCAGCAGCTACGAGATTCCGCTGCATCAGGTTGGCCGTGAAGCAACGAGGCTCCTGCTTGAGCTGATTCGCAATCCGCAGGAAAGCTCCATGCCGTTAACGCATAACGTTCCGGGCAAGCTGTTTCTTCGAGAATCGGTGCTTGAAATTTAACTTGGTTTGCTGAGAGACATACCAGTGTGATGCAACCGTGCACGACATTGGCTTGCTATTGAAAACTTGAAGGTGTTTTACAAATGAAACGTATGGTGATCCAATTCAAACAATTGGTGGCGGTCGTTGCGCTCGTCACTGCATGTGGTTTAGCAAGTGCTCAAAGCCCAGGCTCTGCAGACGCATCCTCAGGCACACAAGCACCCGTGTCGCATTTTGGTATCTGTGGATTGAACCTGCGATGGCTTGCCAACCAGGAGCACGATCACTGGGTCCAGGCCGCCAAAGCAACAGGTGTGGGATGGGTGCGTGAAGACCTGCGTTGGGACATGATCCAAAACAGCGAGGGGGGCTGGGATTTCAGTGTCCCCGATCACTATATCGACACGATGTTGGCCAATGGGATTGAACCACTGATCATTCTCAATCACAATCACACAAGACATTGGTCAAAATCGCATGTCACCGACAATCTGCCACGTTGGCTTGATTTCGTCAGTAAAGTGGTTTCGCGTTACAAGGACAAGGTGACTTATTGGGAAGTACTCAACGAGCCGGATCTTGAGGAAATGTGGTTAGCCAAACCATCACCGGATCAATACGCACGGGTGTTCACTGCGACATCACAGGTGATTCGCCAGGCTGATCCGAACGCAAAAATTCTCACCGCCGGTCTGGCATGTGGTGCCTGGACCGAACAGAAACTTGAGTATATCCGGGCGCTGTATCAACAAGCCGGTGCCGATGCGTTTGATGTGATTTCCATGCACCGTTACACGCATGGCGCCTTGCCTGAGGAAGCGGACTTCCTCGGTGAGATGCAGCGTCTGCGTCAATTGATGGGTGAGTATTCAGATGCTGAGAAACCCATCTGGATCACCGAAGTCGGCGTGGAGGTGCTCAAGGATGCGATTGATGATCAACTCTATGAACACTGGTTTAAACAGGCAGCCAAGCAAATTCTAAAGTCCAGGGCTCATCAGCCAAAGGTGGTTGTTTTCCATGACACGACATTCCCAGGTTGCAAGCAGTTGACCAGACATTGGACGATACAGCGTTGCAACGCGCTGGGTTGGATTGCCGATACACGCGACGCCGATGCACTGATGAAACTCACTTTCGATCAGACGCAGATTCTGATCATGCCCCAGGGTGAACAGTTCCCCGCCCAAACGTTTCCCGTCATCGAACAATTCATCCGCGATGGTGGCCTTGTCATCACACTCACGCGACTGCCGTTTTACTACGGACTCTCGCGCAAGAACAACACATGGCAAGTTTCCGATGGGCCATCAGGTGGTCGCAATGAAGCTTACTACAAAAAACTTCATGCCCGCTTCACTTGCTCCTGGCGTAATGACAAGATGCCCGGCAGCGTGTCGGCATTCAAGATCGCCCAATGGGACGAAAACAAATCACAATGGCAATATACCGATCAAACCGTCAACACCTCGTGCAATCGCTTCTTCACCGATGCCTATCTCAAAGGCAATGATCGTCTTGAACTTCTGCTGTCCAATCAACGATTGATTGACAAGACAGGCGAACGCTTTGGGCCTGTGGTTTTGTACGATTATGATTCGGATCTGACGGGTGGCTTACTTGTTCTGACCAACAATGCAGGTCTGTCCATTTCAGAACCATATCAAGCGATGGCCATCCCGCGCAACATGGTGATGTATCGTGCTGCCGGAGCTCAGAAAGTGTTCCTCTTTGAGTTGGTTGATCGTCAAGCCGATCAGAGCACGGCCGACAGTTGGATGCACCATCTGGGGGTGATGACCCATGATCAGAAGCCCAGGGAATCTCACCGGACATTGCGAACGATGTGTGAGCAAATCGCAGATGCCTCGTTTGTCTGCATGTATCAAACGCCGAGTAATCACAGGATTGCACTGTTTCAAAAGCCTGACAAGTCATTTACCGCTGCTCTTTGGGCGGTCGATGAGCCTGGGATGCTCAATCTCAATGTGACCGGGCAATCACTGCAACATATTGATGAAAATGGCGAAAAACTCGCACTTCCGACGCATGCAAACGGCAAACGATCCGTGCAGATCACGTCGGCAATTCACTGGATCACACACATCCAACAACTCACGCCTGACAGCGATTGGCAGTGTCTGTCTCAAGGGATTCAAATCAACAGATAAGCATCGGGCTTAAACCAGCGTCCAGGAGGACATCATGCAACACGTTCGTCGCACACTAGATCAAAAAGGTTTTACGCTCATTGAGCTATTGGTGGTTATCTCCATCATCTCATTACTCATCAGCATCCTGCTTCCAGCTTTGGGGGCTGCACGCAAAGCTGCCCAGACAAGTCAGTGTCTGTCCAATCTTAAACACATTGGCGTGGGACATTACATCTATCAGCAGGACTTCAAAAACAATCTTGCCATGCCGCGATTCCCAAACGCATACAAAGATAACCAGGGGGATAAGCTTGAATGGTTTGATGTCGTTGATGACTACATGCATAACGCCGGCAAGGATAGCGCCAAAGATTTGGCCGAAGTGTTCTATGAACCCACGTGGCGAAAACAGTTTGCCGGGACATCTCATTTCCCATGGCGTTTTGGGTACGGCATGAGTGGGCATCTGTTGACACCCGACAATACCAAGGACATGTGGTGGATGGCTGCGAACAACGTGACACTCAAATGGGATGACATCACCCGTCAAAGCAAACGCTATCTCGTGGGAGACAGTGCCAATTGGTTTACTCAGATTCAGGGCGTGGCAACCACCCCGGATTGGATCACCACCGTCCCCGTTTCCTCGCCGCAGATTGGTTATGAAAATTCAGATCCCAAGCGACATAATGGTTCGAGCGCTGTGGTATTTTTCGACAATCACGCAGCCGTCCTGACGCCTGATGCTGCCTTGGAATCGCTGGCACAAAAATAATTCTTCAATTCCCTCTGGATGCCGAATTTACATAAATACATGTTTGTAAAGCCTTGAAAACATACCCGGTGATCGGAGTGCCAAAAAAGTTGGAAAATGATGCCCAAAACAGGCCAGTGAACTTGACAAAAGATTTGAAATCAGTAAATTATCGC
This sequence comes from Phycisphaeraceae bacterium, assembly GCA_002704825.1. Taxonomy (GTDB): domain Bacteria; phylum Planctomycetota; class Phycisphaerae; order Phycisphaerales; family Phycisphaeraceae; genus UBA7800. The sequence continues at coordinate 55,220 of PAIY01000123.1, forward strand.
ATCTCCCAACTGCTTAGCGGTTAGCGAGGCAAAGGGGGTGTAGCTCAATTGGTTAGAGCACTGGACTGTCGATCCAGAGGTTGCGGGTTCGAGCCCCGTCACCCTCGTTTAACGAGACAAAGCCCTGAGATATTTCTCGGGGCTTTTTTTTGTCCATCTCTATTGCGTGCAGAATCCAATCCGCATCACGTCGCATCCGTTTCATGTTCCTTACGGCGCGGCAGGATGCGTGTGAGTTGCTGGTAAGGGAAGTACGTCAAGCTTCGCAAGCCGGATACGGTGGATATATGCTGAACGACCTTCCGCGTTTCGACGATCAACTCGCGGAACACGACGCGCTCCTCTGCTTCGCCTTCCTCGCTGACACTGAGCAACCGATGCAGGGCGTAGAAGCCCATCAGCACTGCCAGGATAAACAGGAAGTCCAAACCCTTGATGTCGATGGCAGGCAGCGTGCTGCGCACTCCCTCGGAGATCCAGCTTAAGTCCACCGTCATCTGCTTGGTGGCAAACCAGTCGGCACCAAAACCGGCAATAATCGGCGCAATCGTCGCTGCAATCCCGCACACCAGTGAGTTGACCGCAAGGAAAGAAGTCGCCCGACCTTTGGGAGCAGCCTTGAGTGCGAGATTACCCGCACACAGGTTCACACCCGCTGTGGAGATGCCGGCTAAAACGTGGATCGCAATGAGCAGTGGGATCGTGAGCATGTGTCGATCCGGCATCGTCGTGAACGGCCAGATCATGATACTCACGATAAACAAAGGCCCGGACACCGTCAGCACACTCTTGTTGGAAAAGCGATCTGCCAACTTCCCCCAGATGCGAAAGAAAACCACGTTGACCAACTGACTGAGCACGCTCAAGCCGATGACCCAGGTCATGTTCAAACCAATACGCTGAAGCAGGTAGACCGTGAAAAACGGTGCAGCCAGATTAATCGCAAAACTCCATAGCCCCATGAAAATCAACAGGTGTCTGAAATTGCCTGCTCGGAATGGTTCAGCCAATACGCTCAGCAAGCCTTTATCATCCACCTTTGCCATCACCGGCTCGGGGATACGCATCTGAAAGAAGCAGCCGATCAAACCGGCAACACCGCCCGTTGCCAGGAGAATGGTGTAGGCCATCAACTCCGGGCCCAGTTGCGTTTTGAAGTAGTCCACACCAAAACCCGCTGCCATGCTCAGCACCGCGCCCAATGCCGTGGAGATCGCCAAACGCTTGGCAAAGTAGCCACCCATGATCGACTCAGGCACAAAGTCACGCATCCATGAGTTCCACGCACAGCCCGCAACCGCGCCTAGGCCGAAGTAAACCGCAATGGCAAACAGCAACACCGGCACACGCATCCCCTGGGGCAGGAACCACGGGATCGCTGCAGCAACCAACCAGAAACACCGGCCGATGATGCAGCAGGCGCAAACCAATGCCTTGCGTAATCGCAGTCGGTCGACTAGATAAATCGCAGGGATTTGCAGGATCTGCGTTGCTGGTCCCACCGCAGCCAACAGGCCGATGGTTTTGTTGGACGCACCAATGAGTAAGGCAAACGCGACAAGAAACGCACCGCCGGTAAACACACCCATCACCTGGCTGCACATGCCATCCATCAGCAGTGCATTGAGCCCGGACTTAACCTGCTTTTCGGTGATTTGCGTTTGGGGTTTGAACCAATGGCCCACGTTCGACCTCGACTTCCATGACGAAAAATCTCAAGCAACTGCTCAATGTTCCCAGGCATCGAGAAACGCCGTGAAGTGTTCTGTGGACAGTGACATCATAAAGCAGATGAGGCAGGTTGTGGGATACCTTTGAGTACGAATTTTCGAAACAGCATGATCCATGGCGGGCTCAGCAGCAAAGACAACGCGATCACCGCCATGGCCATTTGATAACCGTATTCAGAAATGATCTTTGTCTGATACCCCACCGCAGCAAGCACGAAACTGAACTCACCAATCTGGGCAAGCAAGGCACCTGCATACAGACTCTGACGCCAACCCTGTTTTAACATGCGGATCGCAATCGCGTTGATCCCCGTGTTGGTCAGGAAGGTTGCAAGCAGCAACAGTCCGATGGCCTGCCAATTGGCAAGCAGAAAACGCAGATCAATGAGTAAGCCAACCGAGATGAAAAACAGTCCCATGAACACAATGCGAAACGGTTCAACGCTGCTCTTGACCCAATCCGTCTGACGTGAGGCAGTAATCAGGACACCTGCTGCAAAGGCGCCCAATGCTGCGGATAAATTCATCAACCCCGTGAGAAATGACAGGCCAAAGCAAACAGTCAACGCGGTGAACACCTGCATCTCACGGTCATCTTCCAACGTCTTGGCACCGGGGAATGCAATCTGCCCACGCCGGATCACAGCGATCAAGGCCAGAAGGATCGCACACCCGCCAACAAGTTGAATCAGGAATTGACCGATGGCAGGCGTGTCCCCGTTGAGTAAACCCAGAACGATGAACATGGGGATCACCGCCAAGTCCTGCGTGATGGTAATGCCTGCAACGTCGCGTCCCAACGGTTGGTCCAGTTCACCGGTTTCACGCAGAACATTGAGCAACACCGCGGTACTGCTCATGCTGATGACAAAACCCAGGAAAACAATCCGACGCATCGGCCAATCCAGGACTGCCCCTATGGCCCAGACGCATAGGACACTAAAGCCGATCTGTAATGCCGTACCGATGATCGGGACACGCCAGTTGGCCATCAGACTTTTGACAGGCAGTTCCATCCCGACAAAAAACATCAGTAGCAACACACCCAATGCGCCAGCCCGCGAGGCAAAGCCCGCATCCGTGATCACCCCCAGGCCATACTGACCAAGCAGTACCCCAGCCAACACGTAGGCAATCACATAAGGCTGGTGAAAACGCTTGAGGGTCAATCCAATCATCAGGATAACCAAACCAACACCAGCAAACACGGGAATCAGCGGGTCCATATGCATGAGACCGATTATCCAGATTGCACAAATCACATGCAAGAACGCATCGTCAACGAACAGAATTTCACCGGGAATTCATACAGCGTGACGTGTCATGTATTGTTGATCGGTCCCTGCCTTTGCGAGCTGGCTCGTGTCGAGCCGGTGCATCTTACATGTGTAGCTGGTGCGTTCAGAACAAGGGTTTAAACCGCACCAGCCTGATGTTAAAGACATCATGTGATTCTTGGGTAATCACCAATGATGATATTGTCTCAAAAATGAAGATTACTTTGCCCCATTTCCCAAGATTGACAGCCACAAAGTGGTTACAATGTGTCCGCACAGTACACACGGTAACAGGGGGCACCGGTCCATGAACCTGCTCAAAAACATCTTCGACTGGTCAGCATTCTGGGGCGATCTCAACGAAGCCGGCATCGACGCGGTCTTCTATTTCTTCTTTGCATTCATGGGGACATTCCTCTTTCTGATCAAGCTCGCCTTGAGTATTTTCTTTGGTGGTGATGCAGATGTGGATTTGGGGCTGGATGGTGCAGACCTTGATGCCGATTTTGATGCATCCGAAAGTTTCAATTTACTATCCATCCAATCATTTCTTGCCTTCTTCATGGGGACTGGCTGGATGGGACTCATAGCCCGTTTTGACTGGGAATTGTCACGTATTGCTACAGGTATTGCTGCCGCATTGTTTGGCTTTGGATTAATGAGTTTGTCAGCATGGCTGATGATGATGATGAAGAAACTGGAACAAACCAGTGAGTATGATCTTAAGACCGCCATAGGCCATACAGGTCGCGTGTATATGAACATTCCTGAGAAAGGGCAGGGGGCAGGACAGGTTGAAGTGTCTGTGTCGGGACGCAAGAAAATATTAAATGCCATCTCCGATGGCCCTGCCGTTGCATCTTTTACCAGCGTTAAAGTGATCGACGTACGTGATGACGAAACTCTGATTATTTCAGTGAATCAGGATTAATCAGTAAAGTTAAAACGACGAGCTCGAATTTCAGGGGACGGGGGACGTCCGGTTTGCCAAGTGCGAATATCTTCCCGTCAAACATTTCAAAATCTCTTTTGAGGGAGGATTCAATACAGATGATGCACTTACCAACTCTTGCCACAATGTTGTTGTTGGCTCAGTCCAAAAGCCCATTACAAGGACTGGCGATTCCGTTCTTGAGTGGTCTTGTTTTGCTGACCATCTTTGCGGTCCTGATCGTCGCGATTAAGCAGTACAAACGCTGTCCTTCTAACCGCGTGCTTGTTATCTACGGGAGCCGTATCAAAGGCAATCGTACGGCACGTTGTATGCACGGTGGCGGTGTCTTCGTCTGGCCTTTGATCCAGGATTACCAATACCTTTCCCTCGAACCGATCACCATTGACATTGAATTGTCCAGTGCGTTGTCCAAGAAGAACATTCGTGTGAATGTGCCTTCGACGTTCACGATTGGTATCTCCACACAGCCGGACATCATGAACAATGCTGCCGAGCGTTTGCTGGGGTTAGCCGAACGCGACATTGCCACGCAATCCCGGGACATTATTCTTGGCCAGATGCGTTTGGTCATTGCAACGCTTTCGATTGAAGAAATCAACCAGGACCGTGAAAAGTTTCTTGATCTTGTGAACAAGAACGTGAACTTTGAACTGAATAAAATCGGTCTTGAAATGATCAACGTGAACATTCGTGACATCACGGATGAGTCTGGTTACATCGAAGCGTTGGGTCAGAAAGCCGCTGCCGAAGCCATCAACCAGGCCGAGATTGATAAGTCCAACGCGTTACGTGAAGGTGCCATCGGTACCGCGACCGCCAACCGTGAGAAGAATGTCCGCGTTGCCGAGCAGACCGCACAGGGTGCTATTGGTGAGAAGGAAGCCGAACGTGATCGCCGCATCAAGGTTGCCCAGTTGGAAGCTGCTGGCGTTGCTGGTGAAGCTTCCGCCGCTCGTGAGCGTGAGATCGCCGTTGCCGAGCAGACTGCCTTGGCGGTTCAGGGTAAGAAGGAAGCCGAGTCCAATCAGCGTGTGAAGGTTGCATCACTGGAAGCCAGCGCTGTGTCGGGCGAAAACGAATCCAAAGCATCCATTGCGGACTATGAAGCCACGCTGGAAGAACGTCGCGCCATCGCCAAACGCCGCGGTGAAGTTGCCATGGCTAATGCACAACGTGATGTGCTGCTTGCTGAACGTGAACGTGAGCAGGCACGATTGGAGAAGGAACAGATCGTTCTCCAGGAAATCGAGAAGAAGAAAATCGAGATCGATGCCGAAGCCGAAGCCGATCGTATTCGTCGCATTGCTCAGGGTGAAGCCGACGCCACGTTGGCCAGGTACAAAGCCGAAGCAGAAGGTATCCAGCAGGTCCTCATGTCCAAGGCACACGGTTACGAAAACCTGCTACGCATCTGTGGCGATCGCAAGGACATTGCCCCGTCCCTGCTGATCATCGAACAGTTACCGCAACTGGTCTCCGAACAGGTCAAGGCCATCCAGAATCTCAAGATCGACAAGATCACCGTCTGGGACTCCGGTGCCAACGGCAGCGAAGCCAACGGTATGGGGGGCTCAACCTCCAACTTCCTCAAGGGACTCATCGGCTCACTGCCACCTATCCATGAGTTGGCTCAGCAGGCTGGCATCGAACTGCCCGAATACATGGGCAAAGTCTCACAGGCCAAGGAAGAAAAGTCAGCCAAGAACAAACCAACGATGACGAAACCCAATCCCGAATCGGATAAGTCTGCGTAACGTGCAAGTCCAGATGTAATGAATACACGACGAATCTGACGGGTTGGTAAGTTTCATACTTATTGATCCGTCAGATTCTCTGTTTCAATACCGCGATAACTTGAAACACAAAGTGGGTGGCAGAAATGAACATGCAACATAACAACCCGGAAATTGATCAGCCATACGACGAAGATCAGTTGCCCGAAACACTGCAACACAATGTCATCTGTCCGCATTGTGCGCACCCGATGACGGAGCTGGATCACCTTTGCCCCAACTGCGGCGGCCCCGTCACCGCAACAGCCATGATCGATCCCATGGCGCGAATCTATAGCATGGGATTCTGCGCCCGACGCCTGACGCCGGAGATCACCAGCAAGCCCATCTTTGTCATGGCCGCATGGCTCATCCTCGGGCCCATCATGTTGTTTTCCGGCCTGCTATCAGTGATCGCACTGGATCAATTTCTGACAATATTCGGATGGGAATTTCTTGGCAATACCACGATTGTGATCAACGCACATTCAAGAATGCAGTATGTGTTCCAATTGGCACTCTACGCATTGATTTTCACCGGATCACTTGCCTACTTGTTCAAGATGACCAAGGCAGCGATTGCCAGACGTCAATCTACATCCATCAGTCCTGAGTAATACGCCTTTCTCATCAATTTCAGCAAGGCCTTAATGGTTTAAAACAACCATTTGTATTGCTTACTCGTGGATTGGTCGAAGGGTTAACTGTTTGCCTGCCATGATGCGCATGCTGTTTTGATCCTGCAGCAGACCAATGATCCGACAGTGACCGCGCTTGGCATCTTGCGGAATCGTGATCATAGCCTTGCCTTGCGTGTTGATGAGTTTGATCGTCTGCATGTTCCGTACGACACCATCATGGTGAAGCTGCCTTCCCGAATTTTCACCGCGTCGGACTTGGGTTTTGAGATGGTCTTCTGCAAGAACCAGATGCAATTGAGCGTTGGGGGGCAGGGGGTGAATCTGCCAATGCACGGTATCTAATTCTGCTGCTTCGTCACTTTGTTGTGAGAAACCCAGTTCCAGATTCACGGCTGGTTTTTTCGCCAGTTCCGATGTGATGTGTTTTTCTGCTGTTGCTTTGCGTGATCCGACAAAAGCATGTTGGCCGTTGATGATCATCTGTGGCGTGTAGACCTGCCGACTGCGCATCGCTTGAGCGTATTGGTATTGTCGCTGTGTCCATTGCTCGCTGGAAAAGCGATCTTCCCAACCCAGGCGGTCCCAGTAGTCCACGTGATAGGCCAGTGTGTAGACTGGCGATTGCGCTTTGGCTGCCTCTTGGCGTAACTGCGATAAAACACGATCCGCTGGCGGGCAACTGGAGCAGCCTTCTGAGGTGAACAGTTCGACCACCACAAAGCTGTTGACAGGATGGTCTGCTGCTTGAACCATGTCTGATAGAGAAAGCGTGAAGAATCCAAGAACGATAAGCAGGCGCGTGATCATGTTGAGTGATACTAACAGGTCCTCAGAAGTATTCCCATCGCATGCAACGTTTTTCTTGACCCTGCTGTATCGGTCGATCACAATGCAGTAACCCCACTGATGAATTTTACGCTGATGGTTGAAGTCCGGAGTCTGCCATGACAGTTGAAGAATATTTCAGTCAATCCGTTGGCGATTTTCCCAAGCCCAATATTTCAGGCGTGTCCGGCCCATGGATGCCGCTGGGGAGCATGAACGTACCCTATGGCAAGCTCTGGGCAGGTGACCCTTGGATTGTCACCGAAGAGGACGGCGTGGTGGTCAATGTCAAACCCGGTTTATGTCACGTTGAAATTCAAGGCATGGATTTTGAGGGGCATCGCCGGATAGCGCGCGTGAGGGTGTATTGCGATGAGGTGACGGATTTACAAATCAAACCGATGAACAAAACAGTTTGCATTGATGTGGGTGAACTTGGGGTTTCAGACATGGTAGCGATCTCCCAGGCCATCGAGCCGGATCACTACGAAGACTACATGGAAGACCTTAATGCGGCATCCTCCGGCGGGTTGGAGTATGTTGCGTTTGATTACGAAGGCAAATCGTTTGAGATGATCCTGATTCCCGGTGGCTTGGGGGATGGTGAATATGACGTGTTTGAACTGGTGTCCAACGGGAAGACGGTGGGTTTGGAGATAGAATTTCTGCCAGCAGATTTTGTTCTGGATACTGAGGTTCAGACACGCGACAATGAATCATGATGCATCAAGCCGATGACAATTCCCAGGCCTTTTGTTTCAGTGCGGATACCGCTGCGGTGTTTGCCTTTTTCATTGGCGGATTTCTGGGGCTGGGTTGGCCGTTTCTGATTTGGGGTTTGGTGAACATGATGGACTCGGGGCATCCGGATGCGCTAACCAACCCGGTGAACAATGCTGACGCGGTGTTGCAGGCTTATGACGGGCTGGGACAACTTGGGCCTTTGCGGATCCTGGTGTGGCTCTTTGCCATGCTCATGACTGCCGTGGTCAGTGGTTTTATCAGCGCCCTGGTGGTCTTCATGTGCAAGCATCGCTGGCGGGGTTAAAGCAGTTCAGGCAATTAATCTCAATATCTTCTTTGATTTCGTCATTCCCGCCTGCGCGGGAGTGATGGATGGTGGAGATTAATTCATTGTAATGATCTAACGCGCTTTTACTTGATCATGCACTGCGAGTGCCTGTCACCGTTCCATGAACTTTAATTCATAAAGTTTATTGTCGTGATCAAAGGTGATGACGAGGTTGGCAATGTCCCTGGGCTCAAGGGCGTGTTGCGCATTGTCCGGGTCGTAGTACCACCATGTTTCAAGATCATCAATAATCTGCCGTGCATTGGGTGGGCCGATGTGTTGCTGGATTTGGGCAGCGGTCATGCCTTTTTGGAGATTGGCCACGGCAGCAGGTGTCGCACTTGGACGCGTTGACTGATACACCACGTAATAAACGATACACAGAAGCAGCACGGCGATTGCAAAGGCAACGAGCAGACGTCCCACTGCGGTGCACATTGAACATTGACAACGCGTGCATGGCGAGTCGGTTTGAGATGCATCGGACATAGCAACCCCCTCGTGCATTCACCGAAATTTCCGGCAAAGCTGTGATGTGTCACCGCATGTTTACTTACTTGGTGATCATGTCCACGACATGCGAAGCAGGCAGTGTCAGCGCACCATGGGCACGGGCGGCGGCTTGGGCCATATCACCCTTGGCGGTGTTGACGATCTTGAGCAGCTTGGCGATCTGCGTATCGGTGAGCAGGTTGCCGTGATGGGTTGCTGACAAAGCCAGGCTGTCGATCAGGGAGATGCGAACCTTCCCCGGAAGCTTGGCGTTCATCGCGGTGTTGCAGATGGCCTGCTGAGCCTTGATGTCATTGAACAGGGCAAGAATCTCAGCGGACCGCATCACCACGCTGTGACGATCATCACCCAACGCTTCGATGAGCGTCGGCTGGGCTTCGGTGGCCTGATAGACCTGACCGTGACCGATGGTGATTTCCCAGAGCATGTTCAAAGCGTCCATGGCAAAGGCAAGGGCTTCGTCCTTACCAATGGGTTGGCCGGCAAATTGCTTGATGGCGCTGTCGATGGCAGGCTTCAACGCGTCGGCACTCTGTGTTGCCAACACGGGGTAAACCGTCATGTTGCCTTCAAAGACCTGATTCATCTGAGCGAGGATGGCATTGTTGTCCGCCAACGCGATCAACGGGGCAGCAACCAGTTTGTAGTTGCTGCTACGGGAATGATGCAGGTCCATGGTGGCAGTCGAGTCGGCTGAGGTGACGATCAGGTCCACACCGGGGCCTGCGGCAATCGCGTCGGTGACATCTTCAATGGTCTGGCCGGCAGCGACTTCAAATTTCAACTGATCTCGAAGAATCCCCGCCAATTGATTGGCACGATCCAGATCCGGGCTGAGTACGACGGCAAAGCGCGTCTCGGATTGGCGGACAGCTTCACAAAGCACCGGCACAATACGGTAACTGCCGTTGTACGGGGCGTTGGGACGGGCATTGGCCATGGTCAACGCAGCGTTGAAACGCACACGACGATCCGGATAACTCAGGGCGGTGATCAACGGTTGAATGGTGCCTTGACGGTTGACCAGAGCATCGGTGCCAGCGGTCAGACGCAGGGCGGCAATGGCATCCAGTGCCAGCACGTAATCACGATCCTGAAGAGCACGGTAAAGCACATCATGCTGACGCAGGGGGCCAGCCACCTTCAGGTAGTAGTCCGCCGGATGCCAGTCCTTGGGGTAGCTTTTATCGGTTGCCTTGTCGGGCATGAAGTTTTCGCGGGAGAGGTTGGCCATCAGCCACAGGGACAACGCAGGCGACAGATGCTCATTAAGACTCAGAGCACGCTGGCTGGCACGCATGGACAGGATGTAACCAAACACCGGGCCAGGCACAGAGATGGGAAGCAGGCCCGCACGACGGTCAAAGGTCCAGATGATGCCGGTCTTGTCCGTGGGCAGGTAGCCCGGCAGCATGTCACGATTGACCGCTGCGTTGTAGTGGTTCTGTGCCAGGGTCATGTACAACTCTGCTGCGTTGACGCCTTCGGTCACACCGGCACGGGAGGCCAGGTGAGCGTAGGCAGCCTGACACATTTCACGAGTCGCGGCATCGGTCTTTTCGTCTTCAATCACCTGCTTGATATAAGGCAGGCTGCGCGGGTAACCAATCTCCGAAAGCACGCGGGCGATCTGACCCTGCTGAATCGGTTCAAGATCAGCAAGGGCGATTGACAGCGGGTAAACCATCGGGCGACCAATCCCAACCATCGCACCAATCACGTGCGGGTGAAGACGGGCTTTGCTTTCGTCACGAAGCGTGGCAAGCAATTGTGGGGCAGCGAACTGACCAGCAGCACGCAGACGTTCCACCGCGTTGACCTGGGCACGCATACCTTCGCCAAGCTTCTGGATGTCAGCAGCGATACGCTTGGGATCACGGCTGCGTTGGATCAACGCACGCTGAAGCTTTTCTTCGAGCTTGCCAGCGGTGTCCTTGAGTTCCTGATTTTTCTGAGCACGGAAGAGTGTCTTTTCAAAATCCTGATAGGTGCTCTCCTCAACCGCATCGAGCAGCTTGTCGGAGTTGGCCTTGAGCAATTGCTTGCCCAGATCTTCAGCCAGATCGGGTCGGGCGATTAAAACGTAATGGTTGAAATCTTCCCATTGACCGAGAATTCCAGAAGACTGCGCCTTGGCCAATGGTGTGACAACCGTGCACAGACTTAAAATGATCATCCCCAACGCAACGCGCAGCGTGCTACTCATCAAGTGCCTCCTGGAGAGGAAATATCGAAAAAACAATCAGAATATTGTGGTGCAATGTATCTGCCCTAAGCGGTTGAGTCAATCGAGTTTAGAAGCTCAAAGCCCAGGCAGGGGTTTTTTGCGGTTTATCTTTCTGCAATGCCCCGGTCGCAATCTCGAAAATGCGTTCTCGCAGGGCATTGTGACATTGTCAGGCAGGTTGGAGTAGTATAACCGACATGATGGCTGCAATGCACTCCATTCTGGCAATTCTGGTCCTGATTTTGGTCATTTTTCTGAATCTGGCTGGGGTTTTCATGGTTCTGCTCCAACTCCCGGGCACCTGGCTGATGCTTTTGGTCACCGGAACCTGGGCATGGTGGTACTGGGATGAGCAGGCGATCGGCATCTGGACACTCGCTGCGCTGCTGGGACTTGCCATCCTCGGGGAGATCGTGGAGACCTTTGCGGGTGTCGTCACTTCCAAAAAAGCCAGGTCCAGTAAACGCAGCATCGCCCTGGGCATCGTCGGCGGGATCGCAGGCGCCATCTTCGGGACCGGCTTCATCCCCGTTCCACTGTTTGGCACACTCATCGGCGCCTGCATCGGCGCGGGCATCGCTGCCATGCTTGGGGATCACTGGGCAGGCCGAACCTGGGACGAAGTCAAAGTCGCAGGCAAAGCTGCTGCCCACGGCAGACTCTGGGGCACGCTGGGGAAAATCGTCATCGCCGCCATCATGTGGATCGTCGCCACCTGCGCCATGATTTTTTAAACAGCAACGCGTCTGTACACGGCATTGTCAACGTCAACGCATCTTGCTAACAGGGATACCCACACGCCAACCGATCACCACCTAAAGCCCGGGGACTTCAGTCCCCGGGACGTGCGTCGTGTGAGTTACGATTTGCTATCCAACCTCACGGGCGATTCATAAACGCATGTGCATCCACCCCGTGATACACCACGGGCATCGCCACATTCCCCGATGCGTCCGTTGCAATGATGTACGCTGCCTTTTGCGTCGGAGCAGTCTTGAGGTTCCCGATCTCCACGCGCACGGTCTGCACCTGGCTGTCGGGCTTGCCTGCATCCAAACGCAACCCTGCCTTGGCCTCTGCAAAATCCGTGAAAACATGAATCCGACTCACGGTGATCGGCGAGGGCTTGGGATGCTTGCGTGTCCCCTTGAGTTCAATGCGAATTTCAGGGTTGGCCTGATCCTTGAGAAAACCAATCATCGGTCTGACGGCAGCGACCTGCTTACCGCTATTGGACAAGCTGATCCCCGCGCAGACATCAAAACGATTTTCGTCTCCAGGCTTGTAGTTGATGAGTTTGTTTTGACAGGGATAGTAAACCAGTATGTTGCCCGCGGTGTGATCCGTAAACTCAAGGCCGATGTACACCATATTCGACTTGCATTGCTTGAGCATCTCAGGAAGCAGGCCAACGGTGATGGGTTGATTGACCGCAAGTTGGTAACCACCTTCAACTGTTCGGCCGGGATTGATGGAGGTCACGCCATGGAACACCGGCGCAGCATAATCCGATGCATCGACATACAAATCACCATGCTCGGCAACCTTGATCGATTGAATCGCACTGCCGGTATCCGCAGCGGTGGCAACGATCGCCGGTGCCATCGGCAAGTAACGGACATGCGTCAGCATCGGCGGGGTTCTGTCGATGCCATACAGCGTCTGCCACATCCACGGGTCCACGGATTCCTTGGCAGGTAGCGGCGGGGCGGTGAATGTATGCCCCTTGAGTTTGGCCAAAAGTTTGCAGTAAAAGTAGGGATCGCCATCGAGCACATCACTCTGCCAACCCGGTTCGATTGCCGTGTTCTCCTGCCAATCGTTCCAACTGGTGAGAATGTGAAACGCCGGGTTAATCGCTTCGTATTTTTCCAGACATGTGATCAGTGTCTTTCCCTTCTGGCGTGGCATCCAACGGAAGCTGGTGCGCCCATCACCAAAGGCTTTGGGCGATTCCTCAAATCCGTCATACACCCACAAGCCAAGGTCCTTGTTCGGATACTTCTTGGCGTATGCTTTGGTTTTGTCCAGCTGCCCCTGCATCATTTCCCAATCCTGTTTGGGAGAATCGGTATAGCCACTGACACGGTGGTTGAGCGCATTGGTGTTGGCCATGGTGATAAACGCATCGACCTTGTCCATGGCATAGACACCGTCATTGGGTGCCATGTGCAGAATCCAGTAAATGTCACAGCCAGCAGTTTTCTCCGCCAGGTCAATCATCTTGCCCAGGTCTTCGACGGACATGGTTTTGTTAAAGCGATTCCAGAATTGGAACGCGACTGCCGGCTGGTTTTTGATTTTCAGGAAGGCAGAGCGTTGGCCGTACTGTTTGATGAACGCGCCGATGCGTTTGCCCATGACATCCCATTTTTGAGCAGGCTGCCCGCCACGGAATTGCACTTCGTCGTGGAGTCCGACTTTGTAGCCAAGTTCATCTGCGATGTCGATGATTTTGTCCCAGATGAAAGTTCGATCAAAGTACTCACCTTGATTCCATTCAGGGAACATCTGCACGAACGTCCCATCCACGCCGGTGTTCTGCATGCATGCAAGTTGCCAACGGATCACGTTCATGTCTTCAGCATTGTAGAGTCCGAGCAGGGGGTATCCGACGGGGCCTTTGTCGCGCATCCAATCCGGGCCGATCGCGCGGTCGATGCGGTCATGCCCCATGTCCCAATGCACGTAGCCGTCCGGCGACTCCTGACCGAAGGGGGACTTATGCCAGATGTGATACTCCATGATGTAAAACGGTGTATCGATGGTTGGTATGTTCCCGAGCTTGGATAGATCCGCCTGTGGGAATTGGTGTTCTGCTGCGTGCAAGCTGAGTGTGGCAGAACCGAGAACAAGCAATAGGACAATTTTCAAAAGCGCGTTGGGCATGGGGATTCCGTTGTTGGTTGGTATAGACAATTTTCAGCTGTCGTCATTCCCACGCAGGCGGGAATCCAGTGGCATTCTGTTGACGCGTTGTCACTGGACTCCCAACTTCCAGGGCGCAGGAGTGACGAATGAGTTGCTGCATTATTCGTGCGGGTCTCAGTCGAAAGGTAAAAATTATTTGCGTGACCAACTGCGGCGTCCCGAACCATCGTTGTGAGCAATGCTGGGAGAATCGAGTTTTGCATGCATGTCCACGAACAGGAATGACTGGGAATTGCCATGAAGCAACTCACCTGCTGGTGTTTTCGGTGCGCTTGAATCACCCAACCAGCCATCAATAACCGAGTAGGAAGGATGGAACTGGATGCCGTAACTGGTTGGTTCGAAATCAAAGAGATAGATCGTCTTGCTGGGTTTGATCACTTCGCTGACACGCGGCGGTGCAGGGGTGCCACCCCCCGTCCAAGTCACGCCATAGTCCGCATTGCCGTTGGAACCGACTTTGACAGCACCATAGGAACGACGATTGATATCCCAAGTGCCAGCACGACGGCGCCAGTCACGGGGGCACTGGAAGACCGGCGTGAATTTGAGCTTCCAATAATCGGAAACACCGTAGTCATTGTTGATGCCCAGATACCGTGCCAACTCTGCATCCCAACAGTCACCGCGGTAATTGTTGGCCCGTATGCCCACATTCTTGTTGTAGTAGAACAACATGGTCGGGAAGACTTCATCCTCATCTGCCAGGTAAGCGGTGGTAGCCACGCCGATCTGTTTGAGGTTACTCAGACATCCCATGTCCTGCGCTGCCATGCGCGCTTTGCTCAAGGCAGGTAAGAGAATGGAGATGAGCAATGAGATGATGCTGATGACCACAAGCAATTCGATAAGTGTGAACCCCCCTTGCGGGTAGGGTCTTGCGTTTGAGGACATGTTATGTCTCCAATCCGGGGTTAGAAGTTATTTTTTCGGTGTCGTAATTTTGACGTTATCGAGTAACCCATGGGTGTTGCCACGCATGACAATGCGATCAAAGGTTTTGAAATCCGTGTCATTGATGGCATAGAGTTCTTCGCCATCGACGCTGAGTGTCAGCTTGCCACTGGCTGCTTCCCAACTGAGTTTGATATGGGCAAACTTGGTGTCTTTGACCAGGTGCGGACTTTTCTTGTGCTTGCCAAGACGTTTGATATTGGAGTGAAAACCGATGGGCTTGTCATCCTTGCCGGTGATGTGGCAGATGACGAACATGCCTTTGCCGTCGAAATATTTCTCAAGTGACGAATCCCACAAGGCGGCATAGCCTTGCTTCATGTCTTTATCAACCAGTCCGATCCACAGGCCACGTGAGAAATTCGTGTGACGCATGTCCGCTTCGAGTGTCCAGTCCGTCGTCAACTGATAGGGCAGGGGTGCAACGGTGATGCCGTTGCCCATCTTCAGGTAGGGCGTGTGGTCGACGTCTTCGTCGTGCGTGACCAGTTCCCCCTTGGACCAGTTGTTGATGGTGTTCATGGTGTCTTCAAAGACGACCTGATCTTCAGCCATGACAGGAACACTGCATAGAACCATGGCAAGGCAAAGCGGGATGTGTTTCATTAATGTTGTAATCACTTTGGAAAACCTTTCATCGTGATACGTCTTGTCAATAATGACAATGAACCGGCTTAAGCGACAACCGCTGTTGCAGGCACCGGGCCGGAAGTCTTGCGTTGAATCAAAAAGCTTGGGATATAACGACATTCAGGCATGGCCTGTTCATCATCGAACTGCTTCTGGAGTAACTCAATGACCGCCTTGCCATACATACTCAGATCCATCTCCGTCGTCGTGGCAGGGGGATAAAAGTATTCGCCCATCTTCGCAATGTTGTCAGAACTTACCACGCTGAACTGTTGAGGAATGGCGAGTCCCATTTCATGCACACAACGGTTCACCACCATGCCCATGTCCATGTTCGCGCAGACCATCGCGGTCACTTGCTGATGATTGCGTTCTAACCATTGCTTGAACACCGGGTAGGCAATGTCAATGCTACGCGTAAACGGTTTGTTTTCACAGGCAACGATCCATGGCTCAAATTCAGTGTCCGTTACACCTAATGCATGCATCGTACGTTTGTAGCCATCCAATGCCTGAACCATCGGTGCCGTCGTCAAGGTCGGCAGGAGAATGCCGATGCGGCGATGCCCCAGTTCACCCAGGTGTTCAACCGCCTGCTGAATGCTCAAACCGTCATCGGTACAGACGGTGTTCAGTTCAAGACCTTCAATCTGATCCTGTGCCAACACCAATGGCTTACGCATGTATGTCAACGCATCACGCAAATGATCCGGCACGACTTCCGTGGTCAACATCAATACCGCTGCATCGTTGTCACCCATCGCTTTTTCAAGATCAAGACCCGCATGCGAACGGTAGTTGGTGATATCAAATCGCCAGTTGGCAGCATGCCCCGCATCCACAATCGACTGACTGATCCCTTCAATGACCGACGACGGCCAGTCCGGGCGAATGATGGCCACATAGTGATCCGCCGGATCGCAAATCTCCGACTTGACCAAACGCTGCTTGCCAGCGGGACGCTCGATTAAACCCTCGCGGCGCAACCTTGCCAACGCCAGTTCAATCGTGTTCTGCGAAACACTGAATTGCTTCTTGAGCTTCTGCTGCGTCGGGATCGGGTCCCCCGGATTCATCTTGGCAATCAGCGGCCGAAGCTGCTTGACCAGGTGGAAGTGTTTGGTTGAATGTAGAGTCTTGGGCATGATGTGCGATTCTAACCAGCGAGAAGTCAATGATACACTGGAGTAATCTTATACCGGTGTAAGTCGCAGTCAAGCGACCCTCGTTTTTTTTCGCTTCAGTCTCAGATCCTGGGACACCTGTTTGGCTGATCCATCGATACTACAACCATGAAAATTCGGTTTATGTCAGGTGTGTCAAAACAAAGCCCAAACCATCCAGCTTCAAGGCACACAAGTTTTTAGACATTTAATTCGGATGTGAAGGTGACGAATCGCTCGACACAGGCAAGATCGCGCCCTTCGTTGGGGGAATCCGGGGGGCCGGGGGATTCCGGGGGATTCCGGGGGAGTGTGAGATGGAGGCCTGCAAGACTGGCCCTCATGGAAACCTTCTGGGGCTTCTGTGGTGTTCCGGGGTTTCCGAGTGCTACCGGGAGTTCCGGGGAATTCGGATGGGGCAGTACGTGGGGGAAGTCGTATTCGGCGACTTCCAAGGGAAAATTTCCGGGATAACTTCCGTGGGGAACTTCCGGGGGGCGTGGGGATCAGGACATCGAGCAACGCAGATCATGTTCCGGTGATTTGCGTTGCATCGATGCCTTGGTTTTCTGGCCAGATACGTGCGGATGGTTACCTGCTGATTCATATCAATCCATGCATCATGTCCTCACATCGGGTGCTCATATTGGCATGCAATCCGTGCAAGATGTCCTGGCATCAGATGCGCTGGACGACATGCAAAACGCTTCCGTGAAGTCCGCAGGCGGGAGTCCAGTTCGTCGATCATGTCCCGCTGAAATATGAGATTGTTTTTGTGCAGTCTCAATAAATGGAACTGTTAACTTTTCATCTCTGTTCACAGTTTTTTTGTCATGTGGTCTGAAATTCGCTTGACGGGCCGGGGTTTTTACCTACATTCAGCTTCAGGCAAGAAGTGATTGGAAGATTGGATTAGCAGAGACACTTTGCTGGGGGAGGCTGATCGATCAATCACGGGGGAAGTGCTGCAGACGCATGACGGTCCACATGAATGATGGCAATCATCGTATGGTTATCCATTACGGTTGTTTGTCATGAATTTTGAGTCTGATCTGAGTCACTTTATTTTCATCACAACCTTGTCACGGGTCGCAGTGTTGGTTCATCCACGTTTCTCGCGTGGCCAGCCTGCCTAAAAAGTTGTCCTTGGCTGACAGGTAATTGTGATGAAGACTTCTCGGGCTTTTACGTTAATTGAACTGCTGGTGGTGATCTCGATCATTGCACTGTTGATTGGGATTCTCCTGCCGGCTCTGGCCTCGGCACGATCCCGGGCAAGACAGATTCAAGGCACCACCCAAGTCCGTGGCATCCATGCCTGCATGACCATTTTCGCGCAGTCCAACAAGGACTGGTATCCGGGTATCGACAGTCAGGGCCAACTCGATAACACTTCGGCAACCGTGGAGAATCGCTTCCAACTGTTACTGGATCAAAACTACTTCGCTGGCGAATACATCATCAATCCCAATGAGTCGGGCAAAACCATTTGGAAGCCGGGTGATACCGTCACTGTCAATCACTATTCCTATGCCTTGTTGATGATTCATCCCAATAACACTGGTGATCGCGAAGACGAGTGGCGGCAGACCAGCAACGCCCAGGCCCCCGTTGCCACCGACCGCGCCATCGCCAACGGTGCCATGGCCGTCAAGTCCATCCATACCAATCCCCTGGCCAACACCAACGATTGGCAAGGCAGTGTGGTCTGGAACGACAACCATGCAGCTTTCAAATCCAACCACATGCTTTCAACCCAAATGGGCGATCACCGCTTTGATACGGATCATCTGTTTGAAGATGAAATGACCCCAGGCATGTTCGGCCACAACGCTGTCATGGCATTTAGTGGTTTGTATGACTTTGTCGATTAATCGCCCAAGCGTTGCCTTTCTGAATTACCGTAAATCGTATCACAACGCTATTTTGTTGACTGCAATCGCTGGGACGAATCATGCGTTTTGCCTATCCATTGTGCGCATTGGATTAACCGAGAGTGATTCAAATTGGGGATTTAACATCAATCAATCAAATAAATTCTCAGACATTCATCTCGCGTACATTTATTTTCAGCATTGAATACCAGCAACGTTTTGAACATATCGATTTTTGGCTCGGAAGATCGAACAAGTGTTCATTTTCCTTTTTATACATATGTCAGAACTCATATTACAGGAGTAAGGCTGTTTTTTTTATAAGGGTCCAGTAGGGCGCCCAGGTAGTTTTCTCAGTAGGGCCAAGAGGGTTCAGTCTTGTGTAAGTGTTTGAAATTTATTGTTTTTTGAAAGCAATGATAGACAAAAGTTGAATCACATTTTTATGAATTGAATGGATTGTTATGCTAAGATGCATGGACGATCGATGAAGTTTTCAGATCGGGAAAGGTGCATTGGGATGAACAGTCCCGGACATTCTGACAATCGTTTGGCTCAAGGTGAACACACCCGTCAGCAGATTCTCAAAGCTGCTGGCCAGATGTTTGCCCAGAAGGGATACGGCCGCACCAGTATCCGTGATATCTCTGCCGCTTCGGGTGTCGGGTTGAGTAATATCATTTACCACTTTCAGTCCAAGGAAAATCTTTTCCTTGCGACCATTCGACATTTCACGGTTGAACTGGGTGCATTGAACCAGCATTTTGCACCGCTTTTTGACGTGGATCCCCAGGATAAGCAGGCCGTTGCCGATACGTTACATACATCGATTCATTCCTTTCTCAATGCCTGTCATGGGCCTGAGAGTGTCAAGAATCTGCTGGGGCTTTACCTGCGGATTCTCGTTGAAGGCAATGACAAAGCACTGACAATGCTCTTTGAGTGTTTTGCCGATGTGCAGAAAGCCTTGCCCGAGTTCTTCAAGCGTGTCTGCCCGGACATGGATGATATGCAGGCTGCGTTCATGCAGCAGTTGCTCTGGTCACTGCTTCAGTATCCGGTGGTCAGCAAGCGTCTGATTCTCTACGACATGAAACTCGAAGATGACTTCACGCCCGAATACCTTGCAGCGGCGGCGTGGCATATCGCCATGTATGTGTGCCTGCCCCTGGGATTACCTGCGCCATCACAGTCGGTACTTGAAGTCACTGAAGCTGAGTAATTCGCAGCAACCATCAACAATCATCAAAAAACGCACAGGCTCAAACCTGTGCGTTTTTATCATTGATTCATTCTTATTGGGTGATTCAGAAATTCAACTCAATCATCGCCCAAACCGAGTGAATGGTCACGTCACTCGCGGTGTTCAGCTCGTAGTTGAGTTTCAGTGATGTTGTTTCATTGATCTGTGAGAACACCGCAGCACCTGCCACGAGTTGGCTGCGCGAGGTGCCTTGACTGCTTGAGGTGAAGGGCGATGTCACGTTGGCAGAGAACGCGGAATTGATGTCCACATCACGATCAAGCCATTCGTACTTCCAACCAATCCAGGCTTCGGGGGTCAAAGCGATATTGCCCAGCATCACCGGCATGCTGGCGTGCACACCGACCAACGATTGCAGGCTATCCGTCTGCAGGTCTTCGACGGTCAGGTTGGCAGACCCCGCACCGGACTCAGCATAATCGTCGGTCATCTGATGGACATAGGTCAGTGAGAACGTCGGGCTGAGTGTGACATTGTTGATGAGCATGTCGTAACTGGCAGCACCGTAAATCGTGAAGTCATAGCTGTTGTAGTCGGACTCGGCGGTGCCCATGATGGTGTTGCGATTGCCATCGATCCAGTGGAACCCGCCGGTGATGGAGGCATCGACATTCCAGTTGCCGTTGGTGTAGGTGAGATAGGGGCCGAAGCGAAGGGTGTCGACCTTGCTGTCACCTGCCGAATTGTCCAGACCGATGTCGGTGCTGATGTAACCCAGCGAAAGTCCCAGCGACATGTTGGGGATGCAGTTGTAATCCAAACCGATGATCGCGCCGTAGGCATCGTAGCTGTAACCGGTGCGTGCGTCGCTTGAATCGATGTCACCGAATTGGCCAAAGGGTGAAGCGAAGAAGTGCAGTTTGCCATCAGTTGTGATGGCTTGTTCTGTCGCTTGTTCACCATCTTGAGCCAGGCTGTACGGATCGTCATTGAGTTGCTTGAGCATGGATTGACCGGGTGCAGCCGCAAAGCGTGTGTTGCCTTGCTGGGCATTTCGAGCAAGCTGCAGGGTGTCGGTACTGAAGTGCTGGGCGTTGGTGAAAACCGTTTGGATCGGTGCACCAAGTGGCATCAAACGATCCATCTCCTGGCGAAGCTGATCTTCGCCGATGATTCCGCGCATCGCTGCACCAAGATCATCCATGTTCCCCGGCAGATTGTCGAGGGTTCTGCCCATGCGACCTTGATTGGGCGTGTGTGCTTTTTCTTCGAACTGTGCCACATCCGCCTGAATGGTCACACGATTGTCGTAGTATCGTGTTATGAAGTCGATGGTGGCCGTGTCGATCACATCGACGTTGAGTGAAGCAAACTCACCGTTGACACCGCCATCAGCTGAGATGATTTCCATTTCATCGGTGCAGACGTTGGTGGTCAAGGGGATGATGTGAAGGATACCGTTGAGATTGACGCTGGCACTGCTGACAAC
>PAIY01000124.1 GCA_002704825.1 Phycisphaeraceae bacterium
CAATGATTGCATTGAAGCGTGTGTTCTCTGTGAGTTGGCAGCTATTTAACGTGGTCCCCATGCGGTATCACCCGCATGCCATGTGCCTTGCAGGCAAACCGAATCGGGTAATTTCCCTTTGTTTTCAAGGGCATTCAGGAACATGTGACCAGCAAGCTTGCCGATAATCGAACGATCCGTCTGAACCGAACACAAACCCGGCCAGGCATGTTCCGAGTCATTGGAAATATCCAGGGTTGCAAGGCCATAGTCGTAACCCGGGCGCAGATTTTCGTGAAGCAATGTATGCACCAGACTGTGAGCAAACTGATGTCGCGATGTGATGACCGCGACATCCGGCCCGAGTTTTCTGGCGATGGTTGAAGGTGATTTGCCAATCCACGATTGCGTACATGGCAGTGTATCGCCCTGCAGGTCAAAGTCGCGCATGGCCTTATCCAAACCGGCTTGTCGATCACGGTGAGAATAATGTGACCAATGCAGTGCGTAGTCCATCCAGATGATTTTCCGGTAACCCAACTCCGCCAGTTTCATGGCTGCAAGATACGCATTGTGCTGTTCATCACGACGAATGCATCCCTGCGGATGATTGATGTCCGTGTCGACCCAGATGCATAGTTCAACGGATTGCTCGATGCGTTCATAGACATTGTGATCCGCATGACCACAGACGACCACACCATCCAAGACCTGTTCGCGGAAGATGCGCGATTCACTGCCGGGTTTGCTGAGACTGCCCACGGGAATCATGGAACAGATGTAACCCTTGGGGCTCAGCAGGGCATTAAGGCCTAGCATGATCTCATAGGCATCGACCGTGTTAAACCACGCTTCGGGGTTGGTGTGCATCACGAGACCGATGTTGCGCGTCCGTTGGGTCACCATCGAACGTGCCGCCGCATTGGGACGATATCCCAGTTTCCTGGCAGCATCCAGAACACGATCACGTGTCGCCTGCTTGTACGGCTTGTCCGGCCGGTCATTGAGAATATGACTGACCGTCTGGACGGAGACACTGGCCTGGGCGGCAACCTGTTTGAGAGTGATTCGGCTCATATGCATTCGACACTTATTGTTTTTGACACGTTTGTCATATCGTTATGACATGCAATCATATCGTTATGATAAATCGTAGCCGGGTACTTGCCCAAGTCAATGCACGTCACAAAAAAATGATTAATCAACCATCCTGCCCTTGATCACATCCCAGGACAGAACTTTTCAGTTCACAGAATAAAAAGACCCCGCCAAAACATTGACAGATTGTTTTGTTCCAGTAGGCTATCGTAATTGAAATAGGACTTTCACAAACGATATCGGAGGCAATATGGCTAAACAGGATGCCTTTCCCGTACTCAGGCGGAGTTTCAAACTGCTCGAAGTCATGGGGCTCAGACACACGGGTATGACCTTCAATGAGATCAGCACATTGTTTCCCGATGCGCCTGCCTCCAGTGTCTCGCGCTTGCTCAAAGCGCTGCAGGATGAAGAAATCATCTCAAAAAATCAGGAGTCGCGTTTTTACCTGCTGGGTGAACGTGCCATCCAATTAGGGCGTAAACTCCGCGGGCAGATTTCTTACACCGAACTGCTCCGACCGCTCATTGATGACATTGCAGATTCGCTGGGCCATTCGTCGGTGTTTTTCAAAATGGCGGATGACCACTTCGAGTTGGTCGTCAAACATGAAGTACCCAACGGCTTTCATTATATCTCCGAAGGTAAGAGCAACTTCAACTTTGCCAACCACGGTGCAGGCCTGGTGATGATGGCTTTCATCCCCGAAGCGGATCGTGAACGGCTTTGGAAAAATGCCATCCAGAAACATCCCTCCAAGCCGCGTAAGGTCGAGTACATGGCATTGCTTGATCAAATTCGCAAGCAGGGGTATTACCTGAGCCAGAAAGACGAACGCGACTACTTCACCCGTGTCATGGCACCGGTCTACCGTGGCGAATTATTCGTCGGATCATTAGGCGTGTCCATGCTCGGACTTCAAGCTGCGGATGCTTCTTGTTTCGATCCGTTGATTCACCACGTCAAGGATTATGCAAACAAGGCGACTGAAATCCTTTCGCGTTTCTAAAAAAACTGGTCCAACACACATAGAAATCAAGAACATGTCCAAACCCAACTTCATCGTTTTCATCACCGACGATCATGGCTACGGCGATCTATCCTGCATGGGATCCACCGACGTGATGACGCCTAACCTTGATCGACTTGCAGCAGGTGGTGTGCGCTTTACCGACTTCTACTCCAACAGCCCGGTCTGTTCACCTTCGCGTGCAGCCTTACTCACTGGCCGTTACCCGGCACGTGCAGGCGTCCGATCGATTCTTGCTGGCCATCGCACTGCAAGTGGTCTTCGCCGTGAAATCCCGTCCATGGTCCAAGGCCTGAAAAAACAGGGCTACAACACCTACATGTCCGGCAAATGGCATATGGGTCTGGCTGATGACAGTCGCCCGCATCAGCAGGGCTTTGACCGCTGGTACGGATTCCTGGCAGGTTGCATCGACTACTACTCGCACATTTTCTATTGGGGCATTAATCGCGGTGGTCCCGGCCAAAACCCCATCCATGACCTTTGGGAAGACAACGCCGAAATCTGGGACAACGGCAAGTACATGACCGAAGCGATCACCGATAAAGCCATCGACTATATCCGTGATGCCTCCAAACAAGATGAACCGTTCATGCTCTACGTTGCCTACAACGCACCGCATTACCCGATGCATGCGCCGCAGAAATACATGGATCGCTTTGCTCACTTACCCTGGGACAAACAGGTCCTTGCAGCCATGATCAGTTGTGTCGATGACGGCGTCGGTGACATTGTCGATGAACTGGAACGCCAGGGCGTTCGTGATAACACCTGCATCTTCTTCATGGGAGACAACGGCCCATCCCGCGAATCGCGCAACTGGCTTGATGGTACACTCGACCACTACTACGGTTCATCAGCCGGGGCGCTGAAGGGACATAAATTCAGCCTCTATGACGGTGGTGTCCGCGTTCCCGGTATTCTCAATTGGCCTGCACGGATTCCCGAAAGACAGGTCCTGGATCAGCCGGTCGCTGCCATGGACATCATGCCCAGCATGCTCAAGGCAGCAGGTGGTGATCCCAGTGAATACGATGTCGATGGGATGGACATCATGCCCTACGTTGCAGATGGCAAGGCGCTGCCCGAACGCGATCTGTTCTGGGAGATGAACGATCAGACCGCCATGCGTCGGGGCAAATACAAGCTGGTTCTCAAAGGCCAACTCGTCGAAGGCGCCCCGCCGGAAGATGATGTACATCTATCGGACCTGACGGTGGACATGGGTGAAAAAGTCAATCTTGCCAATGAACATCCTGAATTGACGCAGGAACTCAAACAGACTGCCCAAGCCTGGCGTGAGAAGATCGAAACGCTCTGGGATGAGATGCAAAAGCAGCCAACACAGCCAGTGAGTTACACCAAGTAAGACCACCACCAACCGCCCGGGGATGTTTGTCCCCGGGTGTTTTTTATTCATCACCTTTCACGTTATCTCATGCATAGCAAGGTTCAAATAAGCCATGTCCAAACGCCCCAACATCCTGTTTATTCTCAGTGATGATCATGCCGCCCACGCCATTAGCGCCTACACAGACGCCGGGCTTGGCCCACGTATTTTGCACACGCCCAACATCGACCGCATTGCTGATCCAGCCAATGGCGGGATTCGTGCAGAAAACTGTTTCTGCACCAACTCCATCTGCACTCCCAGTCGTGCCAGCATTCTCACTGGGCAGCACACGCATGTCTGTGATGTCAAAACGCTGGCTGACTCACTGGATAATCGTCATGACCCACAGGTCCAGAAACTCCTCAAAAATGCAGGCTATCGCACCGCGATTTTCGGGAAATGGCATCTGGGACATGGCCCATTGGAGAAGGGCGGCAACGGTGATCCGGCAGGCTTTGATGATTGGGCGGTCCTGCCTCATCAGGGACTTTATTACGATCCGACATTCTTCACCGGCAGTGACAAAGGCCGTCGCGGTGAACTTCACACCAAGGGCTACGTCACCGACATCATCACCGATTTGGCTGAGGAATGGCTCGAACAGTGGGATGAAGACTATCGTCAACGTGAGGAACCGTTCTTCCTCTGTGTCCATCACAAGGCACCGCATCGGAAATGGGAACCCGGGCCACTGGAAAAGGACATGTTCGATGGTCAGACCATGCCCGAGCCCGAGACTTTATGGGATGACTACGCAACACGACCTGCAGCAGCATTGGTACGCATGCGCATTGATCGTGATCTGGAGTACAAGGATGTCAAAGCCAATCCACCCAAGGAACTTGAAGGCAAGGAACTCAAGCGCTGGTACTACGACCGCTACATCAAAGATTACCTGCGGTGTTGCGCAGGCGTGGATCGTAATGTCGGACGCATCCTCGATAAACTCCAAACCATGGGTTTGGCAGAGGACACGCTCGTGGTCTACACCTCTGATCAGGGATTCTTTCTCGGTGACCATGGGCTGTATGACAAGCGATTGATCTACGAACACTCCCTGCGGATGCCGTTGGTGATGCGTTTACCGGGCAAGTTTAAGGGTGGGGCAACTGATGCGATGTTCACCAATGTGGACTTTGCTCCAACCTTGTTGGAGGTTGCAGGTTTACCCACACCTGAGTCCATGCAGGGCAAGAGTTTTTTGCCGATGCTCGAAGGTCAGGACGAACCCGATGATTGGCAGCAGAGTATTTACTACCGCTACTGGATGCATGGCGACAGATCTCATAACGTGCCTGCTCACTACGGTGTTCGCACCCGGACACATAAACTGACTTACTATTACTGCAAAGGTCTTGGCTGTGCGGGGGCGGGGCAGATCAATATCGGTATGGATCCATACTGGGAACTCTTTGACCTGACTGCCGATCCCAACGAACTTAAAAATATCTACGGCAAGCCAGGGACCGAAGCGATTACTGCAGAACTCAAAGCGGAGATGCGCCGCCTGCAGGATTCGTTTTGCGATGAACCTGTCGCAGATGAGCTCTAAGACTTACGTAGTTTAGTAGGATTCACACTCAATATTGATTTGGCTTTTTCACATCCATTGCATTGTCTTTTCATCACGATGACAATCAGCGTTTACTCAAGCTTGAGGTCAAGTAAATGAAGTTACAAAGATGGCTGGTTATCCTGTTTTTACTCGTCAGTTGCAATATGTCAGTACACGCGACAGAGACGATTTTACTGCCTGAAAACGCGTTGCTTTACCAGGACATACTCGGGTTCAGAGAGATCCCTAAATGTGATGTAATGGCTTTGTCAGCAGTTTTGAATACAGTCAATGGGCCACCGGTATTGGTGTGGGAGAATCCGGGGCAGTTGATGTTGAATGTCCCATTGCCATCGGTCGGGAAATATGAAATCCAAGTACATCACCTTGCTGGAGGGCGTTATCCAGAGTTGCAATTCTCAGCATATGGTAAAGAACTTGTAGCATCACAGAACGGACAGAAACAGGCACATGTGAAGATCACACGTATTACGACAGATCTGATTCCAGGTCAGACATTGCCTTTACAAGTCATACCGCATGATGGTGGTGACGGTCCGATTGGGATTTTAGCGATCAATGTTCGCATCACTGAGTACACTCCGATACCCACAGAAAAGTGGCAGGTTGGAAACTTTGAAGAGTCCCAACAACAAATCATAGATGAATATAAACTTGATCAGAAAAATACATTGACGATGCCTCGATTTTGTCGTTCTACACCTCCCTCTCAATCAACAAAAATATTTTCTGAACCCAAGCAATCATTGCTGGCAGTGGCATATATTTATCACGATCAAGCCTTCACAGGTTATAGCTTCAAACTCCACGCAAACGCGCTCGCGTCACTTTGGATCAACGGGGAAAAGGTGATAGATCTAGATTCGAAAACACACGAGGCGACAGGTGATATCCCATGGAACAAGTTACAGCGAGGTGTAAACCGGATGTCAGTAATCGTTTCTTCACCTGCGACTGATACCCGTTCCTGGTTTGAGCTCTCAATCAGTGATCCAGAAAACACATGGATTGATCCCATTATTCCGGCTTCGATTGATCCAAGGCGAATTAATCATGATTGGCCTAAGATCTCACTTTCGCGTGGCGTCGTACGTGCTCAGTTGCCTGTTCCGGATAAGGATAACGGGTTTTATCGTGCGGGGCGTTTTGAATGGGCAGGACAGATTACTCATTTTTCTGTTGGTGAGAATTCGATATTTGCCCCATTCCATTCCGATCAACAGCCACTGGGCTTGGACCATGCTGCGGGACCTGCAGAAGAATTTTTTGAACCGGTAGGCTATGACGAAGCGAAGCCCGGTGAAGCCTTCATCAAGTTAGGTGTTGGCTTATTCAAGAAACCTGTTGAGAATAAGTACTTCTTCGGGACTTCCTATCAACCGGTGAAATTTTTTGATTGGCAGATGAATGCCAACCAGGATCGTGTCCGTTTTGATCAGGTGCTCCCAAATTATCAGGGCTATGCCTATGACTATGTCAAAGAACTGATTCTAACGAACAACCCCAACGGACTTGTCATTAAACATCAACTGATCAACACGGGTCAGAAACGCATCGTTTCAAATCATTACAGTCACAATTTTATTCGGCTCAACGACAAGGATATAGACCAGCGATACCGCATTGATTTTAAATTTATACCGCGGATGGTTAACAATGTTCGATCACGATTAACAGTCAAAGGCAAGCAGGCCATTCCACTTGGTAAAGGCACCATTTTTACGCCGGTGTATGGTTATAGCTGTCTTGAAGATAGCCGGGTGATGCTGACACTCATTCCAGAAAAACTAAGAATGACGATAACACTGGATCAACCCATGTCACGGTTTTGGTTTTTTGCTTCAGAGCGCACGATTTGCCCGGAAATGTTTACGCATATCGATCTTATGCCTGGGCAAAGCATGCAATGGGTTCGTCGATACGAAGTAACAAATATTGATTAAAAAGACTTGATTATGTCAAGAATTCTGCAGTACAACAGGTAAGGTAATAGTCTCAGATACCAACCATCTGCGAACAACATAACCAGACAACTATGGCTTGATCTGATACGGCAGGAGCATATATTCATTATACGGCATTGGATCATCTGCTCCGACATTTCAAACCGACAACTGGCCATTGGCAAATGACGCTGTGACGATTAACCTGATAGATTAACGAGACTTTGTTTTATGAATGATGTGAAGAAACCTGTTTTTGAGAATGTCCAGCAACATCGCCAAGCATGCCGTGAAGGGCGGTACAGCGGTCCGACCGGTGGTCTGATTCCGGATAATGTTCTGTGTAACCTGGTTGTTCTGCCCATGTCCGAGGCGTATGACTTTCTGGTTTACTGCATGCGGAATCCCAAGCCCTGCCCGGTGATTGAGGTCTTTGATGCAGGTGATCCGATTTCACGATTGGCTGCCCCTGGCGCGGACATGCGTACGGATCTCTCGCGTTATGCCGTCTCGCGGTATGGCCAAGACCAGGGGACCGTGACGGACATCTCGGATTTATGGTCGGATGAGAGTGTTGCATTGCTCATGGGGTCGTCGCTGACATTTGACCACGCCATCGCACGCGCTGGTGTGAAACCTTCGCCGGAAGTCTGGGTGCTCAACACGGCGATCCCCACTGCCAAGTCCGGGAAGTTCGAGGGCCCGTTGATTGTGACGATGCGCTGGATGAAAGCTGCGGAGGCGATTATCGCCACGCAGTTGACCGCTCGCTTTGCCTGGAATCATGGAGCACCGGTTCACATTGGTGATCCCGCAGAAATCGGGGCTGATCTGGCCAACCCGATATGGGGTAAACCGGTGGATGCGATTCCCCGCGATGTCGTGCCGGTGTTCTGGGCCTGTGGCGTGACCCCGCAGTTCACCGCCAAGGCCGCCAAGCCGTCGTTGATGATCACGCATGCCCCTGCACATGGTTTTGTGACGGACCTTAAAGCGGACCAATATTGCCTGCCTTGATTGGATTTTTGCTTGATAAACCGCGTCAATTGAGCTGATGCCAAAATTGTACTTGGCATTTGTTATTAAATATGTCAAAATCCTTGGCTAAAGCCTTGGTCGCGCTTGCCAGACCTACCTGAGAGCGACCGAATCCCTGGGACAAGGAGACATGCGTGAGGTTTTTGCCATTTCGTCTGGTGTTGTTTTCAGTGACATTCCTGTTGATCCTGTTGTTCTTTGCCCAACGCCATCAGGCCTATGCCCAGAGTGACTCACCGCAGCAGGACACGGTCCAGGCGGGTTCCACGCAAGAAACGGATGATGCAGTTGATCCCAACAAACCCATTGAAGCAGAGATTGACTGGATCGCCGAACTTTACAAGGGCGGTTTGATTGTCGTCGCACAGTTGATCCTCTCCGTTGTCGGCGTGGGTGTTGCCATTCAACGGCTGATTCATATTCGCCAACGTAACTTTGCTCCTCTTGACCTTGTTGAGCAGGCGATGGAACTCGGTGAAAAAGGGCGTTGGCGTGAGGTCGAGGAGTTGGTCGAAAACGATCCATCCGTCGTTGCCAAGATCATTCGCTTCATCTCTGATCATCGTCACAATGAGTTACAGCATATTCAGCAAGGTGCTGGGGACATCGGTGTCCGTGAGATGCGTCATGAGTTGCAGCGTGTCTATCCGCTGGCTGTCGTGGGGTCACTGGAACCCTTGCTCGGTTTGCTGGGGACGATGATCGGCATGATCGAAGCCTTTGCGTTGGTCGCCATCTACGGTGACGAAGGCGGTGCTTCATTGCTAGCTGACTCCATCGCCAAAGCGCTGATCACCACTGCGGTCGGTCTTGCCATTGCGATTCCTGCGATGGGGATTTACTACTATCTCAAACAGCGAATCATGGGATACATGGCTGATCTGGAAACTTCCATTGAAGGTCTGATTGATGCCTGGTTCCTCAAGCCCATTGGTACTGCCCGTGCTCGCGCCAAGCAGATCAAGCTCGCTGAGAAGCAGGCCAAGCGCAGCAGTTCGTCGTCTACATCCAAACACTAAGTTCTCAGGAAGAAGTCGATCATGCGAATTGAATTGACAAGTGAAGACGATGCGCAGGTGCCCTTGTCGCCATTGATTGATTGCGTGTTTCTGTTGCTGATCTTTTTCCTGGTAACCACCATGCTCAAGTTCAAGGAAAAGCAGATTCCCATCACGTTGCCCGATCCGACAACCAGCTTGTCGGAGGATGCTAACAGCGATGTGTACGTGATCGGCATTGATGAGAAAGGGCAGTATTTCAAAGTCGCCGGTGCGAATCGCAATGGTTCGCGCAAGTGGGAGAAGCTCGATGACCTTGCAGCCTTTCTCAACGAGTTGGGTAAAATCCGCGGTAAGGACCGCCCATTGCAATTTGCAGCAGACCGTGAAACACCCTTTCAGACTGTGATCAAAGCTTTGGACATTGCACAGCTTCAGGAATACACCAAGGTGGAAGTCAAAACAAGAAACCCTGCCAAGTAGGGGGTTGGTACTTTGAGATGATTGATTGAAATGAGGACAAGAATAAATCCATGCGATTGAAACTTGACACAGATGAAGATGAAGAAATCTCGATGGGACCACTCATCGACTGTGTCTTCCTGTTATTGATTTTCTTTCTTGTTGCGACCATGCTCAAGAAGGATGACTATGACATTGACATCAACCCGCCGATCTCTGAGTCCGCAGTGAAGATGCCCCCGCGTGACGATGTGCTGGTGATCGGGATCGACAATGAGGGTGGGTTTTACTGGCAGGGTAATGCAACAACACTTAACCAACTGCATGACCGCTTGCGTGATGTTGCTGCCAGCCAACCCGATCGTAGTATCCGGCTTGATGTGGATCAGCAGACGCCGTTTCACCGTGTTGTTGAAGTGATGAATGCCTGCCAGTTCAGAGGTCTCAAAGACGTTGGGATTCGTACCTATGACAAACACTACAATAGCCGATGAAATCAAAAGTCAGCATCGCGGGGGATGGTTTATCCTCATCTCGCTTGGCATTCACCTGCTGATTGTCGGGGCGATGTGGCAGTTTGAATTTCTGGGTGTCACCAAGTTGGATACCCAGCCGATGGAGGAGCAGCCACTGCGCGAAATTGCCATCGAACGTCTCAAGGAGAAAAAGGAACGCCAACGCACGCAGCAACTGCCTGAGGAGCATGTCCAGAAGCTGGTCAAGGAAGAGGAGAAACACTCCGTTCGTGACATGGTCAAAATGGTCCAGGAACTCCAGGAGCAGAATCAGGAACTCGAGGAAATCCGTGAAACCAAGCTCAAGGAGATCACCGAAGAACCCCGTGAAGCCGTTTTGGATCGTATTCGCCAGAAGACCAATGAGCTGATGAAACGGGCTGTTGAGATTAACAAGTACAAGAAAGACAAAACCTCTAACGAATTCCGACAGCAGGCTGTGAAAATGAACACCACTGCCCGGATGATGGTTGCTGATGAGCAGGATCCCAGAGCCGAAGAACGTGACGAATGGATCAAGAATCAGACCCAGGAATTCAAGGATATGGCCAATGCGGTTCTTGAAGATAAGGATGCCAAACGTGATGAAAAAAGGCATGCAGAAGAATTGCTTGAGATGAGCAATGCCCTGGACGAAGACCTCAAATCGCTTGAAGGTCAGGATCAGAACAGCAACATTCAACAAGCTCAGCAGATGCTTGCTGACGCCCCGCAGCCCACGGAGCAGATGTCGCCCGAGCAACTGGCGCAAATGCCGCCTGAAGACCTCTATGACCGTGCCAAGGCTTTGGAGGAGAAGGCGGACCAAACCTTCACCGACATTAAAACCGCGGAGCTCTCGCAGCAGCAGAATGCAACCCTTCAAGAAGCACGGCAGAATCTCAGCCATACCCCGCCACAGCGCCCGGAGATGGGTAAGCAGTTGGCGGAACAGAAAGACACGCTTAAAACCCGTGAGGATTTAAAGACATTCCGAAAGCAGTTGCAGGATACCGTCAAGAAAGTTGACGAGATGAAGGTGGCTACGGCAGACAAGGTCTCGCAAGCCCAGGGCATGACCAAGCTCAGTAAGGCATTGGGCAATCAGTCTCCGCAGCAGCAGTATCGCGCCCGCGCCATGATGAACAAGTTTGCTTCAGGCAGTCAGGCTAACGTGGACATGTCATCCATCATGCGGCAAATGGCAATGGGAATGGCCACCTCAACCTCAGCAGGCATGGGAGACCACCGGGAAACCGAAGGCGGCGCAGGGACCTATTCAGACCCCGATGACATAGCGCCCAAGAACATCAAAGGCATTAACATCCCATCAAGCAAAGTCATGGCGCAGGCTTTGCCCGGTCAGAAGTTCAGCAAAGACTCAGCGCGTCATGGCTGGTTGTATCTGGACACCTGGTACATCATCGGGCCATGGGAAAACCATGGGAAACTGGATCACCGTGACATCTTCCCGCCAGAGTTGTCCATCGATTTCGATGCAGAGTACCTGGGTAAGAAACAAACACGAGGCCCGGATAAGGGGCAGCCCATGAAACTCAAATGGCAGTTCACGCAATCCGGTCGTATCCAGGTCGTTCCCCCCAACGAACGCAGCAATGCGGTTTACTATGCCTACACCGAAGTCCATTTTGATCAGAACACGGACATGCTGCTTGCTGTAGCAAGTGACGATTCTTCGAAGCTCTGGATCAATGATCTGGTGGTCTGGGATGACAAGACACACAGTGACTGGCGGATTGGAGAGGGATCGCGAAAAGTCTTTTTCAAGAAGGGCTATAACAAACTGTTATTACGTCTTGAAAATCGGGGCTCGGAAACGGAGTTCTCCGTGCTGATTTGCCCGCCGACATTTAAATGAGATGGCGCTGAACAAGCAGAGATATGTTCGGTAAAAAGTTTGCAAAGTAATCATTTGCAACAACATAGACCAAAGTAATATTGGGAAAAACTTAAATTTGTCCGATATAAAAGTCAACGTCTTACGACACGACGGGCAATCACAAAAGTGTCTTTTGACGTTGGGGGGTATCGATGGACTGGGCAACCCGGGGGGGGTGTCCAGAATCACAGTACCCTCAAAATCCAATTAAGGATATTCTGGAGTATAAATCTGGAATTGAAAATGCTTTGTGATTTTCAAACGCTCTCATCAACAGATGATGTGCTTTGAAAAACATGAAGCAGTTTTTCAATACAGACTTCCATTTTCAAATCGGTGTCGTAAGTCCCGTCTTGGATCTGTTTGCGGATGCGATTGATCAGCTCAGTACGGACTGTCTGCGTGGCCCCCACGTAGCGATCCATGCTACGACAGCGGGTTTCTTCGGTCATCAGAGACATGTGCAAGCTCCTTCTCAGGACATGTCAGGACCCCGTCCCTCAATCATTGCCTCTCTGACTAGCCGTATAATGTATAAGTATTATCGGACACAGGATCTGATTTGACCATATAACTTTAGTTTTTGAGGTTAATATCGTTCTAGTGGTCTGTCATTTTCAAAATGTGGGATAGATGTTTGTCTCGAGCCGATATGACTTCTGTGCATTAAGACAAGGAGGTTTGCGATGCAGAAGCGA
>PAIY01000125.1 GCA_002704825.1 Phycisphaeraceae bacterium
CCTACCAAGGTGTTATTCTTTGATCATCGGTGGTCCTCATTTACTTGCGCATACTGGGACCCATTCTCTTGCGCACTTCCACTATCAGTTGGCACAATGCCGATTGGCAGCTAATACCTCATCGACACTGCAACTGATCATGGAACGCGATGCGCTACTGACCGAAGTTGAGTGGCTCAAACGCGAGCTTGAAATCCTGCGTGGGCAACGGGCCAACTTGCTTCCTAGGAAACGGCCTGAATATTCCTCAGAACAACGCATGGCCATCGTGCAATTGATACGGCAGCGAGGTTGGAGCATTGCCACTGTCTGCAAGCGATTCGTACTTCATCCGCAATCGGTACGCAAATGGATTCGAACAGCCGAGAAAGGTGATTCATCAGGAGCATTGCTTCCCAAAGTGCGATGGAATCGGATTGATGATGCCGTGCGGTGGGCGGTACATGAGTTGCGACGGCTTTGTCCCGAACCGGAGATGGGAACACGCAGTATTGCGCGGCATTTGATTCGTGCTGGCATTCAGATCAGTCGACGATCTGTGCAACGGATATTGCATGAAACCCCACCGCCTGCTCCGAAGAAAGTCAGGAAAAGCAGGCCACCGATGAATCTGCCCGTTGGAGCTGAATCACACGGCTTATCGATGCCTGACAATCGCAACGATGTCTGGCACATGGATATGATGAGCCTGAAAGTACTATGGATTCATTACACGGTTGCTGCGATTCTGGATGGTGCGACGCGGCGATTGTTGTGCCTGCATGTTTACAGGAAAAGGCCCAACACGCAGCAGTTACTTCGACTCGTTGGTAAGACTTCAACACAATACGGAACACCGCGACGCTTGATCACGGACCATGGCAGCGAGTTTCAAAAGCAGTTCAAAGATGGCTTGAACGAGTTGGGCATCAAACATATTCGAGGCCCCGTTCGCATGCCAAATTTTAACGGGAAGATCGAACGCTTCTTTCGAACACTACGCATTTGGCAACGATCCGTCTGGTTACTGCCCAAACATCAAAACTTGCAGAAGCGGTTAGTCAGCTTCCAGCTTTGGTACAATCAATATCGCTACCACCAATCCCTTGATGGCTTGACGCCAGATGAAGCATGGGACTGTTTTGAACCCGAAGAGCCAATCCCAATCCGGTCAGCAGATTGGCCTTCCCATCCTCATATCCGCATTCAACGCAGCCGATTCAAAGACGACGCACATCTGCCAGTGATCAAAATTACAGTGACACGCTAAGCTGCTTGAATGCAACGCACAACCGATATTGACTTGCCAAAGAACAATGTGTTTTTGCGCGATCAATACGCGCTATCTGCAAATTTCAGTGCTATGATCAGGTGCCAAAGGTTTTGTTCAACGAGCAAACCCCGAACAGTTATCGAGTGATATTCTTCTGCGCCGCTACACATCAATAAACGAGCAAAGGACAAATATCCAAGAATGACCCGGCCAAGAGAACAATACCACGATAAACACCTTGAAAAGATAGAACTTGCAGCTTAAGTTGATGGCGTTCACTCCCGACCCCTTTTCTGCCCCTACTTGCTTTTGGGCCTTTTTAATGAATAGGCAACTTTTAATACCATAAAAACAACGCACGCGATCAATAAAATATTTACCTCATAAGGAACATCGTACAAGTAAACAAATAAAACCAACGCGAGACAAATAAGAAGATCAGATAATATATTTATGTCTAGTTTATTCATAATATTCTATACATTGCTAAGTAAAACTCTCCAACCGCCCCAGATAACTTGTTTAGTAGTTTCTTTCAATGCTGCCTCGTCAAGTCCAGACCATGAATTAACCGCTGTTTTCGCACTCGCAAATGTTGCATCAAAAACAAGTTCACCGAACAAATTTGCTGTTTTTTCCCAATCTGTCGGCAAATCGTCAAAATAATTAATCGCATTAGTAAATATACTTTCTACAACATCGCCAGATTTACGAACCATGGTTTCTGCAAAACTCAAAGCAGCAGCATATTTCACATCGTCAGATTTAATAAATTTCATAGCACTGGCAATAGACATTGATGTGAAATTATCCCAAAACAACTCATTGACAACTGACCATGTGGTTGGCTCCCACTTTTTGCTTTGATCAACATATGATTGAACTTCATATGAAATCAAATCAAATATCGTCCCCCATACCGCTTGATATGTAATTTTCCCTATCTCTTTCCAAAACGCTGCACTGCGTGGACCTCCATGTTCTATAGATATAACAGTAACAGCTAAACCACCTGGAATTCCATTCACAAACCCTCCCCAAAAGTCACTGGCTGATTTATTAGGGCCGCCTGCTGCATATGCGATCGCACCAGACAAAACCGGAACTGTCAAACCTATCAAAGAAGACGCTATCAGAGTTGAAATTCCAACACTTTTCAGTGACATCATTCCACTCGGATCAATCCCCATGGTTGGATTGCCATGGGTGTACAGATACTTATGCAGGCTCTGTGGATCGTTCTGATTCCCTGCGAACGGATCGAGGCGATTGAATCGACCGGTGGTGGGGTCGTAGAACCTTGCCCGCAGGTATTGGGTGCCATTGGGGTTTGTCCATTCACCGCTGTAGAGCAGGCTGGTCAAGGCGTTGGTGGCGATGGCTAAATGTTCGCTGCTGAGCATTTCGCCGTAGGCGTTGTAGAGGTACTGTTGGGCTAAGGCGACCGTGGTGGCGGTGAGATTGGCGAGCAGGCGTGTGCTGCCGTGGCCGTCGGTGAGTAGGTGGTAGACCGTTGCAGCGGTGTTGGCGGCGGCGTCTTCAATGCCTGCGGCTTTGGCCTGGGAGATCACGTCGTGCCCCAGCGTGTAGCAGTAGGCTAACTGGTCGTTGATGTATTCTTCCAACACCTGCGCGTAGCCTGTCGGGTTCATCGTGTCGAAGAGATATTGCTTTGTTGTCACTTCGCCGTTGGTGTCCGTAACAGTCTCAGTGACGCGCAGGCCTTGCGTGTTGTATTCGTAATCCGTGGTCTTGGTTTGCGGATCAACACCATCGGTGTACGTCGTTTCCGTCACCTGTGACAGGCGGCCAAGTTCGTTGTATTGGTAACTGGTCTCGGTGATCTTGTCGCCGGTGTTGTCCGCACCTTGGTAGGTTGTCTTACCGGTCTGCTGCGTGTTGTGATAGCTGTACTCGGTGAAACGATCCTCGCCCCCGGAAGTGGTATCATCGACGATCTCAGCAAGCAGGCGGTCGTTGGCATCGTAGAAATAACTCTTCGTCTGTTCTGCGTTGCCGTCGCTACCAAGATCGTGTGAGAGCGTCAGGCGGTTGCCGGCAAGGTCGTAGGTGAACGTGTCGGTGTAATCGAGACTATCATCTGAAGCATCAAGCGTTTCAGCAGTCAGGCGATTCAGTGCGTCGTACGTCCATGTCCATTGGTACGTGTAGCCGTCCACCGTTTCAGTCGCGCTGATTCGGTTACCTGCTGCATCCAGTTCGTAATCGTAGCTGGCAACCATCTCGTCCGTCGCCTCGTCATACGTGCCGTTGGCATCAATATCAACGAACTGAACCAGAACGTCAAGGCGATTTAACGTGTCGTAGCTGTAATCGGTGGTGAGGCTCGAACCTCCGGGGGTCACATCTTGCATCACGGTGTAATCGAGATTGCCCACGGCATCGTAGTGATACGTGGTCACTTCCTCTGCTATGTTGGGTTCTGCTCCGGGAGTGTAGGCATTAAAACGTTCAAAGACTTCGACGGTGCTGAGGCGACCGAGGGTGTCATAGGTGTAACGTGTATCGGTGATGGCATCATTGCCGGTGGCGTCCGTGCTGGTCCACGTGCGAACCTTCTGGCCCAGATCGTTGTAGGCATAGTTGAGGATGCTTAACCCTATAACATTCTTTCTGATGCCAAGTTTTCACACCTAAATTTTGCCAACAACGTCCATGACCGTTTTATAAAATTGCTTCGAATCCGTCGGTAGCTTTAAAATAAGCTCATCTTCACCACAACCTGAACCATCAACTTCAATATCGTCATATTTTAAAATTGATATTTCGCCACCAGAAATTTTTTGCACTGCAACGATATAATTATTTTTATAGAATAACTTCTCTTGGTAATTTGGTAAAAAATCCAAATCGGTTGGTTGACGCTCTGATGCGTTCACATAATCTTCCATTTTGTCGCATACACACTGCCAAGCTTTAGATTCTACAATATCGCGATGCAGACGTACGCCTTTGCCGCTCATTACACTAGAGCCACGAGTTGGATCAATCACATAACCCTGAACAATCCAACTTCCATCTTCTTTATTAACAAATATCTCAACCAATGGCATAATTCCCATTTCCTACCTCCTTACTCGCCAAAACCTAACAATTGTGGGTCTTATAGCGGTCTTATATTGATCAGAAAGTACTCTCAACTGCTGAACAAAAGCAGTATCCCGCCAAGTTCGCGTATTTTCTGGCAATGCTACAAGAAGTTGTCTTGCTTGAATTTGTCTATGCGTTATAACATGACGAGTTCCATCAAAAGCCCTTCCACGTATAGTTTTCGATGTATCTTCCTGCAACTTGCGTAAATCGCTCTCAATTCTTCTTAACAATTCTTTGCTATCTTCAATATTATAAGATTTAATCTGTGTCGCAACACCATTTCTAAAATCATCGATCCCCTTAAAGCTTCCTCTTAAATTTGCACCAGCGATTCGTTCAACCATTCTACCACGAGTTACCGCTGTCACTTCATTACTTCTAACCGGAGCAACTGTAGTTTCATTGATCACCTGCTTATTTTGCGTTAACTTATCAATCATACTAAAGCCAACATCAACAACAACAGTACCTATAAGTAAACCATTAAGAACCGCTGGAATCATTTGATAAGCCCGAAATGCAATGAACCCTAGACGTACAAAAGCTATATATGCAGCTGGAGCCACTTTTATTGCAAGATTACCCAACCTGATACCAACATTTGTCAGTACAGACAAAATTGATTCCCCACTCGGATCAATCCCCATAATCGGATTGGCATGTGCATACAGGTACTTATGCAAACTAATCGGATCGCTGGCATTCCCTGCATAGGAATCCAGACTTAAGAATCTTGCCCCGTCACGCCAGCGCATGATGTGGTTAGTCAAGCCGGTAGCGATGGAGTAGACACCGTCGGGATTCAGCCACATGGTTATGGCATTGTCCGCGAGGGTGTAGTTTTCGGCGGTTAGTGTCTTGCCGTAGGCGTCGAAGGCGAAGCGTTGGACAATGGACGCAGCTATATTGACCAACGCACGGGTGTTGCCGTGGCCGTCCTGGATGAAGTTGAGCAGGCCGTTGGTGGCATTGTGTTGGGCGATGATCATGTGGCCGATGATGAAGGTTTTGCTGAGTTGGCCGTCGACGTGTTCTTCGATCTGTTTGCCGTAGCCGGTGGCGTTTTGCGGGTCGAAGAGGAAGCTGCGGGTGGTGGTTGTGCCGCTTCCGGGGTCACTTGTCGTTTCGGTGACACGGTGACTGCTGGTGTCGTAAGTGTAGGTAACAGTGCTGTTGATGTTGCCGTCACCGTCGCTGTCGGTTTGGACCATCACCATGCGACCGGATGCGTCGTAGGTATAGGTCACGCTGCTGGTGATATCACTGCCACCGGAAGTGGTGCCTTCATAGACAGTCTTGCCGGTTTGGTTTGTATTGTTGTAGGTATATTCGGTGAAGGTGTCTTGTGAATCATCTGCGGTGCTGTCCTTCACCTCTGCAAGCAGACGATCATTGGCATCGTAGAAGTACACCGTTGTCACCACGTCCGACAACGTGGTGTGGGTTTGCGTCAGGCGATTGCTGGATAAATCGTAGGTGAACGCATCCGAGTAGTCCCGGTCATCGTTGGTGCTTTCGGATGTTTCGGAGACGAGACGGTTCAGGCCATCATAATCCCAAGTGATCGTCGTCACATCGCCGAGGTCGTCGGTTTCCACGGCCTGACTGCGCGTGCCATCAGCAAGGTAGCTGTAGTCGAACTGGGCTAATGTCTGTTCGGACATGTCATCCAGTATACGATCACCGTCGCTATCCACGAAGTGCGTTAAGTGCGTCAGGCGATTCATTTCATCATAGTCATAATCCGACACGACATTGTTCCACTCGGTGACTTGTGTGGCCAGATTGCCATTGAGGTCGTAAGTGTAGCTTGTCGTCTCGTCGGCGATGTCAATCGCTTGCCGCCATGTTTGGGTAACGGTGACAAGGCGGCCAAGTGTGTCGTAGGTGTAGACGTTTTCGGTGGTGGGTGTGCCACCGTCTACGCTTGATACGGTATCACCTGTCCATGTACGGACGAGCTGGCCAAGATCGTCGTAGGCGTAGTTGATGATGCCTTCGGGTGATGCGATGCGGACGAGTTGGTCTTCGTCGTTGTAGGTGTTGGTGGTGATACCGCCCCCGGAACCATGAGCCGTGTCGTTGGTTTCGACAATGCGGCCTTCGTCATCATACGTGTAACTGACGGTTCGGGCGGCGGTGATGCCGGCTAAGTCTGCACGGATTTGAGCTGGGGTCATGCCGACGGCGATGGTGATGCCCGAGGCAGCCAGATCATCGGCGGAATAGTAATTGACCTGCGTGGTGCGGCCGGAGCCTAGAGCACTGTTGTCGTAGAGATAGCCGGTGATGTTGCCTTCGAAGTCGACCATGTACGCGGACTGGCCAAGGGCGGTCGATGCGGTGATATCGTCGCCCGATGTAATCAA
Organism: Phycisphaeraceae bacterium; assembly: GCA_002704825.1. GTDB lineage: Bacteria > Planctomycetota > Phycisphaerae > Phycisphaerales > Phycisphaeraceae > UBA7800. The sequence goes on from PAIY01000125.1 coordinate 6,736, forward strand.
GTCTGCCAAGGTGCGGCCATCGTAGTGCGAGGATTCGACGCCGGTGAGTGTGCCCAGCGGCAAGGTGCGGGTGATCTGACGGCCAAGGTGATCGTAGGTGAAGTTCGTCGTGTGGCCGTTGGGATCGGTGATACTGGTCTGCTGACCTTGATCATCGTAGCCGTATTCGTAGCGTGGATTCGTCAATTCACCGGTTAACGGATCAACAACCTCCGGCAACACCACCGCAGTGGTGCGGCCTGCATCGTCGTATTCGTATTGCGTGGTACGGCCGAGTTGGTCGGTTACGCTGATGCGGCGGCCGAGGTTGTCGTACTCGGTGCTGGTGGTGGTACCATCTGCATAAGTCGTCTGAATAAGGCGACCCAGTGCGTCATAGGTGTAACGCATCTCGTTGCCCAGGGCGTCACGGGTGAGGGTTTGGCGTCCGAGGGAATCATATTCGACTTCAGTGACCTGTTGGTCATCGGGGTCACCACTTCCGGGGGCGACATCAAGGGTGGTACGGATTTGGCGGCCGGCGGTGTCGTATTCGTAGGTGGTGACGGTGCCGGTGGTGGAAATACTTTGATAGACACGGCCTGCGGCATCGTAGACAGTTTGGCTGCTGGTCTGGATGTCGGGCGTGGTGGGATAGGTGAAGCTGGTGACATACAAGCCGTCATGCTCAGCATCGGGTGCGATGTCGATGGTGACACCCTTGAGGTACTGCGTTTCGATGACGCGACCGAGGGCATCGTAGATGCTGTAGCTGACGCGGAGTTCGTCGATGTCGTTGAGATCGGTGAGTAGGTTGCCACTTCCGGGGGCATCATCGGTGAAGAACGGTGATGTGCTGGCGATGGACCGGCCGTTTTCATCATAGAACGTGCGGGTGACGGACCAGATGGGCGTGCCATTTTCCATGTATGCACGCGAGCGAGATTGGACGAGATTGCCACGCACGTCATACATACTCTGGCTGACATTGCCATAGAGATCGGTGGTGGTTTGGACCTGACCGGTCTCGGAGTATGTGGTTGATGAGTAGGACGTGGGTGATACGGATTGGATGGCCGTCAAGATGGCTGCGCGATCGGTCTCTGTGCCGGTGTATTCGCCATTGAGTGTGTAGCTGTAGCTTGCGGTGACACGTTGGGCGGCATCGTACTCGGTGACACTGACGGTGGTGTAACCATCTTCATAGGACCAGCTATGGGTTTGGTTACCTGCCCCGGAAGTGCCGTGGTCGTACTTGAAGTAGCGACTGTTGCCATTGATATCGGTGGTGGCGAGCAACTGGTTTTTACTGTCGTAGACGAAGGTGGAGACCACGTTGCCGTTGGAGTCGGTGACGGCAGTCATGTTGCCGTTGGAATCGTAGGCATAGCTGGTGACGTTGCCCAGTGCGTCGGCAGTTTGCGTGAGTAGGCCGGTGTCGCTGTAGGTATTACGTGTGGTGTTGCCTTGGGCATCGGTGGTGGTGAGTAGACTGCCGTAGCGGTCATAGGTGAAGTAGGTTGTGTTGCCCAGGGCGTCAGTGGTGGAAAGCACGTTACCAAAGGGATCGTAGTCCGCTTCGGAGAGCCACGTGGTGGGTGCATCGGTATAGGCAGCATCACCGGTGGCCTGGAAGGTTTCACTGGTACGGGTACGGTAGTCGTTGGCATCGTATTCGTAGACGGTGACAGACCAGAGATCGTCGGTGGTGTCGTTGACGGTGCCGTTGTCACTGAGCCGTTGGAGTTGGCGTACAGTATTACCACGAGCATCACGGATGATTTCGGTGGGAACGTCATCGGCATCGGCGAGTGTTTCGCGCGTGTAGCCGTCAGGTAATTGGGGTGGGTTCAGATCATAGTTAAACGGAATCGCTGCCCCCGAAGCGTCGGCAAGACTGATGATGCGACCGGTGGTTTCGTCGAAGTTCAGATTCATGACGGATACGCCACGGGCATCTTCGATACTCGTCAGGTAATGTTCACGACCTGCGGCTTCATCGGGGTTGTAGATGAATGTGGTGGTCGAGCCGACACGATCTGTGACCGCGACGAGATCACCCTTGGTGTCATAGGTGTAATTAATGGTTGCACCGGCAGTATCAGTGATCTGTTTGATGCGACCAAGTTGATCACGGGTAAAGCTGATTTCCGCAGCAATTTCACCGGAAGGCATGACAGTGCGAATACCGTCATCAGAGACTTCCAGGCGATTGCCCTGACGATCCGTGATGGTGGATAACTCACCCGTATTGCCATCCAACAGAAACTCGGTACCGTCCTGCGTGGTCATGATGTAGTCGATATCCAGGTACGGTGAAGCAGGGTTAAACGGCATGCCGGCGCCGGTTTCCAATTCACCATATTCATTCATGAACACCTGGAGTTGAGGCAAGGTGGTGGTGAGTGTGGAAGTGTTATCCGCATCAGGTACGAATTCAACACGATACATGCTCAATGTGTAGGCCAACAAGCCTGCTGCAGCTGTTGAGTTGATCGGCACAACCTGCATGGTAAAGCTCTGCTTGGTGCCGTCAGGTAATGTTACATGCAGACGTGTGCCATGCTGGAGCGATGGGATAATACCAATGTCCGAAAGCTCGGATTCACCAAAGTCCACATCGGTACGAATATCCATTTCGAACAAGTCCAGATTCCAGCCATAGCCGAAATCACCGATTTCATCTGCGTTTAACGTGTCATATGTACGCCCAATGGTGATGGGCAGACCGCCTAGCGACGTGGAGAGATCAGTGAAGCCGAGACTGAAGTTGCCGATCTTGGCATTGGAGTCGACTTCGAGGATCGCATCATCGGTGGAGACGTTACCGCCTGCATCGACCGCAGTCAGACGCAGGACGTAAGTACCGTTCTTGATGATGGTGGGATCGAATTGGCCGAGGATGCCGTCGGTGACATTTTCCGTACCGGTGGCGATAGTGCTAAAGACCATGTCGTTGATGTCAGCGAAAGCTAACGTATAGCTGACGAGGTTATCGTCGGTGACTGTGGCGACGATATCAGTCACCTGGGTGATGGTTGCATCATCAAGCGGCGATGCAATGCTTACCACAGGTCGCGACACATCCGTCGGATCGTAGGCAAAGAGTTCCAGCGAATCAGTGGTGGTATTGCCGGAAAGATCGGTCGCTGAGTATTCGATGAGCAAGGAGCCAATCTCAGTTGGCGTGTAGGTTGCAATTCCCTGGTCATTGACAGCCAATGGTGTGCCGTTGACGGAGATGCTACGTGATGCAACACCAACGTTATCGGATACCACGATTGCAATAGACAATGGTTGATTGATCGCAGGCGTCTGCGTGGAAGGTACGACGTAAGCCGTCGGGCCTTGATTATCTGCAACGACCGTCAAATCAAATATCTGTAGCGCTTGCGAACCGAATGTATCCGTCACACGCACGGTCACGGTGTAACTGGTGCCAGGCTCAGATGCCGCCGTATCCGAACCACTCCAGACCAATCTGTTGTATTGGTCTAACACCATTCCCGCAGGTCCATCAACCAACTCCACGGTGATGGCATCCCCATCAGGATCGTTTGCGAGAATGGAGTAACGATACAACGCCCCTGCCGTAACTGATTCGATGGGCGTGGAGTTGATCACGGGCGCATTGTTTGCACGGGACTGGATCGAGAAATTCTGAACTGAACCTGCGCCTTGTGAATCGAACACTGCAATCGAGAACTGAGTGATCGTCGATTCAGACGGCGTCCATGTCAACAAACCGGTATTGGCATCCAAGCTGGCATCAGCAGGACCTGACAACAGACTATAGGTCAATGTCTGCCCGGTCGGATCATCTGCGTCCGTTGCCTGCATCTGATATTCGTAAGGAACCCCCACAATGGCGAAGGTGGTCGGACTGGAAGTGATCTCAGGCCGTACGTTGGGCGGAGCAGCCTGGACAACCAACGAAAATGTTTGTTTGCTAAAGGCACCAAGTTCGTCGATGGCTGCAACGGTGATATTGTCAATTGTCCCTTCCTGACTGGCAATCGGCGTGAAACTGATCACACCGGACTCTGCGTCAATGCTCATGTTGCCTGGTCCTGCAAGCAATTGATACGTGACATGATCGCCATCTGGATCCACTGCATTCACTGTGTAATTGTAGGACTGACCAACGACAGCTTGTGTGTTAGCAGTAGTACTGAACAACGGTGCTGCATTACCGCCATAAACTTGAAGTGTGAAGGTTTGACTCGTGCTTAAGCCGTATGGGTCCATGGCCGTAATTTCAATGGTATGCTGCCCGAGTTGATCGACATCAGGCTGCCAAGTCAAAATTGCATGACCGGAAACAGTCTGTGTTATCGACATGCCTTGCGGGGCATTTTCCAACAGGAAGACCACGGTATCATGATCCGCATCACTTGCTTTCAATTCATAGCGATAAGTATTTCCAACCTTTGCAGCGACATCAGGAATTGATGTGATCACCGGTGCCTGATTGGTTGCTTCCTGAGTCACCGTCAAAGTGAAACTTTGGGATTGGGATGCACCCTGCGAATCAGTCACTTCAAGCACCACATCATGATTACCCAACTGGCTACTATCAGGTGTCCACGTCAAAGCACCACTGCTGTTAACTGACATACCAGATGGAGCCTGGAGAAGCGTATAAATCAACTGTTCATTACCACTGGCGTCCGGATCATTAGCGGAAATGTCATAACGGTAATGTGTGTCAATCTGTGTTGTGATGCGCGGCTGACTGTCAATAACCGGCACTTGATTATCTTTGGGCATCGAAACCTGCAAACTCATTGTCTGAATGGCGACACCACCACGCCCATCGTAGACATTGATTGCAATGGTATGTTCGCCTTCCTGAACACTTGTCGGTGTCCAGGTGAGCAAGCCTGTCGATTCATTGATTTGCATACCGACCGGAGCATCAACCAGGCCATAGCGAAGAACATCGCCATCCGAATCTGCCGCTACGACCTGATACTGATAGGGACGATCAACCGCTGCAGTCGCGTAAGGTGTCGAACCTATCGTTGGTAAGTTATTATTAGCGTCACTGAGTACCGTCAGAGTAAAGGATTGGCTGACAGTATTCGTGCCATCGGTCACCGTCAGTACAACCGACGCATCACCCAGCTGGCCATCGCCAGGTGTCCATGTTAACAGTCCACTCGTTGCATCGATCTGCATCCCTTGTGGAGCATCGCTTAACGCATATGACAGCGTCGAACCATTCGCATCAGTGGCGGTCACCTGATAACGGTACAAACGCCCAACCATCGGTGAACCTGATGGTGTCGACGTAATGATCGGCGCTGCATTATTTTCCGGGACATTGTCAACCACATCCAAATCAAAACTCTGAGTCAAGATGCCGCCACGCCCATCATCAACACGTATCACCACCGATTGTGAGGTTCCAATCAAACTGTTGTCCGGCGTCCAGGTCAGTACTCCCGTCTGCGCATCAATACTCATACCGACAATGGTGGTATCAAGACTGTATGTAAGTGGATCACCATCCGCATCACTGGCTGCAAAAGAGTAAGTATAAAGCTCATCCGCAATGGCTGAACCAGCCGGTGTGGTTAAAATCACAGGAGCAGTATTGACTGCGTTTTCAGGCAAATTGACCAGTAGATCAAAACTCTGACTTACCAAACCACCGCGTCCGTCAGCAGCTGTCACCGTAAAGCTGTACAGTCCGTCAGCATCAGGTGCCCAGGACAAAATACCGGTTTGCGCATCCAATACCGCACCAACCGGTGCATCGGTCAATGTCAAAATCACTTCATCACCATCGATATCGCTGCTCTGAATCGCATACTGCCAAGGCAAACCGACCACCGCCGGACCAGTTGGCAATGAATCGATATCGGGCGCAGAATTATTGCTATCAACGACTGCTTCCAGATCGAAGGACTGACTCACAGTGTCAAGTCCATCGGATACCTCGATGACAATGCTGTGCGTTCCAGCCTGATGATCTACGGGTGTCCATGTCAAAACACCTGTCACAGGATCAAGCACTGCACCTTCAGGCCCGTTGGCAAGCGAATAGGTCAGCGTTTGACCATTGGCATCACTTGCAACAATGACATAACGGTACTGACGCCCCACCGTTGCAGGACCGGTCGGATCAGACGTGATCGTTGGCAAAGTATTGTTTTCAATCGACTGTTCAGACACAGGTAAACTGAATGACTGTGTTGTATAGGCGCCACGACCGTCGCCAACCCGAATCGCAACGTCAACCGTGTTGCCAATGAATTCCTGACCTGGCAACCAACTCAACTCACCGGTATGTTCATCAATGGTCATTCCCACAGGGGATTGCGTCAGACTGTAAGACAGAACATCACCATCGGCATCCTCAGCCGTCACAATATAACGGTAATCCGCATCCGCCAGTGCCGGGCCCGTGGGCACCGAAGTGATGACGGGTATCGAATTGACTGCAAGTTGAGAAACGCTGAAAGTAAAAGTTCGCTCAACGAACGTGCCACGTCCATCTGCAATGCGAACGGTAACTTCACGATCACCAATATCCGTAAGAGATGGTGTCCATTCAATCAAACCGGTATCCGGGTCAATCACCATACCGGATGCAGGATCGATCAAGCTGAAACTCAATGTATCACCATCTGGATCAATCGCTTCAATTTTCTGCTGATATATGTTGCCCACCACGGCATCGTCGATGGCGGTGGTTACAAATCCTGGTGCACGGTTGGCTGCTTGCACGTTCAGGGTAAAGACCTGTGCAGACACTTCTCCCAGACTATCGGTCGCGCTGAGAATGATCTTGTGTGATCCGGTTTGATCCGACTGTGTCTGCCAAATCAATTGATGTGAATCAGCATCAAGGACCATTCCCTCGGGTGCTAAAGACAAACGATATGTCACGGCATCAGCTTGGGCATCCATCGCGGCAAAGTCGTAAGTCCATGTTTGCCCCGCTTCAATTTCAAGTTCAGGCGTCGTCGAGAAGATCGGCGGTGTATTAACAGGATCATCTGACTCAACCACGTTAACAACAAATGTCTGATCTGATCGACCTGTAAAGTCATCAATAGCTCTAATAGTAAAGGTGTATTGACCTGCTGCTGTCGGTGTCCACGTCAAAACACCAGTCGTGCTATCGATAAGATTGTCATCATCCACAGGCGATTGAAGCAGGGAATACAGCACACGGTCACCATCGGGATCCGTTGCATCGGCGTCATAGACCCATGCACGCCCCACCTGAGCATCAAGTACCGTCGGCGTTGAGTCGAACACGGGGTCCTGATTATCTGAATACAATTCCTTGACTTCAACTTCCCATGTCTGTGAATCAAATCCACCTTTACCATCTCTGACCTGCATCGTGAAACTGTACGTGCCAAGTTCACTGGGCTGCCATGTGATCTCGCCTGTTTCAGAATCAATCGTTGCATCCTCAGGTGCATCAAGCAACTCGTAAGTCAGCACATCATCATCAGCATCAATCGCATTAACATCGTAGTCATACTGCTGAAAATCACCGAGCTGCAGCGTCGTCGAAACACGGAAATTTGATTCTGAGGTATGACGTTCAGCAAAGAACAGGTCAAATGTATAACTCTCTCCAATCGTCAGATTCAGATCATCAAGATTGACTGACTTGGAAACCGCACCATGCACACCGCCAATATCCACAGCAAGTTGATCATCGATAAAGACCCAGACATCATCGTCACCCGTGAAGTTAAATGTCTCACCTCCCAGATAGGTGAATGTGGAATGCATCTCAAGTGTGAAGGCATAGTTTGTGCCACCGGAACCTTCCTGTAACAACATGCCATTGATCGGGAAGAAGGAACTACTGTTATACACAAACAATCCTGAACCTTCTTCGGTCTCAGTAAAGACCAACGGTATCTGGGCAGTCATATTCACACCCTCGACATCGTGATACCAATCGTAGAACGACTCAGCGGATGTGATTGCACTATAGAACGACGAATTTTCAGTATTGGCTACAGGTGTTCGGTCCGTACCAAGCTGATCCATCACCAGATTATTGATCTGGCCTGAGAGGAAGGATTGGAAATCAGGATGTGAATAATCAAAATCACGAACGGTTGTATTAAATGCGACGGAGCGAATGCCACTATCGTTTGTCACACTGGATGCAACGCTCAAGTTTGGCAATGTTGTAATCACCGGCGCATGATTACCCTCAGCAGGTAAAACCAGTATGGTGTAATCCTGTGTGGCTTGACCGCCCTGCCCATCATCAACCAGAATCGATACGTTGTGTTCACCAAGTTGATCATCTGAAGGCGTCCAATTGATCTGACCTGTCATTGAATCAATCGACATCCCCTCCGGGCCCGACTGCAAAGTGTAGGTCAGCACATCACCATCCAGATCCACCGCGTCGGCATCGTACATGTACGCTGTCGCCACGTTGGCATCCAACACAGGCGTGGTCACAAACAATGGCGGACGGTTGGGAACGGTTTCGACGGTCAAGTTGTAAGACTGCTGAGCACTGCCACCACGTCCGTCATCGACCTGGATGATCACGCTGTAATTGCCTTCATCTTCAGCCGTGGGTGCCCAATTGATCTGACCCGTCGCACTATCAATCGTCATACCATCGGGTGATGACAATAACGTGTATGTCAGCACATCCCCATCAGGATCAATCGCATCGGCGTCGTACACATAAGGCACATCGGGCGAAACCGTCAACTCCGGCGAACTGGTGAAATACGGTGCTTCATTGAGTGTGCCCATGATCACCAGGTCATAGGTAAAGCGACCTTCATTGGGATTTTCAAATCGCAGCACAAGATCCGATAGCGAACTGCCGGGGGCAATGCTGCCCTCCTCAAGCATGCTTGTCAGATCAAAGTACGGCATGCCACCACTGGTCACACCATCAATGTCCAACACACTGACATCGGGGTCGGAGAGATTGATAATGCCTAGAATCAGTGGACCATCCACATCACTGTTGGAGCTATTGATCAGTTCCAATTGAGCAAGCAATGTTTGCTCTGCCAGGTTGTAAGAGGTCGTGCCATAGGTTGCATCAAAACGATCTGACAGATCGGTCAGCGTCACACCCTCAAACAGATCCGTGATATCATCCACAGCCCCCACCAGATTCAGCGGGTCGGCAATGGCTTCGGGTTGGAGATTTTCACCATGCAATGCATCGACATCCGAAGCAGTCATCGGGCCGGATTTAAAACCCCAATACATCGCGTTGCTGTATTTGAAGACTTCACCGGTCACTCGATCCACCGTCCAGATGTCCTTCTGATGATGATTACCAATGGTGATACCTGACGCATTGCTGTTGCGTGTATCCAACTGCCAACGGCCGTCCAGATCGCCATCCATTTCATAGACGAACACTTCGTCAGCTTGACTGTCAACCACCCAGATGTGATGACCATCAGTCACCAGGTCATCTGCATGGGCGTTGTCAACGTGCAAAGTGAAGACCACATCACCACTGACCGCACCCTCCACACGATTGGTCTGATGCGAGAAGCGAACCACGGAATGGCTGCCTGCATCGACCACATAAAGATCATGACCATCGACGGTGATCCCCGTCGGATTAACCAGACCCTCTGCATGCCACTGACCGAGAATGCCACCGACATCATTCATGACGGTGATATTGCCATCACTATCCAGCAGCCAGAGTTTCTCGCCGTTGTCTGTTGCAATCCCCACCGGATCGGAAAGCTCCATATCATCAATTGCAAACGAGCCCGAATCAG
>PAIY01000126.1 GCA_002704825.1 Phycisphaeraceae bacterium
CTCAGGCCCAAGCCCTTCCGGGGAAAAAAGCCGCCGGCGCTTGAGGTAAAGCCCTTGACAAACAACACAGCCGCTTCGTGGTTAACCCAAACCTACAGACCCCGTAGTCTTTTTTGCTATCCAGAGCCCCAACCCATACAATCTTTGCCCACCGAAAATCTCCGGTGAGACAGAAGGAAGCGAAAAAAATGAGCGAAACCAAAGCACCGTGGGTGACCTATCGCCCTGAATTACAGGTTCTGGACTGCACGATCCGTGACGGCGGTCTGATGAACAATCACAAGTTCGATCCCGAGTTGGTCAAGGCTGTATATCAGACCTGTGTTGAAGCGGGGATTGATGCCATGGAAATCGGCTACAAGGGTGACAAAAAACTCTTTAGCACCGACGACTTCGGCCCGTTCAAGTTCTCCGACGAAGAAGAAATCCGCAAGATCGTCGGCGACAATGACACGGACCTCAAACTCGCGGTCATGGCGGATGCTGAAAAGTGTGACTACAAGAAAGACATCCTGCCCAAGAGCGATTCGGTACTCGACATCATTCGTGTTGCAACCTACCTGCACCAGATTCCCATCGCGGTGGACATGATTCACGATGCCCACGAAAAAGGCTACGAAGTCTACTGCAACATCATGGCTGTCTCCACCGCCTCAGAACCCGAACTGGATCAGGCGTTGGAAGTCATCGCACAGACGCCGTGCAGCACGGTCGTCGTCGTCGACAGCTTTGGCGCGCTGTACCGCGAACAGATCGACTACCTCGTCAAGAAGTACCAGGGCTTTGCTACCGGCAAGGAAATCGGCATCCACGCTCACAACAACCAGCAGCTTGCCTTTGCCAACACCATCGAAGCCATCATCCTCGGTTGCAATCGCATCGACGCAACGATGATGGGCTTAGGTCGCGGTGCAGGCAACTGCCCGATGGAACTGCTCATCGGATTCCTGCGTAATCCCAAGTTCCACGAACGCCCGATCTACAAACTCCTTCAAGATTACTTTGTTGATCTGCGCAAGGAAATGGAATGGGGTCCGACGATCCCCTACGCCATCGGCGGACTGCTGAATCAACACCCGCGTGCAGCCATGGCCTGTCGTGCGGATGAAGAAAACAAAGACAAGTACGTTGAGTTCTACGACAAGTGCACCAGCGAAACTTGATCGGAGTTGAATCTCAAAACGAATATCAAACACGGTTGTGGCGACATGTCACAGCCGTGTTTTTCTGTGGTTGTATGGTATTGAAATAATTCGAAGAGATTCTCTGCATTTCATCTACGAACTCGTCATTCCCGCGCAGGCGGGAATCCAGTGGCATTCTGTGCGCACTTGCAGGTTCCACTGGACTCCCGCCTGCGCGGGAGTGACGGAAAGTAGAAATTGACGATGGCTAGAGCGTTCGCAATCCATCTGTAGCGTCTTTGTCGCTAGCGAATGGATCATTACCAAGGAGATTGAAGCAGGCGATGCGAGCATCCCGATGCAAATCGACACAGGCAAGGAGCCATGCAGCAAGACAAAACGCGACAGATGGATTGGGAACGCTCTATTGATCGAAATGTGTGCATGGCCTCGGGAACGAAAGTCCCGCGGGCTTTACTTGGACTGTTGATGGCGATGGGTGTATCGCGAAGATTACCGGCGCATTTCCTGGTCGATGTCGATGCGTTTATCCAGTGGGATTTTAAATGCACGGTCAGCCAGATAATGCCAATCAAATCCGCGGGCAAAGGCTTTGTCTTTAGCGCGATCCACGCCGGGTTTGGCGTCGGTGACCTGTGAGAGTTTGGCGTTCATCATGAAACCTTCCGAAGGCACATCAATGCGGACCGCAAGATGCAAATAGGCTTTGGCGTCACTACCAGCCAAGGGTAAACCATAAAGCTGATTCAATGTCGAAACCACAGCAGGCTGACCATCGGGCGCAAAAATAATCACCTGACGCACAGCATAGGAAACCGGGTCGATGAGAATCTTCACATTCGCATCAGCAGGTTCAATGGTGAAGTAACCCCGCTCCCAACCGACTTTGGCCTGCCCGTTAGGATTCAAAGGTAAAAGTCCCAGCAACATCGGGATATCCGCAGGGCGAACTTGCAAAGGCAAATTGCGAATGTTCACATGCGACAACGAACTGTGTGAACCGTAGAGCATGCTCTTTTCGCCGATGAGATCGAAGAACCAGAAATGCTCATCATCACAGCCTGCCCAAAGCAGTGTGCCTAATCCAAACTTGCCCAGCGAGAGCGCGACATTTTGAGGCAGGTCGATCATGAGTGTCGATTGATCGCCGGACTCTTTCTTGGTTTTGCCTTCGTCATCACGATACGTCACGTCGATATTGGCCTTGGCCCAGACTCGTGTGAGACCTTGAATGTGACTGTTGTGACCTTCGACCAATTTCCCATAGCTGGGCATGATCAACGGCGGACGCTGATAGGCAGAAGGGACCGCGGTGTTACTGGTGTTCTTGGGGAAAAGCTCACAGCCGCCCAAGCCAAGACAGGCGCAGGCGAGCAGGAACAATCCGAGTTGTTGAATACGCATAAGGTCGACTCCCCGATTCATGAGGTGTTATTCGAGTTCGCCTTCGAGGATCTGACCAAGCTGGTCGGAGACCTGTTGAATCTGGTCTTCATCCAGGTGCGGGTCGATGATCTGAAGCTTGTTTTTTTCGTCCCACTTGCCCATGTGTCCCTTGGCTACATCCATCTTGGGTGTCATCGTCCAGACTTCCGTGCCATCCTCCTGCTTGGCGGATTTGTCGTATCGCAGGAGTTTTTTACGCATGAGAATCAAAGCGATCACAAAACGAAAAGCTTGACGCTGCGGCTGGGTTTCGTCAGCCAGACGCAGCAGCAGGTTCATCAGCACACTGTCATCGACAAAGAGTTTTTTCTTCTTGGACGGTTCGGGAACGGTGGTCTTCCAGAAGCTGAACAGATTCTCCGGTCGTTTGCCTTCGTCCCAAGCCTGCATGGAGATATCAATGCGGATGAAGCCCGGATCATCTTTACCGGGTTTCTGACCTTCTTCCAAAGGTGCATCGACAAGGGTCGCGACATACTCTTCACCGGGTTCAAGCTTACGCTCGGTAAAAGCACACACGCCGGTGGTTCGTTGAATCTGGTATGGGTTGTTTAGTTGGGACATAATTTTTTGTTTTACCGCCAAGACGCCAAGAGCGCCAAGTTCAGAGCGTCAAAAACTCTGATTGATCTTGGCGTCCTTGGCGTCTTGGCGGTTCAAATGGTTTTATTCAGTGACGCCAAGTTGCTGTGCTGCTGCCAGTGAAGTCTGTTGCATGAGGACGGCCAACGTCATCGGGCCGACACCGCCGGGGACGGGGGTGATGAGGCTGGCGACTTTGGCTGCCGAGTCGAAGTGGACATCGCCGACATTGCCGGGGTTGTAACCGGCGTCCATGACAATCGCACCCTCCTTGAGCCAATCACCCTGGACAAACTCAGGCTTGCCAACGGCAGCAACCACGATGTCAGCCTGCTTGACCATCTGGGGGAGGTCCTTGGTGCGGCTATGACAAATCGTCACTGTGGCATTCTTGGCAAGCAGCAAACCGGCCATGGGCTTACCGAGAATCGGCGAGCGACCGATGACCACCGCGTGCTTACCGGAAAGATCAATGTTGGCAGACTCCAGCAAAAGCATAATGCCTTGCGGGGTACAGCTTGGGAAGCAGCCCGGTTCATCAAACCACATGCGACTGAAGCTCCCATAGGTCACACCGTCAACATCCTTGGCAACTGGAATCGCTTCAAATGCAGCACGTTCGTCGATCTGCTTGGGAACCGGATGCTGAAGCAAAATGCCATGCACGTCCGGGTCTGCGCCCAGTTCGGTGATCGTTGCCACCAACTGCTCGGTGGTGGTGCTGTCATCGAGTTTGATATGTCGCGATGCGATGCCAGCCTGCTCACAGCGGTTGTGTTTCATACGGATATAGGTGTGCGACGCCGGATCTTCACCGACAAGGACGGTCGCCAGGCAGACGGTCTTGCCGGTCTTGGCTTTGATGTTGGCGACACGGGCTGCCGTGGTCTGCATGATGCTGTCTGCCACGGGTTTACCGAGAATCTTGTTATCGAGGGTATTGCTCATAAGAGGCATTATAACGGATGTCGGACGTTATGGCTTTCACCACAGAGGCACAGAGATACAGAGTTCAAGACAGAGAATTTTGTGGATTAAAGTACATACCGCTGAGGAATTGAGCATTTCAACAGATCAGGCCCGTCAGAACAATAAATCAAATTTGGTTCTAAACTCATTTCCAATTCTGTGCCTCTGTGACTCTGTGTTGAAAGCCATACGATTACCCACCTGCAACGAACAAACTGACGCAATCCATGCGCCGGTTTCCGATATTCGCTCGAATCCCCCCAATCCGCTTGCATCCCCCCTGCCATCGGATAAAGTTGTATCTTTCCGTAACCCTTTACACCCAACTTCCAACTGGAGTGCACGATGTCCGATCCGATCCGCGTAACCGTTTGGCATGAATACCGCCACGAACACACAAGCGAAGAAGTCAAAAAACTCTATCCCGATGGCATGCACATGGTGATGAAAGCTGCCATCGAAGAACACCTTGGCAGCAATGTCGTCGTCCGCACTGCGACTCTCGATGAACCGGAACACGGCCTGACCGATGAAGTCCTTGCCAACACCGACGTGATGACCTGGTGGGGCCACTGTGCACACAAGGAAGTCAAAGACGAAATCGTCGACAAGGTTCAGAAGCGCGTCCTCGAAGGCATGGGTCTGATCGTGCTGCACTCCGGTCACTACTCCAAGATTCTCAAGCGTCTGCTGGGTACCACCTGTTCACTGCGCTGGCGTGAAGCTGCTGAACGCGAAATTCTCTGGTGCGTCAACAGCGGTCACCCCATTGCGGACGGTCTGGAAGGTGAATGCTTCGAACTGGAACACACCGAGATGTACGGCGAATATTTCGACATCCCCGCGCCCGATGAACAGGTCTTCATCAGTTGGTTTGAAGGTGGCGAAGTCTTTCGCAGCGGTAACTGCTGGACGCGTGGCAAGGGTCGCATTTTCTACTTCCGTCCCGGTCACGAAACCTTCCCGATTTACTATGACAAGAACGTCCGTCGCGTGCTTGCCAACGCTGTGAACTGGGCAGCCCCCCGCTCCAGCGCACCGGTTCGTCTGGATGCCCCGTGCATCAAGGAACCTTTGGCCAAGATTGCCGCCAAACACGAAGTCGACGAATCGCTGCATGAACACTGAGAAAAACCGGGGATTAGTGATTAGGGATTTGGGATTAGGCAAAGGCAAATAACCCAAATTTCCTGTACAATATCAAACTTGATCGCAGCGACGGGCTCACACTCGTCGCTGCTTTCTTTAACCCTAATCACTAATCTCTAATCTCTAATCACTAATCCCTTCGCCAATGAAATACGTCATCATCATCCCAGACGGCGCTGCCGACCATCCGCTTGAAGAACTTCAAGGCAAGACGCCGTTTGAAGCTGCTCACATCCCCAACATGGACAAGCTGGCCATGACCGGTCGCCAGGGCACAGTTGCGACCACGCCTGAGGGGTTTCCCTGCGGTTCGGATGTCTGCAGCATGTCACTGCTGGGTTACTCGCCGGTGAAGTATCACAAGGGGCGTGCGCCGCTGGAAGCTGCTGCATTGGGGATCGACCTGGACCCAGCCGACTGGATATTCCGCATCAACTTTGTCACCGTCGTTGAAAAACTCATGCAGGATCACTCCGCGGGCGCGATCAGTTCCAAGGAAGGTAAGCAACTCCTGACTGATTTTGTGAAGCTCATTGAGGATGATGACATCAAGGTCTACCCCGGCGTGAGTTATCGCAATATCCTCGTGGACCAGTCGAACAGAGACGATCGCAAGGGCCGTGACTGGTCCAAGCTCAAGACCCCCCCGCCGCATGACATTCCCGGCGAAGAGATGGACAAGTACCGCCCCAAAGGTCCCAATGCAGAATTGCTCAACACACTGATTGATCAGAGTGCCAAGTTGTTTGAAGGTCACGAAGTCAACCTCACCCGCCGCGACTTGGGTGAAGCGCTGGCAACACACATCTGGCCCTGGGGGCAAGGCCAAAAGCCCATCGTCCCAAGCTTCGAATCACGCTTCGGACTCAAGGGCGCGATGATCACCGCAGTGGACTTACTCGCGGGCATCGCTTCCTTCATCGGTTGGGATCGCCTGGATGTCCCAGACCAGACCAGTTACCACCATGATCAGGATTATGCTGCTGCCGGTGAGCATGGCATCAAAGCCATTGACGATTACGATGTCGTCTGCGTCCATGTCGAGGCACCTGACGAAGCATCACACCAAGCTGATGCCGAATCCAAGGTCGGCGCGATCGAAGCCATCGACAAACACATCGTCGGCCCGATCCACAAAGTGCTCGAAGACCGCAGCGATGAGTTCGGCGGCTATCGCATTCTCGTGTTGCCCGACCACTACACCTCAGTCGCCACACGCAAGCATGACCCAACACCCCCGCCGTTTGTCATGGCAGGTAAACACATCAATAACGTCGTCCCCAAGCCGTTCAACGAAACCAATGCACAGCACGGTGACCTGCAGATCAAGCACGGCCACGAGTTGATGGAGTTCTTCCTTAACAGCGGTAAATAAGATCACACCCCTAAACTGTGATCCTTCATTAATGCCGCGACTCGCCCGAGTCGCTGATTGTCTTACTTTTTCATCTTTGCTGCCATCGGTTGTTTGTCATTGATAGCACCACACATCGTCACTCCCGCGCAAGCGGAAGTCCAGTGAGAACTGCAAGCGTCAACAGAATGCCACTGGATTCCCGCCTGCGCGGGAATGACGGACACAGATAAACGCATTGACTAACTTCTCAAAACTAACAATAAGGCAATGACGAAATAGGATGACAGGAGAGTCATGACTTTTTTCGTGAATACCTGACTAACATTGAAACACTGATCAAATCCGCCTGTTTTTAAGGCAATTGCTTAATATGCGCGCATACCGTGTTCAATATTAAGCAAACATTAAAATGACAATTAGACCTTTGTTTTACGGGTTTTTGATGAACATCCCTTACAATGTGAAGGGGCCGAGTGCCACTTTTGTCCTTGCTGGTACGGTCATTGCAATATCACCAGTAAGTACCAGACAATTTTTACAAGGAGGCTTGCTCACGCGGCTTGATGTCCGGGCACTTTAGCTTCGAACCGATGTGCGTTTTGATTCGTACGGTTCGGTGAAAGCGCCATTGTTGGCACATGAATGGACCATCAAGCAACAAGGAGCATTCAAAATTATGAGTCATTCCAGTCAGATCCGGCAGGTAGCGTTTATCGGTAATCACCTACCCCGTAAGTGTGGCCTGGCCACCTTCACCCACGATCTTGTGGCCGGGCTGCAAACCAAACACCCTAAGACCAACTTCTGGGTGTTGCCGATGAATGACCAACCTGAAGGTTACGATTACCCGCCTCCTGTTCGCTTTGAAATCCGCGACAACAAACTCATCGACTACAAACGTGCTGCAGACTTCCTGAACATCAATGATGTCGATGCGGTCTGCCTGCAACATGAATACGGCATCTTCGGCGGGGAATATGGCAAGTACATTCTTGACCTGCTCGATGAACTGAAAATGCCCGTCATCACCACGCTGCACACCATCCTCAAAGACCCGTGCTCCGAACAACGTGACATCCTCAACGAACTGGCGGACCGCTCGATCCGACTGGTCACCATGAGTCAGCACGGTATTGATTTTCTCCGTGACATCTACGGCATTGACCAATCCAAAATTGCCATGATTCACCACGGTATTCACGACGTGCCGTTCGTTGATCCCAGTTATTACAAAGACCAGTACGGCGTGGAAGGTCGCAAACTGCTGCTGACCTTCGGCCTGCTCTCACCGGGCAAAGGCCTGGAATATGCGATCAAGGCCCTACCCGCCATCGTCAAAGAACATCCCGAAGCGGTGTACATGATCGTGGGCGCCACCCACCCGCACGTCAAAGCACACTCCGGCGAAAGCTACCGTGAATCGCTGGTGAGTCTGGCTGAGGAACTTGGCGTAGCCGATCACCTGATGTTCCAGAATCGCTTTGTCGAAACCGAAGAACTCATGCAGTACATCGGTGCAGCAGATATCTATCTCACGCCGTATCTCAGCGAAGCCCAGATCACCTCAGGAACACTGGCTTACGCTTTGGGTGCAGGTAAAGCGGTTGTCTCCACACCTTACTGGCATGCCCAGGAACTGCTCGATGAAGAGCGTGGTGTGCTTGTTGGATTTAAGGATCCCGACGCCATCGCCACCGCGACCATCGACCTGCTTGATGATGATGTGAAGCGAAACACCATGCGTAAAAAAGCCTACCAATACGGGCGCAGCATGGTCTGGAGCACCGTTGCCGATCAGTACATGGAGCTTTTCCATACCGGTCGCAACGAGTATCGTTACATCAAATCATCACACAAGGTTCAGCCACCGGATCGTTTGATTTTGCCCGACATCAACCTGACGCATTTAAAAACACTCAGTGATGACACCGGCATTTTCCAGCACGCGATTTACACCATCCCCGATGCCAACCATGGTTACTGCATTGATGACAATGCCCGCGCTTTGCTGTTCTGCAGCATTCTCACCGGCCATGATCCGGAGATCGATCCGCTGCTGCATCAATTGGCGGACCGCTATCAAACGTTCATTCACTATGCGTGGAACGATGGTAAAAAGCGCTTCCGCAATTTCATGTCCTACGATCGACGCTGGCTTGAAGAGGTCGGCTCTACCGACTCCCATGCACGAACGCTCTGGGCGTTAGGTGCGATCCTTGGATCGGATCATCACCTGGGAGACCGCACGCTTTGTTCAAACCTGTTTATCAAGGGACTGGATGCCGCAGAGACCTTTAACTCACCACGCTCATGGATGTTCAGTATTCTCGGTTGCTCAGCATATCTCAAGCGTTACGGCGGGGACCGACGCGTCCGCAAGTTACGCGATGAACTGGCAGGCCGCCTGATGTCACTTTACAGCGAGAATGCGACCTCCGACTGGAAATGGTTTGAAAACACTGTGACCTACTCCAACGCACGCATGGCTGAAGCGCTACTGATCAGTGGTTATGACGCACAGAACAACCAGTGGGCCGACGCCGGTCTTGCTGCACTCAAATGGCTGACCAAAGTCCAGACCGGTAAGGGAGGTATCTTCCGCCCCATCGGTTCGGATGGCTGGTATGTCAAGGGTGGCAAGCGCGCGATCTTCGACCAGCAACCCGTCGAAGCCTACACGCAGGTCTCCGCATCACTGAGTGCCTGGCGTCTGACGGGTGACGCGCGTTGGTACGACGAAGCCGTCCGCGCCTTTGGCTGGTTCCTCGGTGCCAACGATCTGGGTGTCGAAGTGTACGACCCGGAAATTGGTGGCTGTCGCGATGGTCTGCATGCCGACCGACTCAACGAAAACCAAGGCGCCGAAAGCACGTTGGCCTACCTGTTGGCCCAGGCCGAAATGATCATGGCATCCAAGGAGTTAAAATGTCCATCCAAGACACAAGCCATCCTGGTATAACCATTGCCCGCCAGGATGAGCGTTTTGCAGCCCACAGTCATAAAGTCATCGTTCGGTATTTCAATGCTGCTCCCGGGGAACGTTTTGAGCCGTTTTTAAGGCGGTTTCTGGCATTATCGACCGCGGATAAAGATCAGGCCTGGCAGGAAACCTGCGCGCTCTTCGACACCCGTCACAAGAACTCCGAAGCGATCTATCGCAGACACTATGCCCGTGTCTGCAGCCAGGTCGTTCAGCAATGTCACACAGAATTACTCATTGAGCTTGAGCGGTTACCGACCACGCATCAACTGCTACTCGGTGCCTACTTCAGTCTCGAATACAGCTTCGCTGCTGCTGCATACTTTAACCCCAGTATCGTCGCTGCGCCGGATCAATCGGGCGTGCCCAAGGGTGGCTGCAAATTCATTCTCTCGTTCCGTGCGGTGGGTGAAGGTCATATCTCATCGGTCGCCTTCCGCTCGGGGATGTTGACAGCAGATGGCGATGTGCAGATGGAAGCATCGAGTAACTTCTCATCGCAACCGGAGATTCATACCGATGCGTTGTACGAAAAAATTCTCGTGCTGCGCAAACTCAAGGAACTGGGTGCTGCGGGGAATATCAACCGTAGTGTGCTTGAGAAACTGCCGGAGCATTTCACGCGCATGGAGATGGAACAGGCCATCGCAGCAACATGTGACGAACAGCACATGAAAGCGTCGGATCACCGTTGTGTGCAGACACTTCGCTGGCTTGCTGAGAGTAACTACACCGTCAACTTTTCCTGTGACTCAGACATCAGTGAACGCATCCTTTTTCCCGTCTCCGAAGTGGAGAAGAACGGCTTGGAAGATGCACGCTTTGTCCGCTTCGTCGAAGACGATGGCAACGCCTGGTACTACGCGACCTACACGGCTTACGACGGTTCGCGGATCATGCCCCAGCTCATCGAGACCGGCGACTTCTTAACCTATCACATTCGATCGCTCAACGGGACCGGCGCGCATGGCAAAGGCTTTGCACTCTTCCCCCGTCGGATCAATGGCGAGTACTTCATGATAGGTCGCCAGAACGGCCAGGACATCACGATCTCCCGATCCAATCACATTCACTTCTGGGGCGATTCGGAGTTACTCCAAGCTCCTGAGCTGCCCTGGGACCTGGTGCAGCTGGGTAACTGCGGTTCACCCATCGAAACTCCCGAAGGTTGGCTGCTGCTGACGCATGGCGTCGGACCGATGCGCCGGTATGTGCTTGGTGCGATCCTGCTTGATCTGGAAGACCCGACAAAGGTGATCGGTCATCTCAGAGAACCGCTGATGGCACCGGACGAATCCGAACGTGAAGGCTACGTCCCCAACGTGCTCTACAGCTGTGGTGCGATGCTCCACAAGAACATGCTGGTCCTGCCCTACGCGATGGCCGACTCGGTGAGTGGGATTGCGGTGATTGACATGCCGTCGTTGTTGAAACAGATGAAGTGAGTGACAGATTTCGGATTTCGTCTGGATCTTTAACCGCTTGCGGTTTATCGCGTCAAGCGAGATTCGAAAACAATGGGTTAACGTATGTTTCATGGAGCGCTAAACCGCAAGCGGTTTGCTTTATCCGATCGTCATGGCAGTGTCGTCTTCGTTGAGCAATCTCATGCGCAGCATTTGGCATGCCATCTTGGCGGTGCGGTCGCGGACAGTATCACGCGTGCCGTTGAAGAGGAACTTGCGGGCGGTGACGCCATAGCGGTCTGCGATCCACATCCAAACGGTGCCGACCGGTTTTTCATCACTGCCACCATCCGGGCCTGCGATACCGGTGACGCTGACGGCAAGGTCACTATCGGCTTGCTGACGGGCGGACTTTGCCATGTGCAGCGCGACAGGCTCACTGACGGCACCATGCTCCATGAGCATGTCTTCGGGGACACCCAGTTCGCGCATCTTCATTTCATTTGCATAGGTCACCCAACCACCTTTAACCACCGATGACGAACCGGGAATGTCGGTGAGGAACTTGGCGATAAGTCCGCCAGTACAACTCTCGGCGGTGGCAACGGTCATGTTGCGTTCTCTGAGCATGTTGACGAGGACTTCCTGAATGGTGATTTCCTCCGTGGAATAGACAATGCTCCCGAGTTTGTCTTTGACCGCTTCGACGGTCTTGAGCAATTCGGTCTGTGCTTTCTCGTCAGAATCAAACTCACTACGGATGCGCACGGAGACAATGCCTTTGGAGACGGTGGTGCCAACCTTGGGATTGCGTGTACGGTCGAAAAGTTCGCCGAGTTCTTCAGCAACGGTGCTTTCACCGCGGCCGAAGGTGTTGACCTTGATGGTCTGGATGAATCGCCTGGACGGTGCGAGCTTGATGACGTCAGGGAGAATGCTCAGGTACCACATGCGTTTCATTTCACTGGGGACACCGGGGGTGACGTAGATGGTTGCCTTATTGAGTTTGGCAATGATGCCGGGCGCTGTGCCACAGGTGTTGGTGATCATGGTGGTGCCCACGGGATGGTAAGCCTGAATTTTGTTGCGGTCGGGCATGGCTTTACCGCGACGCGTGAAAATCGCTTCGATCTCGGGCAGTTGCTCGTGATCCATCACCAGTTCGACGCCCATGGCTTGGGCCAATGCCTGACGGGTCAGATCGTCATCGGTTGGCCCCAACCCGCCGGAGATGATGATCAACTCCACGCGTTGTGAGGCATATTCGATCATGTCGACCATGGCCTGCATGTCATCTGCCACCGTCTGGTGCAGCAGGGTCATGATCCCCCTGGACGCCAGTTGGGCAGAGAGAAACGCGGAGTTGGTGTCGACCGTTTGGCCCAGCACCAGTTCATCACCGATGGAAAGAATCGCTGCTTGCATGGGGCGTATGATAACTTGTTTTTAATTTGATTTACCGCCAAGACACCAAGAACGCCAAGTTAAGAGCGTTTTCTCTTTCCGATCTTGGCGTCCTTGGCGACTTGGCGGTTCAAACAGGTTTGATCATGATTAAATAAGTGGCAAGTACGCGCATCAGCGGGTAAATTACGCATGTTAAAAACCGTGTCCTGCCCGGAGAATGCATGCCTACGAGTACTGTTGAAAATTATCTCAAGACGATCTATCTGCAACAGCAGAAACAGCGCACTGCCACCAAAACCGTTGCGATGGGCAAGCTGGCCAAAGCCATGGATGTCGTGCCCGGGACCTGTACGTCCATGATCAAAACGCTCGCAGACTCCGGCCTGGTGGATTACAAACCCCGCTCGGGCGTCAAACTCACCGACAAAGGTCAAACGTTGGCGTTGCACATTCTCCGGCGACATCGCCTGCTCGAATTATTCCTCGTGGAAGCACTGGGACTCGACTGGTCGGAAGTGCACGATGAAGCCGAAGTGCTCGAACATGCGATCTCCGACAAAGTCCTTGAACGCATGGATGACTACCTGGGGCATCCCGACACCGATCCGCATGGCGATCCCATCCCCCCAGCCAAGGGGACGCACATGCCTGCGCCATTGCAGAGTCTTGCAGATAGTGTGGAACACAAGAAGCTCATCGTCGCCCGTATCGCTGACCAGGGACGCGAGTTTTTGCAGTTCATGCATCAACACGGCCTGCGCCCCGGCACGCCGATCACCGTGCTCTCTCACGACAAGGTCGTCGATGCCATCACCGTCCAAGCACCGGACACCGACGCGGTGACGCTGGGCATGACGGCAGCAGGGAAAATCCTGGTTCGCCAGGTCGATTAAAATCCCTGACAACATCTTCCTCGCACATCACATCAGCAGTAAAAGTTGTCCGAAATCTGCCAACTGCTCGAACAATTGATCCAAACAGGACAACAGGAACAAAACAAACTCGACCTGTGATTCAACCATATTGCGTCGACTGCAAGGTCCGGTAAGATGGACTGCGTACTAAGGGAGTCAGCCTTGCAGATCCGTCTCGAACAACCTGGTGATGTCGAAGCCATCACGCACTTGAACCAACTGGCCTTTGGGCGACTGGATGAAGCCTTTCTCATTGCGCATCTCCGCGAACATGCCCAGCCTTTCGTCAGCCTGGTTGCTGAAAACGAGGACGGGCAGATTGTCGGCCATATCCTCTTTACCCCAGCAACCATCCATATGCCCACGGAAGATGTCCAGGGCATGGGCTTGGCGCCGATGGCAGTCCACCCCGACTTCCAGTTCCAAGGCATCGGAACAAATCTGCTCAAAGCCGGCATCAACCACATGGCGGACATGCAAATCCCCTATGTCATCGTGCTCGGCCATGTCGATTACTATCCGCGATTTGGTTTCGTCCCCGCATCGCTGCGTAACATCCGTTGCCAATGGGTCGGTATCCCCGACGAAGCTTTCATGATCCTGGTCCTGGACCCCATCGCCATGCAAAACGTCAGCGGCACCGCATACTACCACCCGGTGTTCGAAGAAGTGATGTGATCCCCCGGCCCCGGAAGTTCTTTCTGTAAATCCTCTGTTCAATATGTCTTTGATAACTCATTGGCAAACAGCTTGCGGTTTAGCGCGCTTTCCCAAACCGGTGATTTATCACAACTATTTCCCGCGCATGCATTGGCTGATTGGTTTACACTTAAATCTTAACGCCGTGAGACGGTCTCCGGGCCTTACCTGATCACGCATGATCCCCGCCTGTCATGCCTTGCCAATTGAGAATTTCCGTGGAACAAAATGACAATCAGAGTCCAGCTGCCAAGCCGTGGTATCGACGCAAAGTTGCAACGGTCATGGGCAGCGTGTTACTGGTGCTGCTGGTCTCTTTGCTGCTGGTGACATTTGTCCCTGCGCCCAGGGATTCGAAAGTTGTCCCTGAACTTAAACTCCAGGCAACAAAGATTCAGTCCAGCAACAATATGTCCAGCGCTTATTCGAGCCAAAACGGTGGCAAGAGCATGTTCCTCTGTCGACACATTGCGCTGATCAATCGCTCGGATCACCCGATCATGCAAGGTGTCCAATCGCTGCTGACAGAAAAACTGCTGGGTATCACGGCGATTGAACAAATCACAAATGTTGATGCCGACGCCCAAAGTCCGTGGCTTGAAGACGGGCAATTGGTGCCGGACATGTTTCTCACCCTGGACATGCCCCAGTTCAAGGCGTCGGGGTTACTGATCACCGGTCGTGATGTTCAGGCCAAGGTTACCGTGCATTTTTCGGATCAGCTTGGCAACAGCACTTCAGGCTATACGGATGACATGACCCCACCGGTAGTCCGGCTTAATGCCAACATGGATCTGGATCACAAAAGCACGTCAACCGGTTACGAGTCCGCCAATGCCAGGTATCAATGTGTAATCAAAGACATCACCGAACAATTATCGCAGGCGATCATCAAACTCATCGACGAGAAGACCAAGGAGTTTGGTGGTACGGTGCAGATACCTGAGGCGTTGATACCTGCATACAAGCCGGTGATTGCAGACTTACCTTTGCCCGATCACCCAACACTGAAAAAGTTGCATAGCAGTCATGGGTTACTTTGTCATAATCTCACGACATGGTTCGCCCAACCGGAAAACCCGGAAGTCTCGGCTGCGATGTTTGAGAAGCTCCATCAGCAATTCAAGGATGCGGGTTGGAAAATCAGTCATTACCGACCACGAAAAGATGAACACTCAGGAGCACATCTGCGTGTGTTTAAAGACCGGTTGATGGTCGAGGCGTTTGAAGTCCGCCAGGATAACAAAATCTCAGCAGGCAAACCGGTGGATGTATTTATACGTTACAGCGATCCGATGGACCGCGACGATCTCAAACCAATCTATGCTGAATTGCTGGCTGAAAATGGGTTGTCGATGACTGCCTGGTTGTACTTCTATCAGACCATGTCACGTGATCTGCGTGGTGCGTTTGCTCAGCGTTTCATGAAGCAAGGCAACTTGCCAATGGAAGTGGAACTCAAAGTCATCGAGTATCTGCGATACAACAAAAACAAAGACGAGGCGTTAAAGCGACTGGAGATGGTTGCTGGTGTTGCGATGATGCTGGACGCAAGCAAGTGGCGTAAGCCCATTGAAAAACTCGGTCGTGAGCTGACAGGTGATAAAAAATGGGAGGCTCCCCAAGCAACGGAAAAATGCTTTGAACACATGGGTATTCCACTACTCAAGGCCGATGAGGATTGGGTCATCAAAACGTCACTCGGCCAACCGGTGATGTGGTATGCCAAGGTGCGCAATAAGCCGGATCAGCCTGAAAAACTCATCCTGCTCAGTACGGTGATCACACCTGCAACGATCCCGGAAGGCAAATACAATCACACAATCAATGTGTACACGGAAGTTGGGCACAGCAGCCAAGGTTCAACTGCGCACAATCCACCAACCCCATGGACAGGCTTTCAACATACCAGCCAAGGTGATCAATCGTGGATCGTCAATGCGAAAGAACTTGATGATCAACTCTTTGAGTTAAAGATCAAAGGTCAAAAACAAACGCAAAGACCACACAAGGGACCGCCGGACTTCAACGCAGCCAGGTGATCAACTTTCCCCATTCTCCGTCGAACGCAACTCGCGGGGGGTGGCTTCCAACTCGGGTAAGGCTTCGGGTAAGGTTTTGGCGGACTTGATGCCCATCTCTTCTAAGCGCTTGGTCGAAACCAAAACGCGGGACTCGAAGCTGCTGGTCATTTTGTTGTAATGGCCAACGGCGGTATCCAGCGATTTACCGAGCTTTTCCATGTGACCGATGACGGTGGCGACGCGCTCGTGAAGCACCGTTGCCTGCTCGGTGACTTTCTGTGCGTTCTCTGCCAGTTGCTGTTCACGCCAACCCATGGCAACGACCTTGAGCAGTGAGACCAATGTCGATGGCGTTGCAATGACCACGCCACGGCTTAAGGCGTCTTCGACCAATGACGGTTTGGCTTGCATGGCAGGAGGCAGGAAACTGTCGCCGGGGATAAAGAGCACCACGAAGTCCGGCGCGTTGGTGAAGCCTGAGGTATAGTCCTTACGCGAAAGATCACGGACGCGACTTTCGATTTGATTGGCATGCTGCTTGATCAGTTCGGTGCGTTGTTGTTCGTCATCCATCTCCATGGCTTTGAGATAGCTTTCGCCGACGGCTTTGGAATCGATGACGATGTTACGGTCGGAGGGTAAGTGGACGACCATGTCGGGGCGCTGTTGCTCGTTGCCTTTCCAGATACTCACCTGTTCGTCAAAGTCGCAGTAGTTGACCATGCCCGCCAGTTCGACGATACGTCGCAGCGCCAGTTCACCCCAGCGGCCGCGTGATGCGGATGAGCCTTTGAGGGCAGTACTCAGTTGCGTGGTGGTTTGGGAAAGGTGTTGTTGGGATTCGAGCAGGTTGGTGATCTGCTGGCGGAGCCCCTGGTACGCACCTTCGCGGTTTTTCTCCATTTCGGTGACCGCTTTGGCATGTTGTTCGAGTTGCTCACGGATGGGTTTGAGCATGGACTCGATGGCCTGCTTGCGCTGCTCCAGGGCGGCGGTCGCATCCTTGTTTTCCGACTCAAGTGACTTCTTGGCTAATTGCAGAAACTGCTCGGAAGTCTTGTTGAGCGTTTCGTTGGCAAGCGAAGCGAAGGTGTCCTTGGCCTGTTTCTGAGCATCCTCAAAAGCCTGCGTCTTCTGGGTCAATTCCTGACGGGCGAGTTCCAACTGCGTCTTGAGGTCGGAGGTTTGCTCGCCGCTTATCTTGGCCTGCTCTCGTGCTTGATCACGTTCAATGACTAACGACGAAATCTGGGACGAGAGATGCTTGCGTGAAACCCACAGCGCACCGGTGACGATGGCAAGGATCAGAAGCAAGAGTGATAGAACGATGATGACCGCAGTTAACATGTGGTCATGATACCGGGTAATTTCGGATTTTGAATTTCGGATTTCGAATTTGCGCAAGCGATGATTGGGAGCGATTCGACGATGCGCTTGATTAGAGCGTGATTTGAGATTGCGCTAAACTGCAAGCGGATTGATTATGCCTGGATGTCCAGGTGCTTCTTGGGTTCGTTGTCGTCGGGCTGCTGCTGCGCCTGCGGGGGTTGCTGGGTTGAATGCGTGTAGCTTTTCATCTCAGTCTGAATGGTGTGATGCTGAGGCAGCTGTTCGTTGACACGCAATTGGGTGGGCGCCTGATCGCCGTCAGCATCGCCTTCGTCCAGCGCGAGCATGTGCTGCTCAAACTGGTCGTTCAGACGCTCGGTCTTGCGGTCCTTGTCGCGGACTTCCTTGGTTTTACGCTTGTTGACATCGCCTGCCTGGTAGGTGGTTTGTGCCACACCTGCGGCAACGCCGGTTCCGATTTGACTCATGATCCACCCCCCTTGTTCTGGGGCTTAGCTGTGATTGCCAACACAGATTCAGGTGGCGTCCCAACTTGTGGCGGTGACCATCATCGCCATCTCAAACCGGGCCGTCCAAACGGATGTATGTCTTCAATAAACCATATCGTCCAAAAGGCGTTAATGCCTATAAGACTTGCCCAATTTTCTATTAATGACAATCTTATCGGTTTTACAAGCCTTAAAAGCCTGACAAACCAAAATTGTCATAAACTCAATCAGGATTTCGACGTACGATCAAAACCATGTCGCGGGAGGGGTCATCTTTAAAAATATCGATGGCAATGTCCAATTTTCCTGCACCGGTGGCTTTGACCAGGTTGATCAACTCCATCCAGATGAAATGACGGTCCGTGGTCATCAGCCTCACGAAGGTCGCAGGGTCCGTCGGATCCTCGCCTTCAAAGACCGGTCGGCGGTTGGCAACGACCACCATCAACGCGCCGGGCTTGAGGATGCGAACGGTCTCACGGATCACTTCAACGGGGTTGGGATAACGCTCCAGTAAACCATCGATGAGAATCTGGTCCACCGACGCGTCGGGCAAATCAATCTTGCCCCCTTCTCCGAGTGTCTTGAAGGTCGGACGCTGGCCGGGATATTTCTGGTTGGCGACGCATTTCTGAGCAAAGGCAACGCGACCGGGGCGGTCATCGTAACTGACAATGTTGCCCCCTTGATGAGCATAGAGATGCGCAAACAGACCATCGCCCTGCCCGATCAACACCAACGGCTGGGGGACGATCTTGCTTTGCTTGATCACATCAATCGTCGCCTGCATGCGGACGTTGATCTTGCTTTGAAACGCTTTGTCATTGGCGTATCGCGCCCAGTCACTCTGAGCAAAGTCGATCTGTTCCACCGGCTCCATGCGCGGCTTAAACGCGGTCGGCCCGAAGAACTGCTTGTTCCACAGCAGCGGTGAACCTTCGTACTGTTTGGCAATCGCATCCATGTCCGGGGAGAGTCGGGAAAAACCCCACTTCCGTTGGAACACGTCCATGGTGTAGTTCAAACCTTCGTTGGTGTCCGCACGGGTCTTGCGGTCTTCGCGTTTGACGTGATTGTGAATGAACTCGATATCGGGAACCGCAAAGGCACGCCACCCGGCTTTTCGCGCCCGTAAGCCAAAGTCGATCGTCTGCCCACGCAGAAAGTCTTCGTCATAGCCGCCGATATCGTCAAACACCGCTTTCTTGCAGCAGTAAAAACAACCCATTACATGGTCCACTTCCAACGGTCTTTTCACGGCATGACGTGGGAGATTGTTGGCATAGTGAATGTACCCATGGGGATGAATCACAAAATCACCAAAGGCATGGATCCGCATGTTCGGCTTAAGCTGCTTGGGACCGATGACCCCCAATCGATCAATGGGCTGATCCATGTACTCCGTGAGTTTACTCACCCAGTTGTCGGTCAGGCAGATCACATCACCATCCAGCCGCGAGAGAATATCCCCCTTGGCCATGCGCGAAAGCTTGTTGGCAGTGATCGCCAAAATGCCGCAGTGTTCATCTTCGGTCAGCTGTAAAAACGGGCGTCCGTCGGACCATGTCTTTTGTGACCATGCCCGCAGCGTCTCCAGACTGTCATCATCCGACCCATCGTCGTATGCCAGAATCTCAAACGGTGTAGGATCGTTTTTGAGTGTTTTTTCAAGGCTGTTGAGCAAATCCAGAATCAGATTCACCGACCCGTCACGCGAGCTTTGCGCCCCGTTGTTGTAGTTGGGAATCAAAATGGACACACGCGGTGTTGGGAACTCGGACATGGTTGCAGATTGTAACCTTTGAGAATGTGCTTGTGGAACGTGCAGGAAAAATGACGGTGGAAAATCTCAGAAACGATCACTGTCTTGTTGGTGTACGTTTGCTCCATTGTCATGACAAACTCTCAAGTTTCGTCATTCCCGCGCAGGCGGGAATCCAGTGGCATGCTGTTGACGGTTGCAAATTCCACTGGACTCCCGCCTGCGCGGGAGTGACGGAATGGATAACAGATGCTTGCATGGCGACTGATTTTGTTATTTTATCCATGCTCAACACAGCGATCATTCGCTTCGCAAGCCATCACAACACTTCAAAGATCAACACCCAATCCCGCCCGTGGTGGGGCATGGCTTTGAGTTGGACTTGCTTGCCGCGTTGGTAGACACCTGCCGGTTCGGTCTTGCCGGTGCGTGGATCGAAAAATGTAGCACAGATTTCGTCTCGGCCCATCTGTGACAAATCGAACTGATACAGATGCGACACCACCGGCAAATAAGCCAGCATGCACAGTGCATTGGGCTCACCAATAGTCCCGTCACGTAACGTGCACGCTGCTTCACCGTCGTAATCCGACTGGTTGTAAATCGAGCCACAGGGATGCAGCGACTTGTCAGCAAAGCGTTCCATGAGTTGGCGCAGGTAACCCATCTGTGCAGCGCCGGGCAGGTACATCGACTGTTTCCAATCCATGCTCGGGACGGAGCCCATGATTACGGGATAGCGATCGGAGAAGAATTGCCAGATGGCGCTTGCACCGTAGGTCACACCGCAGCCGCCGGAGAAGACACAGCGATACGCTGCAACGCGGACATCCCAAGCACCAAAGCGACCATTGGCTGCACGGAATGAAACCGGGTGATCCTCGTAACAAATCTCACCATCGAGTACCGGCTTGGCGGGTGTCAACGACAGCGTGTTGGCAATGCGCTGATCCACACGATCAAGCAGGCGACCATGCCCCGACTGCTGCATGTTCATGTCAAGCCAGGGTTCGTCGTGAACAAACTCCGAGGAGCAACGGAAGCCACAGGTGTGAAATGTCATCAGGTGTCGGATCGACTCCGTGCTACGGATGCCCTGGGCAAGGTTTCGCCAAATTTCCAGTTCCGCTACGCTGTTGACCGGGCGATCTCCGCCGTTGACCCAGATCAAATTCTTGCGTCCACCAAAACGCTTGCCGACATATTCCCCGTAAATCCGGGCTTTTTCTGCGGTGAACAAGGGATCACCCCCTGCCCACATCGGACTCACCAGATGCCCCCAGGTTGGGACAAAGGCAATATGCAGCCCCACCGAATCAGCAATGTTCATCACTTTTTCAACATGGTCAAAATACGCATCATTGGGTTTGGCCGGATCCTGATCATGCATGGCCCATTGGCCCATGTGTGCAGGCCGTTTGCGACAGTCATGTTCAAAATAGCCAACCGCCTGGATGACGTTAAATCCCTGCTGGGCGCGAAGTGTCAAAAACCGACGCGCCTCGTCCAAATCCAGCGAAGCAAACAAATTCCAGGCAGTATCACCGCACCAGAAAAAATAGTCGCCATTGGCATCGAGTAAACGGTATTGTTGATCGGTGACACGAATCGGCCCCGGTTGAGATTGACGCATGATCGTTTCCAATTGCATTGTCTATGGACGTTGTCTGTTGAGAATTCTAACGCATCGTCCGGAAACAGAACACCTGCAAATCTGATAAGATTCAACTTGATTGTTATTCATTGATATCCGTTACATGCTGGCCGGGTTCATGATGTCATGTTTGTGGTCAGTTTCGGGGGAGCAATACATGTCGAGCTGCAAATATCTAATTCTCTTATTGACCGTTGCCGGGATCATCGGCTGCAAATCCACCTCAAATGAATCCCAATGGGCAGGACAAAAACTGCTGCGCGGTTGGCATGATCAGATCAAAGGTTCAAAAATCCCCACAGGCTATCGCAGTCCGGCGGGCAGCTTTGAAGTGAACTTTCCCATTTCAAACAGCCACGTTTTCATTAACGACTTTGTCGATAAAGGTGAAAAACAACGCTTCGAAGTCCGTGTGCGTGAATTGGTGAGTTTCAGAGATCACTACGGCTATGACACCAAGGTCATCACCATGCTCGCCTCGGAATGCCCGGATATCGAAAAGCTTGAGTACGAATGGGTGGCCCGCAAACTTCCCGATATCGTTGCCCGTGAACCCGACACGGACAACCTGCGACATCATGAAACATACGGTCCCTGGCGCATCTTCACCTTCGGCCCTTACATCTCAACCCGCGATCAACTGCTTTACCGCATTGAAGCCTTTTTCGTCTATCAGGAAATGGTCTTCCGCGTCATCTCCTACAACAATATCGTCAGTGAAAGAATTCAAAAAATCACCGGTATCAGCAAAGAAAACGCTGAAGAAATGTCCATCGAATCCACCAACAAGCATTTCGATCAATTCATCCAAAACCTTGTCCTCATCGGCCGCGACCTCACTCCCGACCCCAAAGAAGAACTGCAAAAAGAACAGCCCGGATCACAACCCAACCCCGATTCGGAACAACAAACCGATCCAGACCTGTTGGCAATATCATTTTGATGGGTGAATTAAATTTGATCACACAAAAACAAACCCGCATCGTCATGACGACACGGGTTTAATTTTTGTTTTGTGATGTTGATTTAAAAAACTTATTTTCCCTGCATCTTTGCCCAGGAATCCTTGAGGGTCACCGTGCGGTTAAACACGATTTTCTCAGCACTGGTGGTGATGTCGGGTGTAAAGTAGCCCAGGCGTTCAAACTGGATCGGATCACCGGGCTTGGCGTCAGCTAATGCGGGTTCGATCTTGGCGTTGACAATTTTCAACGAATCGACATTGATGTTATCCATCAGTTCGCCGGACTCTGCCTTGGGCTGTGTGAACAAGTGCTCATACAAACGAACCTCTGCATCGACAGCATGTTCAGCAGAGACCCAATGCAACGTGCCTTTAACCTTACGGACTTTGCCTTCGGCGTCCGGCGGGGGGTTGTTGCCCCCACGGGTCTGCGGATCGTAGGTGCAGTTAAGCTGGACGATGTTGCCATCCTCGTCCTTGACCACATCCGTACACGTCACCCAGTAACCACAACGAAGACGGACTTCCTTACCCACGGACAACCGGAAGAACTTGCGGGGAGCATCTTCCATGAAGTCTTCGCGTTCAATGTACAACTCGCCGGAGAAGGGAACTTGACGTTTACCGTCGTCCGCATTTTCCGGGTTGTTGGGCACATCCATCATCTCCACCTGACCTTCGGGGTAGTTGGTGATGACGAGTTTGATGGGGTCGAGGACTGCCATGCGTCGCTGAGCAATTTTGTTGAGTTCATCACGCAGGAAGCTTTCAAGCTTGGCATACTCCAAAAGGTTTTCACGCTTGGCAACACCGGCTTCATCCCAGAAACGCTTGATGCTGCCTGGGGTGAAACCACGACGACGCATCCCGCGAATGGTGGGCATGCGCGGATCGTTCCAGCCATCGACAATGCCGTCGGTGATGAGCTTTAAGAGCTTGCGTTTGGAGGTGATCATGTAACTGATATTGCCGCGTGCAAACTCGATCTGACGGGTCTTGTGCTTGACGCCTTCGGGAAAGCCTGAGACTTCCGCGATGCGGTCGATGAACCATTCGTAAAGCTGACGGTTGTTCTTGAACTCCAATGAGCAGAGTGAATGAGTGATGCCTTCAAGCCAGTCACTTTGGCCGTGCGCATAGTCGTACATGGGATAGATGCACCACTTGTCGCCGGTTCGCGGGTGATGAGCTTTCATGATGCGGTACATGGTCGGATCGCGCATGACGATGTTGGGTGATGCCATGTCGATCTTGGCGCGGAGTACGCGCGAACCTTCATCAAACTCGCCATCTTTCATGCGGGTGAAGAGGTCGAGGTTTTCTTCGACACTGCGATCACGGAACGGGGAGTTTTTGCCCGGCTCGGTGAGTGTGCCACGGTTTTCACGCATTTGATCAGCGGTTTGATCATCGACATAGGCCAGACCCGCTTTGATCAGTTCGATGGCCCAGTCATAGAGTTGCTGGAAGTAGTCGGATGCATAAAGCAGGTTTTTCCACTCGTAACCCAACCAGCGGATATCGTCCTGGATGGCATCGATGTATTCCTGTTCCTCCTTGGAGGGGTTGGTGTCATCCATGCGGAGGTTGGTGCCCCCGCCGTATTGCTGGGCCAAACCGAAGTCGATACAGATGGCCTTGGCGTGGCCGATGTGCAGGTAGCCGTTGGGCTCGGGGGGAAAGCGGGTGAGGATGGTGCCGGTGTAGCGACCGGAAGCAAAGTCCGCTTCGATCTCATCGGTGAGGAAATTCTTTTTAAGTGTCGGTTCGTCGGTCATTTTTTATTCTTCATTCCGATACGTGGTTTAAACAGGGATTGTATCGGGTGTTTGTGGGTTGAACCAATAACGTGGGATTGTTGCAAATGCGGAAAGTGATTATTGAGCCGCCAAGACGCCAAGGACGCCAAGTTTTCAAGACAGAGAGTGTTTGAATATTACTTTTTCGATGGAATTGTCTAACTCAGGTTTGAAGACTCAATAACAATGCCCTCAACGGGGTAATTTACACTGAACTGATCTAAACAAATTCGGTGTTTCACAATGAAACACGACCCCGGAAATCCATCGATAAAACCACTGGCAATGGATCCATTCTGGACTTCCAAATGGTTGGTCACCCCACAGACTGAACACTGATAAGCCACCCACCTTTTGTTTGGCCAAGATACAAAACAACGATCCAAGAGTTCTTTAGCAGTTTGTTGATTATCACACTGATTACATGCAATAAGCTGAGTGCAATCGTGCATCACATTTCCCTCTCCGAAACTTGGCGCTCTTGGCGTCTTGGCGGCAAAACTGTCTTGAACAAAATTCACATCTGTTTAATCAGCTCATCAGGCAACGTTGGTGTGGCACCTGGTTGGCTGGCAACATAGGCACCGACTTTGTTGGCCAGGTCTACCACTTGTTGCCAGGGTTTGCGGAGAACGGCACCGACGAGAAAAGTGGCAGCAACACTGTCACCGGCCCCTACGGCATCCGCACCCTCCACGGGGTTTGCCTGCGCGGGTGCCCCTTCGAAAAAACCTCCGGGGGTGTGGATGGCAGTGCCCTTGGAGCCACGCGTGTAGACGACCCATTTGAGGTTGTACTTCTTCATGAGTTTGACGATGGCATCACGTTCCGAACCCGGTTCAATTTCACCAAGTCCCATGAGCTTGAACACGAGAGGCAACTCGTCTTCATTGAGTTTCACCGCGTTGGCCAGATTCAGTGATCGTTCGATAATCTGCGCGTTGTAGAAATCAAGTCGGATATTCACATCAAAGAGCTTGATGGCCGAGTCACGACAATTTTCGAGGAACCGGTAAATGGTGTTGCGCGATTGTGCTTC
Organism: Phycisphaeraceae bacterium; assembly: GCA_002704825.1. Taxonomy (GTDB): domain Bacteria; phylum Planctomycetota; class Phycisphaerae; order Phycisphaerales; family Phycisphaeraceae; genus UBA7800. The sequence goes on from PAIY01000126.1 coordinate 25,135, forward strand.
GCGCTGCGCCAGTGAGCCGAAACACACCGCGTCACATTGGCTCGAAAGCGTGTCCAGATCCGGGTCGTATTGCAGCCAATCCCATGCGGCGTTGGCGACAATGTCATAGGTCGGTTGGCCGTCAAAGTCCGTTTCGACATAGACTTTGCCGGTCGCATGGTCCGGATCGGACTGGATATAGTGATTATCCATTTGAAGCTCTGATAATTTTTCACAGACGCGATTACCCAATGGGTCCTGTCCAACACGGCTGATAACGACCCCCCGTCCGGGTCCGCCGGAGAGTTCACTTGCGAGTTGATTGGCATGCACTGCAACGTTTAACGGAGCACCACCAAGCACTTGCGCCCCATCAAAGATGTCAAACAAGGCTTCCCCGATCCCACAGACAGTTAAAGAGTAATCGCTCATATGAATCAGAATAGCATGATTTAGCCGAAATAAAATAAGTCCAAGCATTGGTATGTCCATAGAGCGGTTCATACCGTAAAATTGCTAGAGTGTTGTATGTTTGACCTTACCCGCTTATCTCAATGGGGTCTTGCGTTTATCCTCTTGGTTTTAACGCTGGGTGTCGTACCCGCTGATTTGCAGGCCCAATCCACACCGGTATACATCGATGACTCGCCGGCAGCTGTCGATCAACTCACCGAAGCGGCCCGACTGCGATCTCAAAACCGACTCACCGAAGCGGTGACCAAGTATCAGCATGTTCTGGAAACCTACCGTCATAAACTCATGCAGACTGACAAACCGTACTTCACCGACACGCGTCGGTTGGTCGTCAATCGTCTGCTCTCCGACGAGCCAATGCTCAGCACCTATCGCAAGCAGTACGAAGCCTCCGGCAAGCGGATGCTCATGCAGGCAGCGACATCACCGGATCGGCTGACGGCATTACTTAACGTGGTCGACCGATACTTCCTGTGTACCTCGGGGATGCAGGCCGGACTTGATGCTGCGGGCATCTTGCTGTCTCGCGCGGACATCCCGGCTGCTGCTGCACTACTCGAACAATTCAACGAACACCCGGATCGGCAGGACATGGCCAAGCGCTATGACGCCCTGCTGTGGTCCGCCAAGGTGTTGCTCGACCCGATGGTGCATGCGGATGAGCAGCCACGAGATGGGGAACTCTCGCCTGCGTATGTCATCCCGCCGAATGTCGCACCGTTTTCGGGGCTGAAATATTCGGGCTGGTCTTTGCCGACATTGCCTGATGATGTCACGCAGCTGTGGTCGATCCAGATCGACAACCCTTTCACGCAGGCAAGAAGTCAATCGTCACGCCGTCGGATCATCAATCGTCAGCGTCAGCAGAACCTGCCTAACGCAGCACAGGGTAATCTTATCCCGATGATTCAAGGTGACCGCCTGTTCGTGAACTCGCAACAGGGCATCAGTGTTTACGACCGTCTTTCAGGCCGCCCGCTCTGGCAGTACCAGATGGACACCGACGGCCCGACGCATTCCAACATGCTCAACAGTGGCACGTTGGATCATCAGCGCAGTGTCTGCGTCACCGAAAACCGCGTGCTGGGCATTGTCGGATTCATGAGCCAATGGCGGGCAAGCTGGCAACTCAAAAAGCATCAGACGCACCTTGTCTGTCTGGATATGCAGAATGGGAACCTGCTCTGGGAAACCCAGCCGGTGCAGTTGGATGAAGGATTGGACGAAGTCTTTTTCCATGGCACACCGCTGGCCGATGACCGCCGTGTCTACGTGTTGATGCGTCGCAGCCAGAACTCAGGCTTCCACACGGTTTACCTTGCTGCATTGGATATCACCGACGGGCGACTGCTTTGGAAGCGTCACCTTGCCAGCGCTGCGATGGGCAATCACAATCGCACCTATGCGTTGGGTGAGATGACGTTGTATCAAGGTCAGGTTTATGTCACGGATAACCTGGGTACCGTCAGCGCTATCGACGGCCTCACCGGCGACATGCTCTGGCTGGTCATGCTCGACCGCTCGTTTGACTCGCAGGATGTCGAGGAAAAATCACTGGTCGCCCAGCACCGTCGCCGGACCACCGCAGCAAGCCGCCCGGCTCCGATTGTCACCTCAAGCAAAGTGCTTGTATCACCTGCCTGGGTCAACGAGCCAGCACAGGTCATCGACCGACATACGGGCATCCCACTGCGCAAGCTTGATGAAGCAGGTTTTGATACCGGCTGCCAACTGGCACTGACTGATGCCGGATTACTGAGCATTGACAGCACCGTCCGCCTGTTTGACGTCAAGGACTTTGCCAAAATATGGGAATGCAAACTCCGCGGGATTACTGGCAATGAGAAGCCACAGTTTCTCATCCATGACAAGACCGTCATGGTGCAGACCAAGGACAAACTCGTCACGATCAACCTTGCCGATGGCAAGATCATGGCTGAATATCCGTTTAATCAGGACGGTGTGATCATCACCGCGGAACAGCAGTGGATCATCAGCCGCGATGACGAACTGGTGAGTCTGATGCGATGGGATGATGCGTATGACCAACTGGTCTCGCGCATCGAACGCTATCCCGACCAGGCGTGGCCGGGCCTGGCGTTAAGTCACCTGGCTGTCGGACGCAGTCAATGGGACACGGCAATCCGCGGGATTGACTGGGCCATTGACTCGATCCATCTCATTCCCGGCATCCCCGCCAACTCCGCGCAGCAGCAACAAGTCCAGCAGGTCTTTGAACACATCCGTAATCAAATCGAATTGCCCGCTGAAGGTGTCAAAGATCCGCAGTTGGCGGCAGAAGCCATGGCTGCGTTACCTGATCACCTGACCGTACTCAGTCTGTTTGAGCGTTTGGCCATGATGAGCATGACGCCGATTAACGAAGTGACGCAGCAGTTTGCCCGTGGTCGGTACTATCAGTTCCGTGGCCAGGGTGGACTGGCGATTGAGAATTACCAAAGCGTGCTTGCCGACCCGACCCTTGCATCGCAGTTGTATCAGTTTGACGAAGGCGCTCGCCAGGCCCGACTTGAAGCGCGATTGCGTTTGATTGAAATCGTCGGCTCGGACCCGCAAACGATGGCCAAGTTCCAGACGGTGGCAGCAGAGCATTACCGTCAGCTTGAACAGATGCCCACGACGTCGGCCCAAAGTTTCCTGGCGATGGCTGAGAGTTACCCGTTGACACAGGCCGCTGCCAAGGCGCGCATTGCTGCAGCCAGACAGTTCTGGCGGATGGGTGATCTGACCAAGGCAGTCCCATTGCTGCAAAAGGCGTATCACCAATCCAATGATCCGCAGACCAAACAGCAGATCGTCGGGCAATTGGCTGAAGGTTTCCAGAAGCTCGGGTCACCGGCCCAGGCTCATCGCGTGCTCAAGGACTTTGCGTTGCTCTTCCCGCAGACTTCGGTTGAGCGTAACGGGCAGATGGTCTCCGTTGAAGCGTGGATCAGTGAGCTGTCTCATTCGCATCCACTGCAATCACGCTACCCGACGTTCAATCTGGCATTGGGTCAGGCAGCCGGACTGAATGGTCGCTTGCTCTTGCCGACGCAGCATACCCCGGATGTACACAGCCAATCACTGGTGTTACTGCAGAATGATGCGATGTGTCTGTATCGACTGGACCAACGCAAAATCATCTGGTCGATTCAGGCTGATGATCAACAGGTTCAGTTGCTTGCTCAATCCCCCGACCAACTGCTGCTTTGGCAACCCACCCTCAGCCAGCTTCAAGGCATTGACATCCGCACCGGCCAGCAACTCTGGGAACCGATCGCGCTGACCGACGAAGTGCAGTCCGTTGCTCAGCAGCCCAATCGCCTTGCCATGGAACCCAATGTCCAACGGGAATGGATGCAGATGATGAACCCCAACGGCCTGGCGGTCGTGCAAGGTCGCATCCGTGAAGCGCGTCATGAAGTGGATCTGTCACTGCGAATGTCCGTTGCCAAAAACATACTCGTTGCAGCTGATGGCACAGGCCGCGTGCTTGCCATCGACCGGGCGACCGGCATTGTTCTCTGGAAGCGCCTTTACGCATTGGACATCCTTGAACACCTTGCCATCACCGACTCGGTTCTTGGGATCGGCGGGCGTGTTGGTTTACCCAATGACACGCAAAGTCATCGCAAGATCGTGGTCGATCTGAACACCGGCGAACCGCTGATGCATCCTCTGGAAGACAAGGAAGAATCACTGCTGTGGTTAGGGATCATCAATCCTGATCTGCTTATCAGCATCACCCGGGATCTGGTCACCGCACACCGCATCGGGACCGGCGAAGTTGTCTGGCGATTGCCCAACCCCGGCTCACCGATCCTCAATGGTGCCAATACGACACAGATGCTCCACCACCAACGCATGCCACAGGATGACTTGCAAATGGGTAACATCAAACTCAATGCCGTCAACGCACTGGGGCAAGCCCATGTCATGCTCTTCCGCGATGAGCATGGTATGTTCACCAGCATTGACCTGAACACCGGCCAAGTCACCGGCACGTGGCTCACGGGTAACAGTGACTCCTCGCCTGCTCCCCAACTCAAGCAGGCTGATGATCGCTACTTCCTGCTGACCCCCACACAACTCACCTGCACCGACCTGTCGGGCAACCTGCTTTGGCATGACGCGATCAACACCACCACGCAATACCTGCTGGCCATGCAACTGTCCGAAAAATACATGGTCTTGCTCACGCGACGTGACATGGGTTGGGGGAACGGCGAGATGCCCAACGGCCCGGACGCCATGATCGATCAGCCGATCCATGCTCCCATGCAGGGCGGTGTCCAGGAACGTCGGATCAATCGGATTCAGGAGGGCGGTTTTGATGACGCCCCCGGTCAGTACCGCTACCAGATTCTATTGCTGGATCGTGCTTCAGGTCGCATCCTCCATGAGCAGGCACTCTCTGCCATGGTCGAACCCATCCACCCGTCGGACACCATCCTCACGGACAACCACTTGATCCTGACCACCAACACGCAGACGATCGTCATCCCAGCCGGTGAGTGATTTCGGATTTCGACGGAATGGTAAACCTTAAGCGGTTTTATCAATTCGCAATCCGAAATGAAATTGGATTCCCTGAATTGTCATCCAGCGACCGACCCCCTAAACTATGTGGCTTCCCAGAAACCAACATCCATGCTGGAGAAAGCCCCAATGTCTGAGAATCTGCCCAACCTGACCGCTGTCGATCCCTCCGTGGCTCAGCTCATCGAATCCGAAGCTGCACGCCAGGAAAGCACCCTGGAGATGATTGCCAGCGAAAACCATACATCACAAGCGGTGATGGAAGCCGTCGGCAGCTGCCTGACCAACAAGTACTGCGAAGGTTACCCGCAGAAGCGTTACTACTCGGGCTGCGGTTTTTATGACAGTGTCGAACAGCTGGCCATCGACCGTGCCTGCGAACTCTTTGGCTGCTCCTTTGCCAACGTCCAGCCGCACTCCGGCGCGTCAGCTAACCTGGCGGTCCAGTTCGCGTTGCTCGAACCAGGTGACACCTTCGCTGCCATCGAACTCTCCGAAGGCGGACACCTCACCCACGGCAGTCCGGTCAACATCTCCGGCAAATGGCTTAACCCGGTCACCTACAAGCTGGTGACCGACGAGTCCTCGCCCAACTACGGTGCGATCGACATGGCCTCCGTCGAAGCGGTCGTCAAGGAACACAAGCCCAAGCTGATCATGTGTGGCTACTCAGCGCATCCCAAGACGATCGACTTTGCTGGCTTCCGCGCGATTGCGGATAAGTACGGCTGCTTGCTCTGGGCCGACATCGCTCACATCGCCGGTCTGTGTGCAGGTGATGCGCATCCTTCGCCGTTCCCCCACTGCCACGTCGTCACAACCACGACGCATAAAACCCTTCGCGGTCCGCGTGGTGGTTTGATCCTCACAAACGACGAAGAACTTGCCAAGAAGATCAACAAGGCTGTCTTCCCCGGCACGCAGGGTGGCCCGCTGATGCACGTCATCGCAGGCAAGGCCGTCTGCTTCAAGGAAGCCCTCGAACCGAGCTTCAAGACGTATGCCCAGCAAGTTGTCAAAAACGGTAAGGCACTGGCGGACGCGCTTAAAGCCAAGGGGTACAAGCTTGCTGCCAACGGCACGGAAAACCACCTTGTCCTCGTGGACCTGCGTCCTTCCTTCCCCGAACTCACCGGCAAGGAAGCGGCCCTGTGGCTTGAAACCGCTGGCATCATCACCAACATGAACACGGTGCCCAACGAAACCCGCAGCCCGTTTAAAACCTCCGGCGTGCGTCTTGGGACCGCTGCCCTGACCACCCGTGGCCTGAAGGAAGCCGACATCACCGATGTGGCTGGCCTCATCGACGCAGCCCTTAAGAGTGAAGGCGATGAAGCCAAACTCGCTGACATCCGCAAGCAGGTTGCTGAACTGGCTGGCAAGTTCCCCATGCCGCACTAAAACCAACACATGACAATCCAATCAATCAACAACCCCGGATCACACGATTCGGGGTTATTTTTTAGAGATGGTGTGGGTGTCAAACAAGCGTCGTTTTCTGCGGCTTTGCCGGGAATATCCCAAACAATAAATCTTCATGCGATCATTCAATTCGTCACTCCCGCGCAGGCGGCTTTATGCATGTCAATTGATAAGCGAATGCATGAAGAGAGATTACTGCTATTTCAGGGGTCGGACTTACTCGACATCACTCTCGATATGTTGAGCACCGGGTGTGAACCCGGTGCTCAACTTTGAAAATGACGTGCATAAAGTCCGCAGGCGGGAATCCAGTGGCATTCTGTGTGCACTTGCAGCTTCCACTGGACTCCCGCCTTCCGGGGGCGCGGGAGTGACGAAAAGTGGAAATTGTTTCTATAAATACTTGTCACTGCGTTGCGCCCAAAGGCCGCGACTTAATGCCGGCCGAGTGACGGGAACGTCTTAGTATTCATATCAGGTCGATGAAAATAAGAGTTGCTGCAACACAAATAAAAACACCCAGGACGTTCCCGTGTCCTGGGTGTTTTTGGTTGAGGAGATACATGATTGATTAACGGCTTAGAAGGTGAAGCGAATACCGCCGGAGATGCCGTGGGTATCGCTGTCGCTGCCGATGTTGCCTTCGTAATTCACAAAGACACTGCAGTTGTCTTTGACCAAAGCGGTGACGCCTGCGCCAAAGTACACACTGTTTTGATCAGGGGTGATGGTCTTGGATGAGAAGGCAAAGCTTCCCAGGCTGTAAGCATCGACGGGATCATCGTCCTGCATGAACTCATGTTCCCAACCCAGCGAAACCTCGGGCAGCAGGATCATGTTCATGGCTTTGATCTGGCCATCAAGCTTGACACCCAGACGCGAGTGAAGCGTGTTGATGTCCTGTGAATCAATGACAAACCCCGAAGCCGACTGCGAATAACCTGCACGGTTGTAGTAGGTGTACTGCAACGAAGCACTGGGGGTCAAGGCCCAGACGTCGTTGAGCTTGTAACGGTATTCGCCGCCGATGAACAGCGTCATGTCATTGGCTTCATAGCTGTCATCGGTCAAGCCCCAATAGCCGGTGTCGATGTTGCTGTCGATGGTGTGATTGCCATAGGTGAGGCTGGCGTTGAGGGTCCAGGCATCCTTGGCGTAGGAGACGAACGGGCCCACGCGGATGGTGTTGATCTGCATGTCGCCAGCACTGTTGTCCATGGTGACATCGGTCATGGCATAGTCCATTGCAAAACCGACCAGCCACTGGTCATTGATCTGGTTATCCAAGCCGAACTGAACACCGACGGTGTCCGCGGAATAACCATTGACCTGCGAACCGGAGTCCTGATTGGCAAACAGACCATAAGCCTTGGCAAAGACGCCCCAGTCACCCTTGAGGGTCACGTCCTGCACTTCTTTGCCAACCACATCCTCAGGTTTGTCTTCCTGGTTCTGGGCAAGCATGTGCGGCTGATCCGTCAGACCATTAAGCATGGAGACGCGCGGGAGATTAGCGCGACGCTGACCAATATGACCATTGAGATTATCCGCGAATGTGCGGTTCAAATGCACAGCCACATTCTCGGCAACGGCGGCACTCTGCACACTGTTGGAAAGCTCGGTCATCAAGCTGGTCATCTGCTCTGCAGAGTAATACTGCAACGCGTAGAACAGTCGCTTAAGCCCGGAATCCGTGGGCGTCTGGGCGTAGCCTGCCTGCAGGAAGTTATCCATGTATGCAGCCAAAGACGCATTGAGATGACGTCCCTGAATGAACTCGGCCAAGGTGTATACGTCTTTGACCACCAAGTCAACGGTGTCCGGATCAGCCTCAGTAGCGCCATAGGTATAGACCAGCTCCGCATCGACCAGCGCGGAGTTGACCAACTCGACAATCACGTCAAACTCAGGGAAGGGTTCACTTTCATCCCAGTTACTCACCAGAATGCCGTTGTCACCGTTACAGGTGATCACACGGAAGGTCTGCGTGATTGGGCCACCGTCAGCATCTGAGTCTGCTGTGAGGCGACCGAGGTTATCGATGTCATAACTCACCTTGTGGCCGGTTTCGATGTAGACGTCACCTTCAACGACGAGTTGGTCATTGGTGGTGGACTGATCTTCTGCGACTTTGATGGTGAAGAATGTGGTGGTGTCGGTTGCGACGTTGACGTCGCCATTAACCGTCATCACGTGATTATTGCTGTCCGCATAGGCATCACCGATGTAAAGGTGCGAACCGGTGAGCATGGTGAGATTACCTGCCATGGTCCCAACGCCGTAGAGGACGGTGTCTTCATGCATGATGATACTGCCACCAAAGGCATCGGCATCCGCTGAACCATCGTAAGGCTCAAAGCCCATCCACCCTTCCTGGACGTCGAAGGTTCCCGCAAAGTCGCTGAAGTCACCGAGCAGTTGAATGCCGTGTTCACCTGTTTTGGTGACAGTGGATTCGGAGCCTGCGGTCCAACCGCCCATCCCGATGAGACAGTTATTCTGTAAATCCAACGTTAGATCACCGAGCAATTCCAGTGGCACGGTGATGCCCTGTTCGGACTCTGAGCCGTTGATGATATTGTGACTTAAGGTGGTGATCACCGAACCGTCGGCCAACTCAATCGTCACGCCATCAGTCCCCCTCAAAACAAAGAGTCCGGCGCCGGCATTGAACGTGATGTTGTTGTAGAGACGACCATTGACATCGAAAAAGACTTCGGTGTAATCGTCCTGATTACCGCCTTCAAAAAACAGGTTGTCGCCGACACCTGCTGGGGCTTGGTCACCCACCCAGTTGGCGGGGGTGCTGACGTTGGTGTTCTCGGATGAACCACCGCTCCAAGTAAAGTCACCTGGATCGTGTAGCTGAACGGCATGGACCGTCATGGGGAGGGCCAGACAGGCCAGCGTACCTAACGTTTTGAAAATGGATTGAGTCGTCCGACGCATGGTGCATCACTCCTGATAAAGAAACAGCTCAGCGGATTCATCACGTGAATCAGCCTGATCAAAATGCAAGTCTGCTGATGCTTAACGCATCATCACGATCTGTCCTGGAAGCCTGGCGGGAGATGGGGAACTCAAAGAAGACCGATTGGTTTTGTATTCAATTAACGTGGAGATTCCATCGGTACAATGTTCCAGATACATGAGAAAATTTTGCGTTATTGGCGTATTGAACATGCTTTGCGACAAAATGACGCAAATATCATCCCGATAACCTTGACCGCTGGACCATACTCGACAAATCTCTGGTTCGAAATGTTTTCTGCCATTGCTTTGGGCTTCTCATGAGTCAAATGACCGGTTCATTAGACATCCATAAACATTTACTTAACAGTACTTTGATGTTCTATTTAGAATACCTGCTTTTTGTTTGGTCTATTTTTTCATACCAAATAGTTGGTGCAAAATCGTTGATCACCCTTCTGTTGGAGCTAGACTTTGATCAGGTCATCGACGAAGTCTGAATCGGTGATCCGGCGGCTCAGTCAGGCTGCTGTTCCAGGTCCAAAACAGAAAATCATTCATGTCACAAATGCAAACCATCGGACTCACCCGCAAGCGCGCTTCGGCATTGGATCGCTTCCGATCCCTGCTGCAAAAGCGGAAGATCAACAGAGGGCAGAAGCTGCCTTCTGAACGTGATCTGTGCAGTCAGATGGAAATATCGCGTGGGCTCTTGCGGACGCTGCTTGATGATCTGGAGACCGTGGGCGCGGTGCGACGGGTCTCGGCCCATCGGCGGATTCTCATCGACCCCAGTTGTACCGGCTCGGTGGCGACGTTACCTGACACGGAGAACCCAAAGGATGTCAGTGCCCTGGAAGGTGTCATTGCCATGCTCGGTGAACGCGGCATGCGTCAGGGGTTTGATGTTGAACACGAAAACGCAGGCACCGCCGCAGCCGACTGGGATGTCGAACAACATGCCAATCTCCATGCCATCGAATCCGGCTATCACGCGCTGGGCGTTCAGTGGCAACGACTCAACAACGACGGCGGTCGCTGGTTACTGGCGCAGCGCCCAGCCGGGTTGGTTGCCCTGCGCAATGTCGCGCCGGACGTGCTCAGACAGGCGGTGAAAATCGGTATCCCGACGGTGGCTTTCAGCGAGTTGAACCTGGCGTTGGGTGTGCCATGCGTGGCATCGGATCACTGTGGGGGGATGAAGGCCTTGACACAACATGCCATTGACCATGGCGCAAATAAAATACTCCGACTCTGGGCCGTCAGCGGTTCACTGGATAACCGACGACCGTGGCTGGGACAGCGCGATCGCGGGTACCTCCAAGCCTGTCAGGAAAATAAAATTCAACCGTTACCTGCCATCCGGGTCCCGCACAATCTCATCAATGAACCTGCGGACCAGCAACTGCATCGCAACGCGCGCACCATCGCAGGCTACATGCTCGAACACGTTCGTGATCATGGCAAGATGGATGTGATACTTGCAACCAACGATGCAGCCGCCTTTGAAGTCGCCGAAGCCTGCAAGCTGCTGGACATCAAGCCGGGGGAAGATGTCGCCATCTATGGCTATGACAATTTTTATGATTTACATCCATATTCACAGCATTCGACTTTCAAACCCGTTATGACCGTCGACAAGTCCAACAGTCTCATTGGTCGGACGCTCATAGATGTTCTGCTGGGTCAGCCGACTGACTCATCGCATGTGACCTGCCAGGACAAAACCAATCACCTGGTCAAACCCGCGTTGATCGATCCCGCGAATTCGACTGCTCAATAAGTCGTATTCACATGAAAAATTTGAAGGAGACATGAGAGATGTTTAACTTCATGCAACAACCTGCACGCCTGCGCAGAGAATCTGTCATGCACCGTGCTTTCACCCTCATCGAACTGCTCGTTGTGATCAGTATTGTGAGTCTTCTCATTGCGATCCTGTTACCGGCATTGGCCAAAGCGCGTGATGCTGCCAAGACCTCGCAGTGCCTTGCCAATCTCCGGCAAATCGGTGTGTCAACGCAAGTCTATGCGGTCTCCAATGACGGTTACCTCATGGGTTATCAGAAACATGAAACCAACATGATCTCACGCCAATCCGATCCCAGAAGGCGACACCTGGGCACCTTGCTCGAAGAAGGCATTCTCGATCCCAACACCAATCAACCGAGCATTCTCTATTGCCCATTGGATGACTTTTACCGGAGTTGGAATCAGGCACAGATCACACGATCCGACACACAAACCAACAAAAAACTCTATGGTAATCGTCACGATGTGGGTACGTCTTACGAAACCAACGAACTGATTGCAGCAAGTTATTTCGGCAAGATCGATAACACCTTCGACCAATGGCCGGGGCATATCGTTGACCTGCTGCCGAGCAACTTCGGTATCGCCTATGACCATGCCCCCAAAAGCAATTCGTCACGCCTGCCCTGGCATGGTGAGACCTACAACTTTCTGAATGTCGATGGGTCCGCCCATACGTGGCGCGATCCTGACAACCTCGTCTACAACCGTAACAATAATTGGATCAACAGTTCCCTTGCCAAAAGTCGCATTGCCCAAAACACCAACGGCACGAAAGTCAATGTCCGAGGTGGTGAAGGTTTGCTGGAAATCTTCAACGGGCAACTCGATCCCTACCTGTTGCCTTGAACACCATCCGCCAACTTCAACCTGATACACACACGATTGCTGTCGCCATCTCCCGGAGTCTCACACATGCTTAAATCCGTTTCGTCTCACTGCCTGCTGCTGACCGCTTTTCTACTCACATCGCTATTGGCTAATCCGGTCACGCTGCATGCACAGGAATCATCATCCATCGACTTAAGTGGCAATTGGAAATTCCTGGCTGACCGTGGCCATAAACGCGGGGATCATGGTGACACCTCCAAAGGATTTCACGAACCGCAGTTCAACGACAGCCAATGGCGTGATCTGCTCATCGGGACCAACTGGGAAGCACAGGGCATCGGGTACGACGGCATTGCCTGGTATCGCAGACAGTTCACCATCCCGGCAAACTGGCAGGGCAAAACATTGATGCTCCAACTCGGCACCCCCGACGACGGCGCAGAAGTCTATCTCAACGGACAAAGCCTTGGCATCTGGAAATTCACCGAGAATATTTACACCATCCTCCCGGCTGATGCCATCCAATGGGGCAAGACCAACACCCTGGCTATCCGTGTGTGGGATTGGTACAAAGGTGGCGGCATCAATGGCAGTCACTTCAATATCCAATACCTCAGCCCACTGACGCAACAACCTGCCCCTGGCCCGGCAATGCTGGCTTTACCCATCACCGACAACCTGCCCGAAGATGTCCTCTCAGCCAAACACTGGGAAAACGGTTGGCGGGATGGCGGCACCAGTGACACACGCCCCAAACTTCGTACGGTGAAAAACGCATTTAAAAACATGGACGGCATCGAAATGGATGTCTGGTATCCCAACAGTGCTGAATTCGTCGATGCGATTCTCAATTCCACGCATGACGGTCAAGTCTGGCAAGCAAATGATTACAACCATCTGTCCTTCTGGTATCGCACCACGCAACTCACCGGCCACATGACCATCCGCCTGACCACCGGCAAACACAAATGGGGCAGTCGCGGAACGGAAGTCTGGCAAGCTGATTTTGCAGTCCAACCCGCATCCCAACACAACGACGGCTGGCAGCGCGTCATCCTCCCCCTCTCAAGCTTTACGCGATACAAACGCCAAAGCACCTTCGACGATATTCTCCGGCTGCAAAACACTGCCAGGATCGAACGCCTTGTCATTGGCTACGAAAACCACATGCTCCAGGCACCGGGCAAAATCACCTTTGCCAACTTCACCGTCGGACGCAATGCCGATGACGCGCCGTTCTATCAGCCCATCAATCTCCGCGGACTTTGGCGGTACAAGCTCGATGACACCCGACCCGATGGCAGCAGCATCAAGTTCAATACCAAAGACGCTCGTAACACCACCCCCGACAAACTCGATCAAGACCATCAAGGCTATGGCGAAAAACTTGGCTTTCACAAAACCGACTTTGATGACAGCCAATGGGACCTTGAAATTGTGGCTGACAAATGGATGCCCAAGGGCAACGGCAAGCTTGGGCCTGCATGGTTCCGTCAACAGGTCATCGTCCCATCACACTGGCAAGGCAATGATCTGCATCTGAACCTGGGCACACCCAACGACACCGCCAAGGTCTATTTCAATGGCAAATTACTCGGCCAATCCCTGGAAAACCAAGCCCCCCTGGCCGTCACCATCCCAGCTAAAAACGTCCAATTCGGCAAAGCCAATCAATTGGCCATACAGGTCACCACCTGGCGTCGACGCGGCGGACTTTATAACGGGCGACTCCAACTCACCGTCAACAACGCTGCCAACATCATGATGGCTCAACACGGTAAACCCAACACCGCGGCTGATCCAAACCAATTTGAAATGGGAACAACACCGCCCAAAAATCTGGACCTGATTTTCTCATGGGCAGGCAACACCAACACGCGCGGCCAATACACCGTTTCCTATGACCTGCATGACTGTTTCCATCGCTCGCTTGCTAGTGGGCAAACACAGCTCAAGCCGACATCAAGCAACCGATTTCAAAGCATTGTCACACTCGATCAATCCCAGACCAACCAACTCTATTACAGCGAATGGTTCACCGGTCATGTCAGCGTGCTGGATCAACAGGGACATGTATTGGCCGTTGCCAACTATCCGAACGGTGATGAAAAACATTTCAAGCCGCGTTACCAACAGCGTGATCAACTCACCTTGCCCCCACTGGCGGATACCTTTGAACAAACACCCTATGGCAAGCTCAAACTCATTGACGCGATCAACTGTGCAGCGGACCCTAACGACGATCCACATCCCTACAAACAAGGGGGTATCCGTAACAGTTGGGTGAAGTTCCGTGCTTATGGCACATGGAAGCAAGGCATCACCATTGAGTCATTCAAGGACCGCCAGTATCGTCAAGCCAACAACAATGAGTTCTTTGCCTATCGGGTGGGTCGGGGCAAACTCAAGCCGCACAAGGCATATGTCCTGCGCGTTCTCGTGCCGGACAATGCCGTGCGGTATCAGGTGATGGACATCAAGACCGGACGCAACTATATGGGTACCGGCTTCCGCAGTGGTATCTCACCAGAGAATGCGACCGATCCGTATCCACTGACACAACAGTACCAATGGTATGACCACATCGTCCTCAACGACGAGATGACTTATGGCTTTGAAGGTGCTCGAACCACAAGCAGTGAGAACGGCTTCTGGGTGGCGTTTCATGACAACGGTCGATGCTACTCGGCATTGTATGACCAGGGACCGGCTGCAGCAGAGATTCGTTTGTATGAAGTACCCGATGATGATTCTGCTTTACCAGAGATTCGCTATCCAGAGGGTTTGGCGCATCGAACTTTGATGATGGATTGGGAACGTCAACCTGAAGCGCCCCCAGCTGATGTTGCTGCCTATGCCAAGCTCATGGGCATGAACGCCATCGGGCCGGTGTTCCAGAAGTGGTCCTCGCATGCGTTCTGGGAATCCAAGACCGGCTTTGCGCCTCCGGGTTGGTACAAGGCTGCGCCCGAAGGTGAACGCGATGAAGACATCTACGTCAAATGGCTCGACGCAACCCGTAAAGCCAACATGCCTATTATCCCACGCATCGAATACGGCGGTGGGCCGAAGCTTCCCAAAGAAGCCTGGGTGATTGGTGCCAACGGCAAGATCGACCCGTGCGGTCGCTACTGTCGCTGGGGAGCCAACATTCTCCATGAAGCAACCTGGAACGAACTCAAAACCGTCGTCGATGAACTCATCGGTCGACACATCAAAGACAACCCGCAAATCGCCGGACTCCTCTGGCGGCAGCGACAGGATCGCATCAAGTGCAGTTACGGCGTTGACGATGTCTATCTGTTCTGCAAAGAGACCGGCCGAGAAATGCCTACCGGTGATGACAAACAAATCGCACGCTGGGCGTCGGTCACCATGAAAGAACCGTACCACAACTGGTGGCAAGGCAAACGTGCAGACTTCCTGCGCAAACTCCGAGACCTGCTTAAAAGCTATCGCTCCGACCTGGTGCTCTACTACTACAACTACGGACAGGACGGCTGGAAACCCGGACTCGAAAAGAACAGCACCAACACCGCAGAAGATTGGAGCAATCTCTACAACGTCGACAAAGCCCGAGACTATTGGCAAGCCTACGAACAGAAACGTCGATCCATCTCCGAAGACTTCTATGTGAAATATGTCAGCCAATCCCGTCAACCGCACTTTAATGTCCCCAGTAAACTGTTTGCCAAGGATCAGGACATTGTGATTTTTGCGCCGGTCCATTGGCAATTCCTTGCCAACAACGAGCCTTACATCAGTCACTTTCAAACAGGTGACGGGCTGGCCATCTGCGACATGTTCACCTACGAAGAAAAAGGTCGTTGGAACATTCAGAACGACCGCTATGAATCCAGTGAAATGACGCCAGGCGGCAAAGACTTCGGCATGGCGTACATGATCCAATCCTTCTACCACGGTGATCCCAATGTCATCACCACCACAACGTACACCTACGGACGCGGCTGGGCGGACGTCCATCGTCGATTTGCTCAAGCTTTCCTGGCTTTACCCGACCAACGTGGCAAGACGATTGATCATGCAGTGACCGATGCCGCTTCGGATCAATTGCGCGTTCGAACATATGACACGAAAAACGGAACCTATGTCAGTGTCGTCAGCCGTGCCTTTGAAGCAGTCCAAACCCAAGTCACCATCCCTGCTGGCGACGGCAAGACACTGACCGACCTGGTCACCGGCAAGACCGTTGCGACAACGCAAAAAGGCAATCAGCTTGTCTTTGAGTTGGACATCCCTGCCATGACGCTAAACAGTTACCTTCTCAAATAACTCTTGTTTGAAGGCATATTCATTGATCAAAAACATTTGGACCATTACTTTGTTGATCATGTCACACACGCTGATCACCGGCTGCTCAACACCGCAGCGCCCGCAACTCACTGCGACCATGGCAACCATCAAACCGGCCATCACCGCAACGGTGAGTGATCCAGCATGGGACAAGGCGGCAACAATCAACGGACTTTCACCTTGTGACAAACGCGCATCATTTCAGGATTCACTTAACCCGACACAGATCAAAGTGCTTTGGGATGCGCAGTACCTGTATGTCCGATTCATCTGTGATGACGATCAGATCTTCACGCCCCATGGCTCTACACGAAATGGCCTGCATCATGAAGGTGATGTCACTGAAGTGTTCATCGATCCTGTCGGTGACGGGCGTCAGTATGTCGAAGTGCAGGTTAATCCCGTTGGTGGCGTGCTCGATGTCATGCATACCAACACCACCCCCTACCGCCCAAATCGCACGGAGGTGTTACCCCGCGAAGACTGGCCAATGCACATCGGCGTCACCGAATGGCAAATGCCGGGCCTGCGCACCGCAGCATCGATTCACACAATGGATGATGGTCGCAAGCAATGGATCACCGACATGGCAATCCCAGCCAAAACCTTGCTGCGACGTGTCAAAACCGAAACGTTCAGCACCATGACCATGCGCATCAACTTCCTGCGATGTGACGGCCCGGTCGATCCAGCAACCGGTAAACGCAGCCAACTCATCGCATCAAGTTGGTCGCATGTCCCAACTGGTTTACCGCATCTGGCGCCGGGTACCATGGGCTATATCACTCTCACTGACAAGTGATATGGCTTATGGCGTGACCGTTACACATTCGATCCCCAACACATCAGCAAGCTTGCCAATCACATCCGCCTGATGTCCGATGCCCAATGCAAAGTGATGTGTCGGACCTTGCATGGACCATTTTTCAAGGAACGTTCGCACGTCCGGCGCGAACTTGCCGCGCGTATTGGTATTACCCGTAGCAGGGATCATCCCAGGCAGCGACTGCCCCTCAGCAACAACAAACTTAAACCTACCGTCATGTGTCTGCGTCAAGCCCAGCAGCGTGATCGGTCCATTACGGATGGCAAATTCCACACTCGGACCACGCCCCCGTTTGCCATGAAGCACACTCAAACCGCGTAACACCGGCTTGCCTTGTGCAATGCCAACATGGTGCGGTCCATCATGACCCACCAAAACAAAATCACCTTCAAAGTCCACCGGATGCAATTCCGCAAACGAGCCGCCTGCCCCAAGACGATCCATGATCAACATGGCAACACAGTTCTTGATATCCAGTTCACCTGCAATGGGGAAACCACGCCCAGTCAGCAGTGAACAGCCAATGATCAAACTGCACCCAAGACGTTCCATCGCATTACCATCCAGACCACGGTAGTAATAACTCAGACCATCCAGCTCAAAATCAGCAATGAGTTTTTCCATCCCCAATGACACCCTTGCACACCACCGAAGTTCATCCGGATCAACCTCACCGGCCAACGGATCGCTACCATGTTTGGGGAAATCGAATAGTTCGCGGATCAAGCTCAGTTGCGATTCGACCGCATCATCACTGATCACATCGACGCATTGCTGCAGGTCATCCATCTCGATATGCTCGACGTGCATGCCGAACCTGGCATCGAACATCGTCGGATCAGCATTCATATCAAGCATGCCTTCGTAGACATGCCCCATCAGTCCGATGCGTGCTTTGGATAGCACATGCAGACAACGTGCCTCGCGACACCAATCATTTAACCGATGGATCGCACGTTGATCATCATGCAACGTCCCAACGA
>PAIY01000127.1 GCA_002704825.1 Phycisphaeraceae bacterium
AGGCCCAAGCCCTTCCGGGGAAAAAAGCCGCCGGCGCTTGAGGTAAAGCCCTTGACAAACAACACAGCCGCTTCGTGGTTAAATTTAAAAACGTCACTTTCCCCAAACCGTTCGTACCGGTACAATACCGACTGATTTATCTGGAATCCTAAACACGGAGCGACTTCATGAAACGCGCGGATCTCAAGAAAACCGTTCATAAAATCATCAATGACCAGCCGGTCACCGACCTGCATACGCACTGTTACACGCCAGCTTTTGGTGCTTGTCCCGAACCCAATGGCTTATTGCTTTGGGGCATTGACGAGTTGGTGACCTATCACTACCTCATCGCTGAAGTCTATCGCGTGGTGCCTGCCACCGAACTGCCTTACGAAGACTTCTGGAAGATGACCAAGCAGGAGCAGGCGGATCACATCTGGAAGCATCTGTTCGTTGAGAACACCCCGATCAGTGAAGCCTGTCGTGGCGTGTTGACGACGTTGAGCAAACTGGGTTTGGACCCCAATGAAAAGTCACTGGACAAGTACCGCAAGTACTTTGCCAAGTGGACACCCAGCGATTACATCGACAAGGTGATGGAAGTTGCCAACGTCGATTCGATCACGATGACCAACCCGGTGTTTGATGATGTGGAACGTGAGAAGTGGTTGGCTGATTCGACGATTGGCGATGACCCGCGTTTTGAAGCGGTGCTTCGTATTGACCCCCTGCTTCGTGACTGGTCGGGGGCGGTGGGCAAGATGCGTGAATGGGGCTACGACGTCAACGAAGATTTCTCTGGCAACACCATCAACGAAACCCGCCGGTTCCTGGGTGAATGGATTCATCGTCAGAAGGCAATTTATGTTGCAATGAGCTTACCCCCGGAATTCAAGTACCCCAATCCCGAAAATCCTGCAGCCGACAAGTTCATCCGCGACATTCTCATGCCGCTGTGTGAAGACCTTGGTTTGCCCTGGGCGATGATGATTGGCTCGCGTTTGCAGGTGAATCCAGCGTTGAAGGATGCAGGCGACATGGTGGGTAAGTCCGACGTGCTTAGCGTGGTGCATCTGTGTCAGGAGTTCCCGAACAACAAGTTCATGGTGACGATGCTCAGCCGCGAGAATCAACATGAACTGTGCATCGCTGCCCGCAAGTTTGGCAACCTGTTCCTGTTCGGTTGCTGGTGGTTCCTGAATAACCCGAGCATCATCGAAGAGATGACCCGCGAGCGCATCGAACTGCTGGGCACCACGATCGCCCCGCAGCACTCGGATGCCCGCATTCTGGATCAGTTGGTGTACAAGTGGGACCACAGCCGCAAGATTATCGCAGACGTGTTGGTCGACAAGTATGCTGACGTGATGGATGTGGGTTACAAGGTCACCAAGAAGATGATCAAGCGTGACGCCGCGTTGCTGCTACGGGATAACTTCCGTAACTTTGTCGCTCGCTGAGTAGCGTTAGACAGTGGCTTGAACCACAGAGTCACAGAGACACAGAGTTCAAGCCAAAAACAATTTGAATAAAACAAAAGCGGGATGACATATGTTAATGTCATCCCGCTTTTTCATTTTGTTTTATCTCTGTGCCTCTGTGACTCTGTGGTTCAGCCAACACAAAACAAACATGCAAAATTTTAGAACTTGAACACCAACGCACTATACAGACGGAAGTCGTTGTGTTTGACGCCGTCATCGACCTGGGATTGGTATTCGTTTTCGACGCCGACCTTGAGGCTGACTTTGTCAACGGTGTTCAGGTCGATGACCCATGAAGCGTCGGAGACGATTCGGTATTCACCGATCTCTGAGAGATCAGGATAGATCGTGGAACCTGCAGTGAACTTCTGGTTGGGGGAAATCTTCCATGCCAGGTTAAAGCCTGCGAGCAGTTCGGGGATGACGTCTTCGTCAGTTGAACCATACTCCTTGGTCGCACCCGCACCGAGTTTAAACTTGACGGTGAGGTCTTCCTTGTCGATCCAGAGATACCCCGCACCGGCAGCAGCACTGACACGTTTGTCCCATGACTGAAATTCGTCATAGTCAAAACGACCTTGCGCGAAAATCGACCAGGGGGAATCCTTGAACAACCACTCGTGCTTCAGGCCGGCAGTGAACTTGTTGGTGCTCACATCGCCATCGGTCTGATCGCGATAGTAAGAGGTATCGAAGTCCCACTGACGCTTTTCGTTTTTGGTGGTGGTGTTAAAGCGGAGATAGATGTTGGCCTTTTCCGTGTTACCGGTTGCCACCATGGCACCAGCTTCGAAAGTCGATTCCCAGTCTGCCAGGAAAGTCAAAAACGGACCATCCTTGCGTTCGGGCAGCGGTTCGATTTCCTTCTTGGGTTCGGGCTTGGCTTGAACAACTGCTTGGGGAACGGGCTTGACCTGTTCCTTGAACACAGCCTGAACCTTGTCACGCGGCAGCGTCAGACGACCAAGCACGGAGTGCTGAAGCACAACCTGCTTGTCATTTTCCTCAAGGACCACCCCCTGAAGACGGTCGGAGTTCAAGAGCACGACTTCATCTGCACGCAGGCCTGAGGTCACACACATCACCAAGGCCAATGTTGCTGTACACAACCATGTTTTGAACATTTCTTTTCCTCTATGAATCATTCGAATCGTTAAATGTTTTTCTGATCAATCAAGCTTCAACGGGAGTCGAAGGCAAGGTCGGGGGAAGCCAACGGCTGGTGATCTCAGCGGGATCAACCTGCGGGTTGGCGTGCTGAATGGCAGCGGCGACCAGGCCCATGAACATCGGCTGAGGCTCGAGCGGACGGCTGGTCAGTTCGGGATGGAACTGGGCACCGATGAAATACGGGTGCATCTTCGTCGGCAGTTCGAGCATCTGCATAATCGGCTGCTGCGGGTGTCGGCCCGAGAAGATCATGCCTTGTTCTTCGAGTTTTTCAATGTACTTAGGGTCCACTTCAAAACGGTGACGGAAGCGGGCGCGGATCATGTTCTGTTCATCAAACAGGAACGAAGCAAGCGTGTCCGTTTTGACCTGAACGTCTTTACCGCCCAAACGCATATTGCCCCCAAGGCCTTCGATTTTCTTCTGTTCCGGCAAGATGTCGATCACAGGATGCGGGCTCTTGGGATCAAACTCCGTGGAGCCTGCATCGGTCAAGCCGCAGACATTACGGGCAAATTCGACGACCGCCATCTGGAAACCGAGACAGATACCCAGGTAAGGCAGTGCGTTTTCACGACAGTATTTGATGCAGGCGATTTTGCCTTCGGTCCCACGCTTGCCAAAGCCACCGGGGACGATAATGCCGTCAAGTTGTTCGAGTTCACGGGTGACATCGGTTTCGTCCATCTCGGTGGTATCAAGCCAGTGAACATCCAGATCAACACTCAGGTGAGCGCCGCAGTGTTCGAGGGCTTTGTCGATGGAGGCATAGGCATCACGTATCTTGGCATACTTGCCGGTGATCCCGATTTTAGCCTGGAATTTACGGGGTGAAGTCAACTTGCTCACGAACACGCGCCAGTCTTCACGGGCCTTGTCTTCATGTCGTTGATTCACGCGGTCATGCAAACCTAGACGGGTGAGTACTTCGCGATCGAGTCCTGCTTCACGCATGGATTCGGGGATGGTGTAGATGGACTTGCGGTCATGCATGGAGAAGCAGCGACGCTTGGGCACGTTGGAGAACATGGCGATTTTTTCCAGCGCTGTTTCTTCAATCTCATTGTGTCCGCGACAGGCAACCAGGTGAGGTTGAATGCCGGCTTCCATGAGTTTTTTCAGCCCCAACTGAGCCGCCTTGGACTTCTGTTCGCCCAGAGCCTGGGGTTCGATGACATACGTTAAAGCGACGAAGCAGACGCCCTCTTCACCTTCTTCAAAGGCCAGTTCGCGGAGTGCTTCGATGTAGAAACCATTTTCAAAGTCACCGACCGTACCACCGACTTCGATGAAGACGACATCCGCGTCTTTGTCCATGGCGAGTTTTCGCAGGTTGTATTTCACTTCACCGGTGACATGGGGAATCATCTGCACGTCGCGGCCGAGGTATCCGCCGTGCCGTTCCTTGTCGAGGACGCGACGGTAGATCTGGCCGGAGGTGGTAAAATTGGCTTCGCCGAGGTTCTGATCAAGGATACGTTCGTAGGTGCCCAGGTCCATGTCGGTTTCCATGCCGTCATCGAGGACGAACACTTCACCGTGGCGATAGGGATTGAGCGTGCCCGAGTCGATGTTGAGGTAACCCTCCATCTTGATAGGCTCGACTTTCAGTCCCTTGTCCTTGAGCAGTTTGGCCAGCGAACTGGAGAAAATGCCTTTGCCCAGACCACTCATAACGGTGCCTAAAACGGCGACGTACTTATGGCGTCCAGGGATATAACCCTTGGGAATCGGACTGAAAAATTCAGATTCGTGGGAAGATTGACCGGCCTCCGCCAGAAGATTGGACACTTCTGAATCACCGGCAGACGCGTTTTGAGTTGTGTTATTTTTTTGGGGCATGTCCCAATTTATCCTGAAACTCAGCGAAGTTCAACTTGAGGTATTTGAATCCTGTGAATCGTGCGAGTTTTCCGGATTTTTCTCCATATCTGATGCCGATTCAGCATGGTTTTCTGACTTTTGATGGTGCATCTTTTGAGCATCGCAAATCAGGTTTTCGATCCGCTGAGGCAAGGTGTCGGGCGCCCAGCGGGATCGCAGAACACCTGCATGCTGATCAATCAAAACACCCGCCCGATCCAAGCCCAAGGCCTGCTGATCGGCAGAGAGTTCGTCCATGTGCTGAAGCGCAAACCACACCGCCTGAAGCATGATCAGATCAGGGACGGACTGGCGGAGTTTGTTGCCCTGCTCGTCGTCGGGTAAGCCCACGGCGCTGCGGGCAAACTCCACCCATTTGCCCAGCAGGACCGCCCATGTGAGTTTGTGGGCATCGAGATGTTGCAGGTGGTCGTCGGACATGGCAATGGGTAAGCGGGGATACGATGCAAGATTTTTACAAGGTCACCATGTTGATCGAGCGTCCCAGACGCGCCGACTCGTGCACGGCATGGACTTTGACCATGTACTGATGCCCTTCTGCAAAGTCGGGACTCACGCACCAGGGCTTGCCTTGGCGGGCGAGTTTCACCGCTTCGATGAAGTCCTTTTCGACCTGCCAATCTTCGACGAGTTCCGCAGGCACATCGACTTTTTCCAGTGGCTTGCCTTTGGCTCCGTAGTAAATCTCACCGGAGAGGAAGGCGTGACGAATCGTCCCTTCGGTGCCGAAGAGTGTGATCTCGTTGACGGGAGTTGTGGTGTCTGCTGCAACACCCATGTGATGTTCATGACAGATGGCGCCATTGAGCAGTTGGCCACTGATGCTCAAGACCTGCGGGATTTTCACTTCGACTTCTTCGCCATCGACCATCTTGGTTGCAATCGGTGTGCTGAGATTGGCAGCCAAAGTTTCATACGGACCGACCCATGCGTTGAGCGTTTCGGCGTAGATCCCCATCGCCAACGCCTGCAGGCCGGAGTATTCGATGTCTTCACGCCAGGTCATCTTGTTGGGATCAAGATTGGCGGACGTGGTGGAACGCATCTCCACGAAGGTCAATTCACCAATGCCCCCGTCAGTCAACGTTTTCTTGATCCACGGTTCAAAGGGCATGCGATGCGGCGGTGGGCAGATCATGTTCACCAGGTTCGGCGTCGCCTGTGCAGCCTGGAGCATCTGCCTTGCTTCATTCAGATCACAACACATGCGTGCCTGACAGAAGCAGTGCTTGCCTGCATGCAGGGTTGCCAACGCCATTTCCTTGTGCATGTACGGCCAGGTCCCAATGAAGATCGCATCCAGATCGTCACGTTCAACGAGCTTAAGCCAATCCGTTTCAATCTCCGGAATTTGAAACTCGGCGGCGACTTTCTCTGAGCTTTCTTTGCTCCGGTTACAGACCGCAACAACCTCGGCTTCTTCACACTTGGCAAGACCGGGTAAATGACGTGATTTACAAATACCACCGGCGCCAATGAATCCAATTCTGATTTTTTCTGATGTTTCCACAGGTATTTTTCCCCTAAAGTTGTACGACTTAAAAGATACCCCGCGACACATCTTACCAAACTGTCAGAACAAGCAAGTCAATGATAAATCCTGCATGGTGCGATCCTAACAAATGTTTCGAAAACAAACCGTCTGATATTGCCAAATCGCAATCAGGCTATGTTGTCCAATTCCCGCGTTTTTCAGCTATTTCGGACGGATAAGAAGTCAAACCCACTGCTTGCATCAAAAAACTTGTAAGCTATAATTTAATCAGTTGAGCAACGCAGCAGAGATGCAAGCGAAACTCAGCGAATTTAATTTTGCCCCCGGAAGGGCTCGGCTTGACTTCGGTCTTGCCGGGCCTTTTTTTGTTTGTCAATCTGGAAGCGGCAGGGTTCTAACTCTATATAGCGTGTACAAACCGCTACTGGGTAGTATGATATTCATATGAACACCAAAAAACAGATTAATTTGTCTTTATATATTTTAATATATCTGTCTATTCATACTTTAACGCCCGTTTGTGCAGAGGATCGCGTGACAAAGTTACCGGGTGTGGTGGTCAATCACGATCAGCAGTTTGTGGATGTCACTGCCAAGGTGGTGTTGCGCGATGGTGATTGGTTGGAGTTGCTGCTATGCACGCCAGGGACGCGCGAGCACGAGTCGATTTTAACGACGACTGCCAAGCCAAGTCACATTCATCTGGCATTGGTGATGCTCGGACTTGAACCGGGCCAACCCATGACTGGCAAGAAAGTGGGCGATAAGCTGGAGGTCACCCCTGCCAGCGGTCCGTTGGTGGCAGTGAGCGTGTATTACAAACTTGAAGACAAAACCATTATGGTGCCTGCCAACCAATGGGTGTATGACAAAAACACCAGGCAGGATTTGCCGGACAATCAATGGCTCTTTGCCGGCTCGAGTTTCATCAAAACCAACGAACAAACCCTCTACCGTGCGAATGTCAACGGCAGTGTGATCACGCTGGTTCACTTCGGTGATGACCTGCTGGCAAGGAAGACGAACCTGACCTCCCGCAACGACAACGCACGTTGGCAAGCGCGAACCGAAAAAATCCCCCCCGTCGGTACGCCTGTGACCCTGCGCCTCAAGCCCGTTGCACCACCCCCATCTCCGGATCAAAAGACAGATAAACCTCTTCATAAACAGTGAGTACCATTGACATTTTGTAAAGACAGACACGTGATGTTTGGTTATGATAGCCGTGTCCAAGAAAATGCAATCGCACGGTTTACGCAAACTGCCTTGGGTATGGGGCAAGCAAATGGATCTTCGGATCAGCATGGGGCATGGGGTTGAATATCCAAACTGACAATGTCAATCAAACTGACACCAGGACGACTTCTGCTTCCACCGATCAGCAGTCCCAGAGGCCGTGCGCTATCCGTGTACGTGATCTGGTTCAGACATTCGGCGGCCCACGCGCGATTCTCGACGGCATCAACCTCGACATCTACCGCGGTGAGACCATCGTCGTCATGGGCGGTTCGGGCTGTGGCAAGAGTACCTTCCTCCGACACATGATCGGATCCCTGCAACCGGACTCTGGCAGCATCGAACTGCTGGGTCAATCCATCATCGGCATCAAGGAAGACGAACTCAACGAAATCCGCAAACGCTTTGGTATCCTCTTTCAATCCGGCGCTTTGTTTAACTCCATGAATCTCCGCGACAACGTGGCCATGATTCTCATGGAACACACCGACCTGCCTGAAGAGACCATCGACATCATGGTCAAGATCAAGCTCGAAATGGTGGGCCTGCGTGAACACTGGAACAAGCTGCCTTCCGAAATCTCAGGCGGGATGAAAAAGCGTGCAGGTCTTGCCCGCGCGTTGGCGTTGGACCCGCAGATTCTGTTTTACGATGAACCCTCTGCTGGCCTGGACCCGGTCACCAGCGCTGAGATCGATCAACTCATGATCAGTCTGTCGCGACAGCTGGGTGTGACCAGTGTGGTGGTGACCCATGAAATGGACTCGGCGTTTACGATTGCTGATCGCATGGTGATGCTCGATAAAGGGCGCGTGCTCAAGATCGGGACGCGCCAGGAATTCGAGGAAATCCGCGACAGCAAGGAAGACCTGCCCACCGACGAGGCGCTGATCCGCCAGTTCCTCAATGGCAGCTTTGAAGGTCCGTTGACCGAACGCAAACAGACTTCCAATTATGCAGAAGACCTGCTGGGGCTCGTGGCTCCGCAGATTGCCTCACGCCCCGCCGTCACCCCTACACGCGCCAAGGTCTGATGGCTTTGCCCTAATCCCAAATCCCTAATCACTAATCCCTGACTCCATGAAACAACAAGACAACGTCAAAGCCGGCCTTTTTGTCCTCCTGGGAATCATCCTTGCCCTGGTGGTCATCTTCACCCTTGCTGACATCGATCGTCTGACGCAGACCACCAAACCGGTCAGTGTGTTCTACCAATTGGCAGATGGTGTGCAGGGCCTTAAACCCGGTGCATCGGTCACGCTCGGTGACCAACCCGTGGGCACCGTCGAAAGCATTACGCCCTTCTTCAAAAGCGATGGTGATAACGATGAAAGCCAGCACATTGTCGGCCTGGTTGTTGTCATGCAGATTCCCGAACGCATCACCATTTTCTGGGACGCCCAAATTGAACTGGTCGTCCCCCCACTGGGTTCAGGCACGCGTTTGAATATCGCTTCGGTTGGGGGCAGTGTCGGTATCACTTCCCAAGCTCAGCGCGATGCCATGGAGTATCGCCCGGAGAATCCCATGCCTTCGGTCGTGGTTCCCGATTGGTCCATCGCATTGGATCAGAAACGTTCAGACCTCAAACCGGATGAATTGCTCAAGCTTTACCCCGGTCCCAAGGATGCCATCCCCGGCTCGATTGCAGGCAGCCCCCTGATCCGTGATATGACGGTGAACATGGGCATCGAAGCCAAGCAGCGTCAGGAAATTCAGGTCATCATCGAAAACGTCGCAGCCATCACCAGTGGTCTGCGTGGCGATTTACCACAGGTCACCAGCAAAGCCAAGCAGGCCATCGACAGCACGCAGATACTGCTGGACCGTGCCAAAGGATCGTTGGATAAGGTTGACGTTTCACTGGAAAATATCAAACAGATCACCACCGACCTCAACACCAACGCCAAGGCCTGGCAGGATAAGATCACCACGGTTCTGGACAAGGCGGATCACGCGGTTGCGACATTGGACGATCTGGTGACCGAGGAAAAACAGACCGTCAAGGATTCGCTGGCCAACATCAAAGTCGCCACCGCCGACGCCAAGGACGTGTTAAGCAAACTCAAGACCGACACGCTGGATCAACTCAACACCGCGATGGCTCAGGTCAAGCAAACAGCAGAGAATCTCAAATCGACGTCCACGAAAATCCGCGACTTCGTGGCTGGCGCCAAGCCCGTGTTGGAAAACACCATGGCTCGCGCCCAGATCAGTGCGGAACAGTTGAGTTTGGCAACAATCGAAATCCGCCGAAGCCCATGGCGTCTGCTGCACACCCCCAGTGAAGACGAACTGGAAACGGACAATCTCTACGATGCTGCCCGTTCGTTTGCCTTGGCAGCAGGTGCGTTGCAGGCGGTATCCGCGTCACTGGATTCGGTCACCTCACAGCAACAGGTCGATCCCAAGCAGGTCCAGGAAATGGTCGAACACTTGAGTTCACTCTTTGAGAAGTTCAAGTCGACTGAAAAGATTTTCTGGGACACGCTCAACAAGTACGGTCAAAGCAAGTGATCGTTTAATCACAGTGATTGTTTGATCGACGACACATAGCATCAACTGCTTGTCGCAGACATATCAATAGCTGCAACACGCAGTGTTGAAGCCTTTTTTCGTCACCCCCGCGCAGGCGGGAGTCCAGTGATATGTGCAAGCGTCAACAGAATGCCACTGGATTCCCGCCTGCGCGGGAATGACGAACGGACTTTCATCTGTGTGTATCTGTGGCTAAAAAGGCCTTGATCACGTTAACCAACAACAAGCCATTGATCGTCAATCAATCCGCCATGACGCAGCGCGACTGCGCCCATTGACGCAGTGCATCGAGTCGATCACCCATGATCACCGATAGCGGTGATGTCTGATTTAATGCTGTGACGACATCGCCAGTATTTAAGGAGCGACTTTGTGCGTAGGCTTCATGCAGGGCGCTGATGATGGCCTGCTCGATTTCCGAGCCGGTAAAACCATCCGAATTTTCTGCAAGCTTTTCCAGATCGAATTGTTTGGGATCACAGTGACGTTTATTCAGATGAATTTTAAAAATCGCTTTACGCACTGCAGCCTTGGGTAAGTCGACGAAAAAGATTTCGTCAAACCGCCCCTTGCGTAGTAACTCCGGCGGGAGGGCTTCGATGTTATTGGCGGTGGCAATGAGAAAGACGGGTTCGGTGTGTTCCTGCATCCAGGTCAGTAACGTGCCGAACATACGTTGCGAGAGTCCGCCGTCATTGCTCTGGAGACCGGCTGAAGCAAAGCCTTTTTCAATCTCATCAATCCAGAGAATAATCGGGCTCATCGCTTCAGCCTGCTTCAGTGCCTGACGCAGTCTGCGTTCGGACTCACCGATGTAACGGTCATACAACGCAGACGGATCAAGACGCAGCAATGGGAACTGCGATGCGGTGGCAACGGCTTTGGCGCACAGACTCTTACCCGCGCCGGGAACACCGAGCATGAGTACACCGCGTGGTGGATCAATGCCGAATTTTTTCGCGTCATCGTTAAACGCTTTTTGTCGCATCGCAAGCCAGCGTTTAAGTGTTTTGACACCGGCAATGCTATCCAGTGAAACCGGCGATTCGATGTACTCCAGCAACGAATCCTGATGAAGCATCCGACGTTTGCTGGCGATGATGGTGTTCACATCGTGGTCCGCAAAATCATTGTCATCGGCAATGGCTTCCATGATCACACGCTCGGCTTGGCTGCGCGTGAGTCCGCGTAAATTACGGATGATTAAATCGAATGCACTGCGGGTGACTTTGGCTTTGACGCCACGTTCACGATGCTCTCGTGTGACCCATGACCGGACGAGTTTTTCCAACTCCTCTTCGGTGGGCAGTGTCAGTTCAAATCGCGTTGCAACGTTGGCAAGTGTTTCAGGAACCGCTTCGTTGTGATCAATGAAAACCATCGTGCCATGCGTCTGGTTAAAGGCAGCATAGAGATCACGAATGAGTCGATGCAGCTTCGGGTCCGGCAGGTAATCGAGAATGTCATGCAACACCACCATCTGCGGCGGGTCGGACATGTTCAAGAGATAAAACAAGCCGGCTGCGGGATGTTCTGTTTCGGCAACAGGTTTGGTATCGGGATTGAATGGATGATAAACACCACGACTTGCCGACCATGCCAATGTTGGGATCATTTTTTCATGAGCCACGTTCAACACGATTTCGCTGGCATACAATTCCTCAAAGGTCTGAATGAGGATGCAGGCCTGTCGTGCGTTGAGATACGAAGCAAAACGTTCGGAGTCATTCATGGGATTTGTCCCGGATACCGCTGTTCCAATGCAACCCAAAAGGTTATCAAGTGTTAAGCAGAATAAAGCAAGGCATGGATTTGTAAACCGATACAGACGATTAAAGTTGAAAAACTTGCCAGAAAAATGGAATCGTTTGGTTGCCTAACTGGTTTATATGTCAAAAGATCGTAGAATTGAACACATGCTTGTTGCCTTTGAACCCGCTAATCTCCCAACCAAACCGAATCGTCACGTTCGGAACACTAGCGGCAAGAGGACCGGATAACCGATAGTATTGAAGTGATGTTCAATTGGCTATCGAACACCAAAAGTCGTAAAATCGACTTAGGCACGTGAAACGAAAACGACCCCGCTAAGAGAGTTACCATGTTTGAAAGATTCACGGATCGCGCAAGAAAAGTCATGGCACTGGCCAACCAGGAGGCCCAACGCTTTAACCACGAATACATCGGGACCGAGCACATTCTGCTGGGTCTGGTTAAAGAGGGCTCAGGCGTCGGCGCCAACGTTCTGAAAAATCTCGATGTCGATCTTCGCAAGGTTCGCCTGGAAGTCGAGAAGCTCGTCAAGAGTGGCCCGGATATGGTCACCATGGGCAAGCTTCCCCAGACGCCCCGCGCCAAGAAAGTCATCGAGTATGCCATCGAAGAAGCACGCAATCTCAACCACAACTATGTGGGCACTGAGCATCTGCTTCTGGGCTTGCTTCGCGAACACGAAGGTGTGGCTGCACAGGTTCTGATGAACCTTGGCCTCAAACTTGAAGAAGTCCGCGAGGAAGTGCTCAACCTGCTGGGTGCAGGCGTGGACACCGAAGACGCTGGCAAAGACACCGACGACTCACCGTCAGGTTCGGGCAGTTCAGCCAAGAATCCCAAGAACTCCAAGACACCTGCACTGGACAGCTTTGGTCGCGACCTGACCGAACTTGCCAAGGAAGGTTCACTGGACCCGGTGATCGGCCGAGCCAACGAAATTGAACGTCTGATTCAGATCCTCTGTCGCCGCACCAAGAACAACCCGGTTCTGCTGGGTGAAGCGGGTGTGGGTAAGACTGCCATCGTTGAAGGTCTGGCTCAGAAGATCATTGCCAACGAAGTACCTGAGATTCTCTGCGAACGTCGCATCGTCGTATTGGACCTTGCGATGATGGTCGCCGGTACCAAGTACCGTGGTCAGTTCGAAGAACGCATCAAGGCTGTGATGAACGAAGTGCGTCGCGCCAAGAACGTGTTGTTGTTCATCGACGAACTGCACACGCTGGTTGGCGCCGGTGGTGCCGAAGGCGCGATTGATGCCGCCAACGTCCTCAAGCCCGCCCTTTCGCGTGGCGAGATTCAATGCGTGGGTGCCACCACGTTGGACGAATACCGCAAGTACATCGAAAAAGACGGTGCCCTGGAGCGCCGCTTCCAGACGATTCTCGTTGAGCCGCCAAACAAGGCTGAGACCTTTGAAATTCTCAAGGGTCTGCGCGATCGTTACGAAGCGCATCACCGCGTTCGCATCACTGATGAAGCTTTGCTTGATGCGGTGGAATTTTCCACGCGGTACATCACCGGCCGCGTGCAGCCTGACAAGTCGATCGACGTGATTGACGAAGCGGGTGCGCGTATCCGTCTTAAGAGCATGAGCAAGCCACCAAACCTTGCTGAGATCGAAGAGCAGATCGAGCACCTGAGCATCGAGAAGGACGAAGCCGTCAAGGCTGCGGACTACGAACGTGCTGCAGAGTTGCGCGATCAGGCTGAGAATCTCCGCCGCAAGAAGGAAGAGATTCTCAAGGAATGGCGTGCCAAGAGTCAGGAAATCGACGGTGTTGTGGATCAGGAAACCGTTGCTGAAGTCGTCTCCAAGATGACGGGCATCCCGCTGACCCGCATGGACTCCGCCGAGTCCGAACGCCTGCTGCGTATCGAGGAAGAACTGCACAAGCGCGTGGTCAGCCAGGAAGAAGGCATCAAGATCATCGCCAAGGCACTGCGTCGTGCACGTTCGGGTCTCAAAGACCCGCGCCGCCCGATGGGTAGCTTCATCTTCGTCGGTCCATCCGGTGTCGGTAAGACCCTGCTCTCCAAGGCGCTGGCAGACTTCATGTTCGGTGATGAAGAATCACTGATCCGAATCGACATGTCCGAGTACATGGAGAAGCACAACGTCAGCCGTCTGATCGGTGCGCCTCCTGGCTATGTCGGTTACGAAGAAGGTGGCCAGCTCACCGAGCAGATTCGTCGTCGGCCCTACTCCGTGGTGCTGCTTGACGAAATCGAAAAGGCTCACCCTGACGTGTTCAACATGCTGCTTCAGATCATGGAAGAAGGCCAGCTCACCGACAGCTTCGGTCGCCACGTCGATTTCCGTAACACCGTCCTGATCATGACCTCCAATATTGGTGCGGACCTGATCAAGACCGGCGGCGGGTTCGGTTTTGCCAAGCCCAACGAGGAAACAGACTACGCCAAGATGAAGCAGACGCTGATCAATGAAATCGAACGGTACTTCCGTCCCGAATTCATCAACCGTCTGGATGACATCATCGTCTTCCGTGCCCTGAACCGTGCCAACCTTGAGCAGATCGTCGATTACGAACTGCGTAAGGTTTACCAACGTCTTAGCCTCAAGGAACTGAAGCTTGAGATCGACGACCTTGCACGCGATTACCTGATCGAAAAGGGTTACAACCCCGACTACGGTGCCCGTCCCTTGCGTCGTGCGATTGAACAGTATGTCGAGGACGCTTTGTCTGAATCGATCCTGCGTGGCAAGTTCAAGGCCGGCCAACTCATCAAGGCAACCCATGTTGCAGGTGATGAAGGTCTGAAATTTGATGGAGTCGACGCCAAATCCGACGACAAGCCGGATGATGAGTCCGAGAACCTTGCCCAGGCCGGCGCCGAGACGAACTGATCACCGGATCGATTGAACTGAATACTTTGACCAGGCCGTTGTGTATGAAGCACGACGGCCTGTTTTATTGGACGTATCATAGCCCTGCTTTTCGATGGTGTCATGACATGTAACGGTAATCGTCATATTCGGCTCAGAGCGCGCCGGTTGAATAAAATAGGGGATGAATCAAGTACCCCATATCAAGTATGCCATGAACTCTGTCGATGATAGATTTACCTAGTTATATCAATGTCATGACTCAAAATCACTGACACGAGCTTGGGGTGTCCAAACGTTATGAATCAAAAGTTGCTTGATAAAATTCTGAACTCACCGAGACTGCCCAGTCTGCCATCGATTGCGATCGAGGTTATCGAACTGGTGCAGCAACGTGATGTCAACATCAAGCAGATTGCCCATACCATTCAGCATGATCCTGCCCTGTCGAGCAAGATACTCAAAACCGTCAACTCCAGTTTTTATGGCCAGGCTCACTCCGTTGGGACTATCAGCCATGCCCTGGTGGTGCTCGGTTTAAACAGTGTCAAAACACTGGCGTTGGGTTTTTCGCTGGTTGGCAATCTCGCCCAGCCGTCCGATGACGGGTTTGATCATTTCCATTTCTGGAAGCGCAGTCTCTACGGTGCCGTCGCTGCCCGCAGTCTGGCCAAACAGGTCGGACTCGTTCAGCAGGAAGAATCCTTCCTGGGCGGACTGCTTCAGGACATGGGTTTACTGGCGATGCTCGAAACCGTTGGCGATGAGTATCAGTTCATCCTCAATGATGTCGGTGCCGATCATGCGATGCTCAAGCAGCGTGAACAACTAGCTTTTGATCTGGACCATGCTGAACTGGGTGGCATCCTGGCTGACAAGTGGAAGTTGCCACCGATTCTGGCCAACTCCATCCGCTATCACGATGACCCGGACTCGGCTCCCCAAGACGTGCTGCCTGCTGTACGCTGCGTTGCACTGGGTGGCATTGCTGCTGAAATATTCGTCAATCCTGATCAGGCTGGTGAAGCACTCGAACGTTATTACCAGTTGGCCAACGACTGGTTTGCCATGAGCCAGGAACAGGCTGAACCCCTGCTCAACGCGATCCACACCGGCACGATTGAAATGAAGCGTCTCTTCGACCTGCCTACCGGCGAGTTCGAAAGCTCGGACATCATTCTCTCGCGTGCCAATGAAGCCTTGTTGAATCTGAGTATGCTCCAGCAGCAGCAGACCGCTCAGCTTGAAGCCAAGAACAAAGAGCTCGTCTTACAGGCCGAGATCGATCCTTTGACCGGTGTTGCCAACCGTCGCAAGTTCAACGAATACATCAGCCAGCAATTTTCTGGTACACAGCAGAGTGGCGAACCCGTTGCCATCCTCTTCATGGACGTGGATCACTTCAAAAAATTCAACGACACCTACGGCCATCAGACTGGTGACCAGGTGCTCACGGAAGTCGCAGGCTTACTCGAAGAATACACCGAAGCGCCGGGCCTGGTCTGTCGCTATGGTGGTGAGGAATTTGCGATCATCCTCCCGGACACCGATCGATACACCGCGGCCAAAAAAGCTGAAGAAATCCGCAAGGCCATCAGCGAGAAGACCATCATCTCCGAGGAAGGTCAGGAACTGCACGTCACCGCCAGCATTGGTGTGGCAGCCTACGACGGGACATTCTTCACCAAAGCCGATCAACTGATCAAGGCTGCGGATCAGGGTGTCTACGCTGCCAAGAATGCCGGCCGTAACGCCGTCCGCGTCTTCGCCCCACGCGTCAAGAAACCGGCAACCAACTCATCGCAGGTCGCGTGATTGGATTTCGGATTTACAATTTCTAATTTTGAATTGTTTAAAAACCACTTGTGGTTTAGCGCGACACACCGTTCAAAGTGATACAACGTCATAGCTGTCCGACTTGGATTGCAGCCGCATTGCTATTTCGAACAGAGATTAAAATTCACACAATAGGCATGATTATTTTCGAACGATTTCCCAGATCAAGATCAATGCGCCTACCAGTAACAATCCAATCATCAGGCCGTACATCACCATCCCCGGCCATGAGTGGATGTACTCTGATCCTCGCGTAAAATCGAACAACCCGTTGGACCAATGCCAAGCTTGATCTTGATTGGATGCGGTGAAGACAAAGGCGTAATAAAATTGATTCGCCTTCCCCACTATCACTGCTCCCAGTAAACAAAAAACACCTGCCAGAAATCGGACAGGTGTTTTTGATTTGTTATTCGATTGGGTTTGCACAGATTGATCTCCGGCAACATCCATCGTTTACTGTGGTGCCGGCAGGCTTGGCAGGATCAATAAGAATCCGCCGACACTCACCAGCACGCCGACCAGTTGCAATCCAAATGGCTTCCAGGATTTGTTCCAATACATGATCACGAAGATCAGTGAAACAAAGGGGACAAGCAAGCTGCCCAGTCCCCAGAGAATGTGTTCCTGAAAAGCGACGACCAGAAGCCAGATGCCCCCTGCCAGCGAAATCAGTCCGCCAATCCCAAAGAGAACCATCGCCCCAATCATCATTGCGTTCATACCGTCTGCAGCCATGTCAACCTCCGAAAAATATGCCAAACCACCTTGGGCATCAGAACCTTTCAGACCCCCGGATGGTTATTTGTTGTGCGCTTTACACGTCCAGATTCTTGACTTCCAGGGCGTGTTCTTCGATGTACTTGCGGCGGGGTTCGACGTCTTCACCCATGAGGATGCCAAAGAGCTTGTCAGCTTCGGAGGCAGCGTCCCATGTGACACGCAACAGCACGCGGTTTTCCGGATCCATGGTGGTTTCCCAAAGCTGTTCAGCATCCATTTCACCCAGACCTTTGAAGCGTTTGATCTCAACGCCGCGACGACCGATTTCCAGAATCTTGTCGACGATGCGAGCCAGACTTGGGACGCTGCAAATGCGGTCTTCTTCCTTGCCATGGATGGTGTGGATTTCAAAACGGGTTGGCAGCAATTCGCCTGCAGCGTCTTCCTGTTGCACCAGGCCGTAGTCATCCAGTGACAGACCAAGACCTTCAATGGTGGCAAAGAGCTTGTCCAGTTCCTTGGCTTCGTGGATTTCCTTACGTGAGACCTGCGGGCGATCGGCTGTGCCTTCCCCCATCACACCATCGAGATCCGGGTCGGCCTGATCGAGTTTGTGTTCTGCGCGATAGGCGTCTTCCTGTTCCTCGGACCAGAAATACGCACGCTCGTCGGTGAACACATTACGCAGACGGAAACGCGGGACTCTGTTTTCACCCTTGGGATCGTTACCCCGCTGTTTGATGAGCAGGTCAAAGTCAATGCCACGGCGGGTGAGGGTGTCGACGATTTCCATCATCTGCTGTAAGGCTTTGAAAGCCTGCTCGAGTTTTTCACCTTCCAGACGCAGGGTTTCCTGATGCTTGTTGTCGAAGACGATCAGCTGCGTCCCATCGAGGCCACGTTCGCTGACGACGGTGGTCATGCGTTTTTCGTTGAGCACGTATTCGCTGTCCTTGCGGCTGCGAATGACTTGATAGAGCGGCGGCTGAGCGATGAAGATGCGACCCTGGCGAACCAGTTCGGGCATCTGACGGAAGAAGAAGGTCA
Organism: Phycisphaeraceae bacterium; assembly: GCA_002704825.1. GTDB lineage: Bacteria > Planctomycetota > Phycisphaerae > Phycisphaerales > Phycisphaeraceae > UBA7800. The sequence goes on from PAIY01000127.1 coordinate 18,017, forward strand.
GCAGCAGTGTACGAATATGCGAACCGTCCACGTCGGCGTCGGTCATGATGATGACTTTGCCATAACGGAGTTTCATGATGTCAAAATCATCAGCACCGATACCGCATGCCAGGGCCTGGATGATCGTGCGGATGGCTTCGAAACCCAGGACTTTATCCAGGCGTGCCTTTTCGACATTGAGGATTTTACCCCAGAGCGGGAGGATCGCCTGATACTTGTAGTCGCGACCGCCCTTGGCTGAACCGGCAGCCGAATCACCTTCCACCAGGTACAGTTCGGAATGCTGAATGTCCTTGGAGGTACAGTCGTAAAGCTTGCCGGGCAGTCCGCCACCATCCAGGGCGCCTTTACGGCGGGTCAGGTCACGGGCTTTGCGCGCTGCTTCGCGAGCCTGGGCAGCCATCAAACCCTTTTGGCAGATTTTCTTGCCATCACCAGGATGCTGTTCCAACCAGTCGCCGAGTTTCTGGCCGACGGAAGTATTGACGAAGGATTCGACTTCGGCATTACCGAGTTTGGTTTTGGTCTGGCCTTCGAACTGCGGCTCCTGCACCTTCACACTGACGATGGCAACCATACCTTCACGCAGGTCATCACCGGTGGGAACGGTATCGCCCTTAAGCAAATTGTTGTTGCGTGAATAGTTGTTGAGTGTACGCGTCATGGCGGTCTTGAAACCGGAAAGATGCGTACCGCCTTCGACGGTATTGATGTTGTTACAGAAGCTCAGAATATTTTCGTTGTACGAGTCGTTGTACTGCATGGCCACTTCGACCACGAGATTATTGGCTTCATCTTCGGAACGGAAGTAAATCGGTTCCTCGTGAATGAGATTCTTGCCTTCGTTGATGTTCTTGATGAAGGCGGCGATGCCTTCGGGGTAGCAGTAAGACTCGGACTTCTCGTCGCGTTCGTCTTCAATGGTGATGGTCAAACCGGGGTTCAGATAAGCCAGTTCACGCAGACGTGCTGAGAGAATGTTGAACTTGAATTCGGTGTCGGGGAACATGTCGGGGTCCGGCTTGAACTGGACCTTGGTGCCTGTCTTGGCACGTTCACCGATGACGTGGAGTTTTTCACTGACAATGCCACGCTCAAAGCTGATGGCATAGAGCTTGCCGTCACGGGCGATTTCCACTTCGACCCATTCGGAGAGTGCATTGACAACGGAGGCACCCACACCGTGCAGACCGCCGGAGACCTTGTAGGAATCGTGGTCGAACTTACCGCCGGCATGGAGCACTGTCATGACGATTTCGACGGTGGGCTTGCCGTTGAGTTGCGGGTTGGAATGCTTGTACGGGCCGACGGGAATGCCTGAGCCATCGTCGGCAATGGAGACGGAGCCATCGGAATGGATCTTGACCTGGATATGGTCACAGCGTCCTGCCATGTGTTCGTCGATGGAGTTATCGGAGATTTCGTAGACCAGGTGATGCAGCCCGCGGGAGGTGGTATCACCGATGTACATGCCCGGGCGTTTGCGGACCGCTTCAAGGCCTTCAAGAACCTTGATGCTCGACTCGGAGTAGTTGTGTCCGGTCTCTTGCTTGGGGGCAGATTCCGGGGTGTTTCCCGACTCCGGTGCGTTTTCTGAGATCGTCATAATTGGCCTTGCTCAGGTGGTTTATTGATCAATGCAAAGGCGCAGCGGATGCACGGCGATCCGTCGCTTGGCAAGGAAGAATTTTACCATGAATCAACGACTTTAGCCAATTGATACGGACATGGATAACAGGGCAAAACCTGCTGGAAAATCAAGGTTAAACCCGCGATGAATCGGCGATGTCAGCCAAGGTTATTCCGGGAGATTCACGTCCGCCAAGGGGGGTTCTTTTTCGTTGGATGACGCGGTGATTTTCGCTTTGAGTTTTTCAGACAACCCCTTGAGTTCAGGGTCATCCGCTGCATTGACATCCGGCTGTGACATCTGGTGTTGAGCGCGTTGCCAGGAACGGATGGCTTCTGCGATATCACCGTTGCGATACTGGGCATCCCCAAGGTGATCGAGGATGACCGGATAGTCCCCGCCGGGCGCATTTTTGGCTTCCTTGAGTTTGGTTACCGCGTCTTCAAATCGGCCAAGTTTGTAGTACACCCAACCCAGCGAATCGAGATACGCTGCATTGCCCGGGTCCGTCGCGACGGCTTTCTGAATCATGGCCAAAGCGCGATCCAGATTCTTGCCCTGGTTGGCCCAGGTGTATCCAAGACCGTTGTTGGCAGGCCCGTGTTCAGGATGTCGCTTAAGCAGCTTCTCCATGATCTGTTCGCTGCGATCATGGCGGTTGATCCGATCCAGCGTTTGCGCCCAGGTGTAAAGCAAATCTGCATCGTGATCGGGATAACGCTTCAGTGCCTTGTCAAAGAGCTTGTCGATGTTGCCTGCCAATTTATCACGGGCATAGCCTCGTGAAAGCAGTGTCACAAGTGTCAACCCGGTCTCTGGTTCGAGATCGGGCTTTTGCCAGAGTTTTTCGAGCATTTGGATGCCCTGCTTCTGACGGTCATACTCCAGATACAGGCTGCCCAATCGCAGCGTGCGCATGGGCTCTTCATCAAACTGGCGAATGATTTTTTCGGTGAGTTCAAACCACTTGTCCTTCTGACGCGTCTCCTGGTAATGCGTCTGGGCAACGAGCATGAGCAGCCGATCATCCGGCGCATTTTGCATCTGCTCCAACAGCAACGCATCGGCCTTGTCGAGTTTTTGAGATTGGCGATACAGATCAAGCAATTCGTTTAAAGCCCGGTAATCCTTGGGGTTTTCCTTGAGCAATTCCTTGAAGATGTTTTCCGCACGCGTGTTCTCGCCACTGGCTGAAAGGTGATCTGCAAAGTGAAGTCGGGCCACACGACTCTGCGGGATGGTCTTGAGCACACGCATCATCAGACGCTTGTACTGTTCCATGGCATCGGGGACCACGCCTTTCTCGTACATCTCAAAAAGCGCTTCGTACAACGCCTCAGCCATCGGGTTCATGTTCAACCCGTCAAGCAAGGTACGCTCTGCGAGGTCGGCCTTGTTCATGCGAACATGAACCTGTGCCTTTTGCAACAGCAACTCCACTTCGCCCGGTCGCTTCTCCAAGGCCTTGTCGATGACCAAGAGGACTTCATCCAACCGGTCGGCCTGCGTGAGCAATTTCACACGGATGCTCACGACGCGCGGGTCGGTTTGATCCTTGATGGGTTTGAGAACTTCGTCAGCTTTTTGAAGCTCTTTTTGGGACATGTGCAACACGGCTAAGCGAAGACGTGCTACGAGCAACTGATCATCCAACGCGATGGCTTGCTCGAGTAACTCACGGGTCTTGTCGATGTCCCCCTGTCGTGACCATGCCTGAGCGAGCAGATACAAACGCAGCGCCTTGGAATCGGCAACGTCGGGGAGGTTCTGAATCTGTTCAATGAGTTGTTTGGCATCTTTGACATTGGCAACGAGCAAGACGGAAAACACATCCGCCTGCTGCGGCTTGGTGATCATGGCGGTGAGGATCATGTCCACAGCCTGCTTGAGATTTTCAGCAGAAGCATTGGGATCAAGATGTTCAAGCATCCATGTCAATGCCTTGCTGTCAGCGGGATCTTGTTCGAGCTGTTGCTTGACCATCTGCCCAGCGGCCTTGGGATCAAAGAGGTCCGCCAACTTCATGATGGTCTGCGGGTCGACCTTGTTTTGTTTGAGTTGCTGCTGAACCTGGGCAATCCACTGGTCACGATCGGGGATGTGCTTGACCATGAAGTGGACCAGTTCGACGACATTCTCATCAATGCCGCCGTCGCCGAGCATCTCCAGAACGGATTGTGCAGCCATCTGTGGTTTATCGCGTTTCAGACAGACGTAAACCAGGCGGCGCATGATGTCGATCTTGCTGTTACCACCGACGAGAACCGCGGTGCGATAGGCTTCCAGTGCATCGTTATAGCGTTCGAGTTGGCAGTACGCATCACCGACCTGACGCCAGAGTGCGCCCTTTTGTTGCAGCAGCAGTTCCATGCGTCTTGCCTGGCGTTGATCGCGCGGGAAGATCTGGATGTCGGCGGAGATGAATCGCTTGTTGGACTCGATGGATGCCAGCGCATAGCCTGCACGTTCCAATGCGACAGCAATGTAGTAGTCCACCAATGGCAATAATGCAGCATCCGCATCCGGCGCGTCTGCTGCATATTTCTGGACATAATGGAAGGTACTTGCTGCTTCCTCGTACCGATCCAGCTCAAGTGAAAACGCGCCAAGCTGGATGACCAGATCCATGTTTAATGGATCAACCTTGAGGACTTGCTGCAGATACTTGGTGCTACGTGAGAGATTACGGGATGAGGCCCAGAGTTGCGCGAGCATTTGCAGCAGGTGTTTGTTATTGGGTGCCAACCGCAGGGCACGCTCCAGATGTTGACGCGCTTCAAACATGCGATTTTCATCCCACGCTTCACGAGCCTGAACGTAATAGAGCATGGCCACGATCGGGGGTTCAACCTGTTCCTGTTCATCGAGTTCTTTCTGCAGAGCAATCGGATCTTCAGGCAGGAAGTCGGGACGCTGTAGTTGATCAAAGACTTTGCTTAAGGGCTTGAGTGCCTTATCGCGTTTGTTCTGTGCAATCGGCTGTACTTCACGGCGATCAAGTCCTGGCGGTAGGGTCGGGTCTATCTCCTGTGCTTTAATGGGGAAGGCCTGACAGCCTGCAAAGAGCATGAAACAGACCATGATCCAATTCAAATCGCGTTGGCGGTAAATGTTCAATGTTGTCTCCCCCCTGCATCCATTGTGCTGTAACAAGACTATTGGTATCAGTCTTTGAACGCCAGCTGGATCAAGCAGGGTTGATGATGTTCAAGGCTTAAGGTCCCCGGCACACCTGATGCCGGTGTTAATTTTCTTTATGATGACAACAAACGTTCTCTCCTGCCAGTCGAAATTACAACCATCGACTGCGTTTCGTTGCAATGCTGGGTGGATGACGCACTGATTGGTGGGTTACGCAAGTGAAAATGGCTGTGATTGATGATGTTTAAACAGTTCCTGTTCTGTGACACTGTTCATTTGATGGCGTTAATCCGGATGAGTGTATTGGGATGACGTTGGGTGATTGTGTTTCAAATCATTTTGTCTCATGCCAGGGAGCTTCGCCCCCCGGACCCCCTGTCGAGTTTGATGTGTCAGGGCAAGTTGTGTTGCGGTGTTGCATTCAAAGGAATGACTGACAAAACATGAGATGGGGCTCTGCCCCAAACCCCGCCAGCGTTCCGCCGCTGGATCACGTCCCCCAGGAAG
>PAIY01000128.1 GCA_002704825.1 Phycisphaeraceae bacterium
AAAAAGCGTTAACCGATGTGCTTGAGCACATGGACTACAACATTGCCCTGCGGACCACCGAACCCAAGAGCACCGACCGGGTATGGGTGCATGGCACCGAACAGATCATCGCAATGTCGACCGGTACGCACACGCTCGGTAGCATTCGTGGGCGCGAACGACAGTGGCCACTCTTTGGGGTGACCTGGCAAAACACCGGTCTGGATGTTGCCATCTGGATCACACACAACACGCCTGATCGCCTGGAAGGTTATGTGTATAACGTCTCCGAGCAACCCAAGAAATTGGGGATGCGATTGTGGCGATTGGCTCAGGGCAATTATCAATTGACCGTCAGATCCAGCGACGGCTTTGAAGTCGATTCCCAAAGCCACCCCCTGGAGCAATCCGAGTTGACCCTTCACGCACGCGGTGATCAAGCTCAATTCACCGCTCTTCCGCGACAGGAAATCCACTTTCAAATGAAAAGACGGTGAAGCTGCGATCCGGGATATTGATCACACTACTACGCGTCTTACGCATTGGTGTATTTCCAATAGATCGTTTTCATCTTCCGTATTGATCTTATAAAGCCTGGGGGCTTAGAGCAGTTTCCCTTGCACTTAAAAAGGGGCTAGGGACTAGCCACTAGGGGCGTTGATCAGCATTCCCCTTGTATGCCAGTATTTTTTGCCTTTCCCTAGTCCCAAGTCGCTAGTCGCTAGTCCCTGTAAAACACACAAAAGTGAAGATCAATGACTGTCAACGCTCTACTGCTGATGTTTGATCCATTGCCGCATGGCTGATCCGGCAGTGTTGGTTGCATTAATCAGGGTTGGGTCAATTTGCAGGCTGTGTTCGATGGGCATGAACATGGCCAATGCCGTCCAGCCCCAGAAGGGCTTTCGGCCGGTTCCCGTGCCTGATTCGCTGGTGTAGTATTCGCAGAATTTACCGCGATCAAACAGGGTCAATGTTTTTGCAGCCAACTCTTTGGCAACATCGTCATACCCATAACGTTTAAGTCCCTGAAAGGTGTAGTAATTGGTCGGCACCCATGTATTGCCTCGCCATGTGCAGCAGTTGGTGTTCTCCCCGGGTATGAATCCTTCGGTGTAGGTCGGCTCGCTTGCCGCCAATGCCGGGATTGGCCATGGACGCCAGAATTCATCTTCATTAAGCAGGTGATCGTTAACCATGTGCGACGCTTGATCCTCGGTGGCAACACCCGCCCACATGGAGGCGAAGATCCCCACGTGTTTGACGCGAATCAATTCACCGGTCCGCGCATCGCGGTCATAAAAAATCTGCTCGCTTTCATCCCAAAGATAAAGTCGCATAGCCTCGATACGTTGTCGGGCAAGCTGGGCAAATTCTGCTGCGTCATCGGGGTATTCGAGAATTTGAGCCAGTTGACTCATGGCCAGTAGCTCGCGCACCAGATACGCATTTAAATCCACACCTTCACAATACAGCGGCTCATTGCGTTTGGCTTTGTCGATCCGGCCGGCGCGTTCGTAGTGATTGTCCATACCAGTGTGTTGAGCATGACGCCAGACTGACAAACCCTGCTTGCTGATGTCAAAACGCGTAATCCAGCATTTAAGATAACGTACCATTTTGGAATAACGCTCGTGGTCTTTAAGCCAGTTGATGACACCATCCTGGTGATAAATAAGCAGAAGAATTTGCGCCAGGAACGGTTTGACCATATCGCGATGCTGGAAGTTAAATCCCGCCCATTGTCCGGGTGATGCGGATCGGGCGATAAAGCCATCATCCTCCTGGGTGCCTAAAAAAATATCCACAGCATTGCGTGCATAGTCATTGGGATAGCCAGTATAGATTTGCAGGATGGCTTCAAAGTATTGATCCCAATCGTAAAGTGTGCCTTGCTCATATCCCGTGTAATAGGGAGGCAGGGGATGATACCAATGGACGCCACGCGGCATGTATGCCAATAGATGCTGATACCAGTGACACCAGTCAGGATGAGGAAGACATGCGGTGGGTTGGGTCATGGGTTCTCCAGTTTTGCTATGGAATAAATAGCTGTCATTAACTAGACAGCCTCTTTATCTTTCAAAATACCGATTTTACAAAATAATTTTAGTGCCTAAGCGACAAAATGCAACTAACTGCTATAATAAAAATAGCTGTTAGTGTGAGAGTAAAAAGGAATGGGCATGAAGCTGCTATTGGGGATGTGGGGCAAGACGCTGTTTTCATTGGTTGTTGTCGTGTTGGGATTGCTTGGTGTGGTTGAATTTCTGGCCTTGGCAACGTGGCATTTAACGCCGCATGATCAGCCACGACAGGACAGTCTGGTTCAGGCTGATGTCGCCAATCTACCGATTCCCAATCGGCATCCCAAACAATGTCAGGGGACACACCAGGTTGTGTTGCCTAATACGGTAGATGGAAGCGCAATGCCCATGACCTATGCCCAGGCGCCTGGGCTTGATGCGATGGTGTCCTCAGGCCAGTTGCCTCCCGTCAAGGATCGTTTGCCGCTTGATCCATTGGTGATTAAGCCACCTCAGCAGTGCGGACCTTATGGCGGGGTCTGGCAAAGGTTGGCTGTCGGACCCGATGATGTGCGCGTGGCGGTGGAATACCGCATGTGCTACGAAGGGCTGTTGCGATGGAATGCATCAGGCGATCGCATCCTGCCCAATCTGGCTACAAGTTGGGGAGTCAACGACGATGGCCGCGAATATATTTTCCATCTTCGCAAGGGTGTGAAATGGTCTGATGGACAGCCTTTTTCTGCTGACGATGTCTTGTTTTGGTATCGGCATATTCTCACCGACAAAGATCTCACGCCCATCGTCTCGCGAGATTGGCGTCGTGGCGGTCAAGTCGTGGACCTGGTCAAACTGGATGATCACACCATACGCCTGCGATTTGCTCAGCCCAACGGTCTGTTTCTTAAACGTGTCGCTTCCGGACGCGGTTATGAGATGGTTGCCTTTGCTGCACATTATTACAAACAGTTCCATCCCGCCTTTACCCCCAAAACGCAATTACTCAAGCAGGCTCAAGTCCTGGGATTAAACTCTTGGCAACAACTGATGCGCGACAAAATGGATTGGCGAAATGTCCAAACGCCAAGACTATGGGCCTGGATCATTGATCAGCCGCCACCGCATCGACCGGTGATGTTCAAGCGAAATCCCTGGTACTGGAAAGTGGACATCCAAGGCAATCAATTGCCATACATCGATCAACTGGCCTTTGGAATTGGTGACAGCCAGACCATCCAATTAAAAATGATCCAGGGCGAAGTCGGCATGCAGGCCAGGCACACCCGTTTTGAAAACTATCCGCTGTACATGAGTCAGCAATCGACCGGGCATTACCGGTTGCGTCACTGGATCAGCAGCATGACCAACAACAATATTTTTATTTTCAATCTCGCCCACAAAGATCCCGTTCTCAAAAAACTCTTTCACCAAAGGGAATTTCGCATTGCCTTGTCCCTGGGCATCAATCGCGATGAAATCAATCAAGGCGCTTTCTACGGAATTGCCATGCCTCGGCAAGCGGCGCCGATCCCTGCCTCCGTTCACTACAACAAGGCGTTTGAAACGGCATGGACAGAGTTTGATTTTGACAAAGCAAACCAGATGCTCGATGAACTGGGCCTCGTCCGGGAAAACGGTAAAGGCACACGCATTCGACCTGATGGCAAACCCCTGTTTCTGGCAATCGAAACCACCGATTGGAACGACATCCGCGTGGTGCAACTCGTTGCAGACCATTGGCGGAAGCTGGGCATTGACGTGGATGTCAAGCAACGGGCCAGGCAACTTTTTAACCAGCGCATGGAAGCAAGGCTCCAGGATATCAGTGTCTGGGATGCTTCCGGAGGTATCCTGCCGGAGTTGAGTCCGGGGGCTTTGCTGGGCTGGTATGTCGGTTCCCCGTTCCAGGAATGGTATCGCACGGACGGCAAGGCAGGCGTTAAGCCACCCGATGACCTGCTCAAAGTCGTGGAGCTTTACAGACAGCTTGAAGACACACCTGATCCCCAAAAACAAAGCCAACTCATGCAGCAAATCTTCAAGCTCAATACAGAAAATCTATGGATGATTGGCACGGTTGGACAGTTACCCGAACTCGTCATGACGCATGAACGTTTTGTCAATGTTCCCGAAGTGGCAGTGTATGACTTTACGCTCCGCTCACCATCCAACACCGCACCGGAGTGTTATGCCATCAAGGAGGAACGTTGATGCTGACGGTTATTTTGCGTCGTGTGCTCTGGATGATTCCGACCTTGTTCGTGATTTCAATCATCTCATTTACCATTATCCAACTGCCTCCGGGTGATTATCTGACGTCGTATCTCACCGCATTACAGGAGACCGGCGAGCAGCCTGACGAAGCGGAGTTGGCTGCATTACGCGAGCGTTATGCCATCGACCAGCCCTTTTACATTCAGTATTGCAAATGGATGGGAGGAATGCTCCGCGGTGATATGGGGATGAGTTTTGAATGGAATCGGCCGGTTAATGACTTGATTGGCGAACGATTGCTGCTGACGATGATCATCTCCATCGCGACATTGTTATTCACCTGGGCAGTGGCGATTCCCATTGGGATATTTTCGGCAGTCAAACAATATTCCTGGGGCGATTACCTGTTTACCTTTGTCGGATTTGTTGGATTGGCAACACCGAATTTTCTGTTGGCGTTGGTGTTCATGTATGTCGGTTACCGGGTATTGGGTGTTAGTGCCGGGGGCTTATTCAGCCCGCAGTTCCAAAACGCGCCCTGGTCACTGGCCCGGTTCATGGACCTGTTGGCCCATCTTTGGATTCCTGTCATTGTCATCGGTACTGCGGGCACCGCATCGCTTATCCGCGTCATGCGTGGCAACTTACTTGACGAACTGCGCAAACAGTATGTCATCACTGCTCAGGCCAAGGGATTGGTTTATTGGAAATTACTGCTTAAGTACCCGGTGCGCGTGGCAATGAATCCACTGGTCTCCACGGTGGGATGGGTGTTACCCAATATCGTTTCGGGTGCGGTGATCACGGCGGTTGTATTGGGTTTGCCAACCACCGGGCCGTTGCTGTTGCGAGCCTTGATGAATCAGGACATGTACCTGGCTGGGAGCATGGTCATGATGCTTGCCGTCCTCACCGTCATCGGCACGTTGATCAGTGACCTGCTATTGATGTGGCTTGATCCACGTATTCGCTATGGCAAGGGGGAGTCGTAATATGAGCAGCCAGCCCACAAGTCAGACCATGCAGAATACACCTGAAAATAAAGCCATTTTGTGTGATCCGAATCCCGATGAGCAATGGGAAGTTGACGAACAGAGTATGCAGCGCTATACCGCTGGTCAATTGCAAATGGTCTGGTGGAAATTCCGCAAACACAGGATGGCTGTATGGTCGGGACTGATCATTCTGGTCCTTTATCTGATGGGTATGTTCTGTGAATTTTTGGCGCCCTATCCTCTGGAGACACGCGATGTGACGTATGCATATGCACCGCCGCAACGTATTCGTTTTGTGGCTGAGGATGGGTTTCATCTTCGTCCCTTTGTCTACCCGATCAAGTCGATGCGCGACCCGGTGACGTTGCAACGCGTTTATGTCGAAGACCGATCACGTATTTTGCCACTTCGATTTTTCATGCAGGCCGACCCCTATCACTTCTGGAACCTGATTCCCATGAACCGGCATCTCGTGGGTGTAGAAGAAGGGGGGACATTCTTTTTGCTGGGGACCGATTCGTTGGGGCGCGACCTGTTTTCGCGCATCCTTTACGGTGCACGCATCTCCCTGACCATCGGTTTGATCGGTGTGACCATGAGTTTTGTGCTGGGCCTGATCATCGGTGCGATCAGCGGATACTACGGTGGCTGGATTGATAATGCGATTCAGCGCGTCATCGAAATCATTCGCAGCTTCCCGGCGATTCCTTTGTGGATGGCGCTGGCGGCAGCTTTACCTGCCACATGGTCACCATTGCAGGTGTATTTTGGCATTACCATCGTCTTGAGTTTCATCGGGTGGACCGGATTAGCCAGACAGGTGCGGGGCAAAATACTCTCGTTGCGCGAGGAGGATTATGCCACCGCTGCCAAACTTTGCGGGACCAGTGAATGGCGGATCATGACGAAGCATTTACTGCCGGCATTTATGAGTCACATTGTCGTGAGCCTGAGTTTGGCGGTTCCGGGCATGATTCTCGGTGAGACAGCATTGTCATTTCTAGGCTTGGGACTGCGCCCGCCGATCACCAGTTGGGGCGTGCTGCTGAAGGAAGCTCAAAACATCCAGTCGGTGGCCTTGCATCCGTGGCTGTTGACGCCAGTCGTTTTCGTCATCATCGCAGTCCTGTCTTTTAATTTTGTCGGTGACGGTTTGCGCGATGCGGCAGACCCGTACTCAAGGTGATTTTCATGTGTCAGAACATTTTGACCATTTCCAACCTGCATACGCACTTCGAACTGGATGAAGGCTCGGTGGCCGCGGTCAATGGTGTGAGTCTGGATATCCCGCGGGGCAAGACCCTGTGTGTCGTCGGTGAGTCAGGGTCAGGCAAATCGGTCACCGCGTTTAGTGTGCTGCGATTGGTCCAATCCCCGGGTCGCATCGTCGATGGCAAGATCATTTTCCATGACAAGGATGGCGATATTGACATCACCGCACTGAACCCGGATGGTCCGGTGATTCGACAGATTCGTGGACATCGCATTGCCATGATCTTCCAGGAACCGATGACCAGTTTCAGTCCGGTCTACACCATTGGAAGCCAGATTGCCGAAGCCGTTCGATTGCATCTTGCTAAAAAAGGTAAGGCCGCTCGTCAGCACACCGTCGACATCATGGCACGTGTCGGGATCCCGGATGCCACCAGACGGTTTGATCAATATCCACATCAACTTTCCGGCGGACTGCGCCAACGCGCGATGATTGCCATGGCCTTGTCCTGTCATCCGTCATTGTTAATCGCTGACGAACCGACTACCGCTTTGGATGTCACCATTCAGGCACAAATTCTTGATCTCATGCAGCAAATGCAAAGAGAAATGAACATGTCCATTTTGCTCATCACGCATGACCTTGGTGTGGTGGCGCAAGTTGCTGACGAGGTCGCCGTGATGTATCTGGGGCGCGTCGTTGAGCAGGCCAATGTCTATGATCTGTTTAAGTCTCCTCAACACCCTTATACCGAAGCGCTGCTCCAATCCGTTCCCCGAATGCAGACCGACCAAGGGGCCAGGCATGTACAACTTAAAACAATCAAAGGTTCGGTGCCCGATCCATTTGCAAAATTAACTGGATGTCCGTTTCATCCGCGTTGCCCGCAGTTTGAGCAGGGGATCTGTGATGTTGGTGATTTACCTAGTTTAATTGAAGTGACGCCCAACCACGCTTCAGCTTGTCTGATCCGTCAAAAGGAGCAACAACCATGAGTCAACAGACGTTACTCCATGTCCGGGGATTAAAGAAACATTTTCCGATTACACAGGGCGTGTTCAATCGCGTGGTTAACCACGTCAAGGCTGTTGATGACGTGAGTTTTGATTTGCGACATGGGGAATGTTTGAGTCTCGTCGGTGAATCGGGATCGGGGAAGACCACCGCTGGACGTTGTATTCTGCGAGCGATCAATCCCACTGCAGGTAAGGTTGAATTGCGGATCAATGGTCAAGCCCATGACGTGAGCGGTGCAGATCAAAAACAACTCAAGCCGTTGCGTAAGCATATGCAGATGATCTTTCAAGATCCTTATGCTTCGCTTAACCCACGCATGAGTGTGTTTGAACTGATCAGTGAGCCGATGATTGCTCAGGGCATCACCGATAAGAAGCAACGACGTCAGCGCGTGGGAGAGTTACTCAGTCAGGTCGGTTTGCGTCCGCAGCATATGCAGCGTTATCCCCATGCTTTTAGTGGTGGACAACGTCAGCGTATTGGTATTGCCCGCGCTTTGGCACTCAATCCGCAATTAATCGTGGCTGATGAAGCTGTCTCAGCATTGGATGTCTCGGTGCAGGCCCAAGTGATCAATTTGTTGGCCAAGTTGCGGGATGAACTGAATCTGACTTATTTGTTTATCGCACACGATCTGAGTGTGGTGCGTCATATCAGCGATCGTGTGGCCGTGATGTATGTTGGTAAACTGGTCGAGTTGGCAGATGTCGAGACCTTGTTTACTCGTCCGTTGCATCCCTATACAGCTGCGCTGCTCAGTGCTGCACCGATTGCCGATCCAACTTGTCGGCATCGACATCAACAACTCCATGGTGAAGTGGCTGACCCCAGTAACCCGCCGTCGGGTTGTCTGTTTCACCCACGCTGCCCATATGCCGAGCAGCGTTGTCGGATGGAAGAACCAACTTATCGTGAAATTGAAAATGGTCACCATGTGCGGTGCCATTTGGCCGAGTCACTGTAAAAAAATGATTGGACGTGTCAGATTCGATGAAATACCAGTGAAGATACCAATTGGGTGAGAAGAAAAGGCGCAGTGGATTATTACGCTGGGTTTTTTGTGTTTGAGTTGACATACATTATTTAGGATGCACTCGAATTTTTACGGGTCGGAGTTCGGATGTGCTCGAAAAGGCTCATCGATTTCAGGACATTGTTTATGTGTAATAGGCCCGCAATGTTGTTACCGATAGTGGATGTGTAGTTTAGTATGCAATGCATTTTTTTATTCCACAAGGTTCCTATCGGTTTAAGCCGTAAAGTTCAGGCTGGGGGAATAGCCTGAAAATTAGTTTTTAGCTTGACCTGCCCCCTCAAACCTAGTCCAAGATTTATGAGAGAATCTCATTGAATTGGACGCAATTTGAAAAGGCAGGTCCATCATGGCCCGAATTCGACATTCTTCAGAACAGATCATTGGCAAGCTCCGCGAAGCGGAGGTTCTGCTTGGTCAGGGGCAGTCAGTTTCCGATGTTTGCAAGCGGCTGGAAGTGACGGAGCAGACGTATTACCGCTGGCGCAAAGAGTACGGTGGAATGAAAACCGAACAAGCCAGGCGGCTCAAGGAGTTGGAGAAAGAGAATGCTCAACTCAAAAAGTTGGTGGCTGAATTGAGCTTGGATAAACGGATGCTCCAGGAGATTACTCAGGAAAAGTTTTAAGCCCGCGCAAGAAGCGTGAAGCGGTCGATGTGTTGACAGATCGCTTTGCGGTCTCGCAGAGACGGGCATGCAAGTTACTCAAGCAACCACGCGCGACGCAGCGGTATCTGCCGATTGTTCGTGATGATGAGAAGCCATTAACCAAGCGGATCATTGAGCTGGCGGCGATGTTCGGTCGCTATGGGTATCGACGGATTCATGCGTTGTTACGCAACGAAGGTTGGTGGGTAAACCACAAACGCCCCCGGAAGTTGAACGCATCTGGCTGCGTGAAGGACTAAAAGTGCCTAAAAAGCAGCCTAAACGTGGTCGTCTGTGGCTTAACGATGGTTCGTGTGTTCGGCTTCGCCCGACGCATAAGGATCACGTTTGGGCGTATGATTTTGTCACAGCACGGACACGTGATGGTCGAAGCTTTCGCATACTGACGTTGATCGATGAGTTCACACGCGAATGTTTAGCTATCGATGTGGCACGTCAACTCAAGCACGACGATGTGCTCGAACGGTTGGCTTGGTTGATGGCAACGCGCGGTGTGCCCGAGCATATCCGCAGCGATAACGGCAGTGAGTTCACAGCCAAGGCAGTGCGTAAGTGGTTAGGTCGTGTCGGTGTCAAGACGCTATACATCGAGCCGGGCAGTCCGTGGGAGAATGGCTACATTGAGTCGTTCAACGGCAAGTTGGCCGACGAACTGTTGGAACGTGAAGTGTTTGATACGTTGCACGAAGCTAAGGTACTTATTGAACGTTGGCGGATACAGTACAATACGATCCGCCCGCACAGTGCGTTGGGGTATCGGCCGCCAGCCCCGGAAACATGGCTCGTTGTTGAGCCGAACTCCGCTGCGCTACGTTCGGCTCAACACCCCCATCACACCACCGCAAGACTAACATAACGGTGGTACAACATCCGGGGGTAGGTCAATATGTA
>PAIY01000129.1 GCA_002704825.1 Phycisphaeraceae bacterium
CCCCACGGGGGCCAGGGTATTGGGATGGTCGGATGACGCATAACCCGACGATCCAACGGCATCCTGATGGACGCTACATTCTCTTTTACACCGGTACGACCTATGATGAACCAATGCCGACGCCACAGACACCGGCATCGCATGAATTGGCGTGGGAGAAAGCGCGTTCCAACCAGCGCGTGGGTGTTGCCGTTGCCGACTCACCTGACGGACCCTGGCAACGTTGTGATAAGCCTTTGCTCGAACCGCGCCCGGGGAAATGGGATGGCTGGATGAACACCAACCCTTCAGCGGTAATCCTGCCCGATGGTTCGGTGATGCTGTATTACAAGGCGGTCGGTTTCTCGAAGGACCTGTTGCGTTACGGTGTCGCCAAAGCGGATCAGGTTGAAGGGCCGTATGAACGTTTGCTTGATGAGCCGATCTTCCGATTCGACTCAACCAACGATCACATTGAGGACGCATTTGCCTGGCATAACGGTCAGCGATACGAAATGATTTTCAAGGACATGGCGGGGGGCATCTGTGGCGAACCCAAAGCCGGTGTGCATGCGTTTTCGGATGACGGGATCAACTGGCAACTGGCCCAGTGTCCGTTGGCTTACTCACGTACTGTGACATGGGATGATGGCAACACCACCGAGCAGGCTTTTCTGGAACGCCCGCAGTTGCTCATCGAAAACGGTCAGCCGACACATCTGTTTGCGGCCACCGGGATGATGCCCGACAACCAGTCCGCCAACCACACGAAAATCGAGAAAAGCTGGAACATGTGTATCCCGCTAGCTTGTCAGTAAATTTCTGAATCAAGGCCATGGGGCTTGCCATCGTCAAGCGACCGTGGCATGCTAATGTGATGTCGACGGATTCAAATGATAAACCAATGGATGAGGAGGCAGGTAACCATCTGGATGACGGATTGAATCCTGATGCCGATTGCTTCAAGCCACCTGCGATCCCGATTCTCGTGCACTGCATTCACTGTCATCAGGAGTACGAAAGCTACCTGATGCAATGGCGAGTTGAACGCGACATACAGGGCAATCCTGCAGGCTTCTGGTGCTGTGGCATGCCTGGCTGTGATGGCAAAGGTTTTGGCTTTGACATCTTCCCGGTCGACCCGGATTACGTCGATGAAAACGGTGAGAAGATGTGGATCGACGACGATGAGCCAACGGATGATGATTTAACAGATGATGACGAAGACGATATCCCGTGGTGAGTTCACATCAACATTCATCTGCACCGATGGTGATTCATGGTCGACCCATTACCGCACAATGGTGCCCAGGTCGACAACGATGTCATCTTCCTGGTAGTAATCCACGTTCATGTTGTTCTCATCAATGAACGTGAAACTCAGACAGCTGAACTGATTCTGCTGGGCGAATTTCAAATCCCCCAGGCCCGGCCCCGCGTAGCTTTCGTTGTGAAATTCCTGAGCATGGAAATGATAGTGCGCTAAAGCAGTGTACAGGTCATCATACATGCGCGGCGTCGGGTAGAAAATACGATCGTGTCGGCGGATTCGGGGCTTGAAAAGCTTGGCTTCGTAGACGCCATCGTCTTTGCGGATCGTCCCGCCATACTCCGTGCTGGTGTCTTGCTGGTCGCTATCGGCCCAGGCAAAGAGATTGCTGGTGACCATGTGCGATTGCAACGCGGTGATGATCTGATTAATCGCCAGCAGGTCCGGCCAGGTGAGTTTGTCGACCCAGTTGGAAAACTCCTGCGGGTGATCCGCTGAGCCGCCGTCATAGGTCGCGCCCTTGAGATAATGCGTCTGACTGTTGACGTAGGCATTGATGCTGCTGATCAAGTCGATACGGGATTGGCTGCGCTGCTGTGGTGTTGCGGCAAGCAGGGGAGCCAGATGTCGCAGCTTCAGGTCTTTTTTCTGTTCATCATTGAGCGTCGCAACCACGTCGGTTAACTGCTGCCAATACGCATGCATCTCCGGTTTGCGCAGGTAGGAAAGCCAGAGACTGCCTTCCTTGTTAAACGCGGTGACGTTCAGATTCTGGGCAGCGGCTTTGAGGTCGATGACCATGGCGGTGTCGCCCGGGGCGCGTTTGAGATAATCGAGCATCTGCTCTTTGGTACTGATGCGACCCAGCAGGTCCCACGCATCCGCCTGGCTGATGATTTTCTGTTCTTTGCCAGCATTGACGAAGACTTCAAAGACGATTTCTTCGATGGATTTATCCGGGTGCATCTGTTTGAGCACTTCGCGTTCGGGGCGGTCTTCTTCCTTTATCCCATGTACCGGCCGGGCATATTGACGGACCACGGTGGGGGTGAAGCTGTCGCCCCAATGGCGTTCTTTGGCAATCTTGAACAAATACTCGATCGTGCCCCAGTTTTTCACCTGGACGATCCGGCGGTGCATCTGTTGACGGAATGCCTCTTCGTCATGTTCAATCAGTTGGTCGATGGCATAGTGACGCAGTTCCTGGGGGTGTCCCCATTCCCATACGAGTGTCTGTAAGGCTGCCAGTCGACTATCACTGTTGGGCGTTTCCTGCTGGGCTTGTTGGGCAGCCTTGAGGCGTACGCTGACCGACTCATCTTTTTTGAGCATGACCGCAACAGGATCATCGAAATGCTTGGGCGAGCTGGCGCAGCCGGTGATGATGGATATGAGTAGGACCAGGGCATATGAGATCAACGGTCGAGTAGTGTGTTTCATGAGAAGTCGGCGGTGCAGAGGTTGAAGGTTGAGTAGCATTTGAAAGCCAACGTATTGGTATTGTCAGTCAGACATACCCACATGCAGGCGATTCGTTTCAAACTTCCATCATATAAAAAACCGTCACCCAAGTGGATGACGGTTTGTGAATTTCGTATTGGGAATTGTTTGATCAATCGCGGCCTGGGAAGCATGGCTTGGCAGGAACATCACCAGAGCATTTAGCCTGGACGGTGTCCATGAGTTTCATGCCATTTTCGCTATTGGCCATGAACCATTGACCATTGCTGGTAGGTGAAGCGACAAGGTGACCAGTTTCGACGATTTCGTAGTTGTCCATACCACCTTCAGGGCCTTCGGCCGGTGTTTCGATGGCTTTTTTGGCTTCAGGGGTGTAGGTTTCCAGCCAACCGGTGAAGCGGGCGGATTCATCACCACAATCGCCACAGGCAAAGACGAATGCGCGGACACCATCTTTGCCAGACGGGGCAACAATCGGGGGCAATTCGTCGGACTTGCCG
Source organism: Phycisphaeraceae bacterium (assembly GCA_002704825.1). GTDB lineage: Bacteria > Planctomycetota > Phycisphaerae > Phycisphaerales > Phycisphaeraceae > UBA7800. The sequence goes on from PAIY01000129.1 coordinate 3,211, forward strand.
ACGAACAGGGAGCCATCCGCTGTGTCCATGAAGTACACATCAACCACGCGTGCTGCACGCTGCGGCGTCAGTGTCATAATGATCACACCAAGCGAGACCAACAAAAGGACCACCGCAACGATGGTAACGACGGCCGAGTTCTGATTCATCCATTCACGTAGGTTCATGTTTGTCACCCCGCAGCATCTACGCTGCAAAAAAATACCGTTCCACTGATTCTGATACCGCTAAGACTGTCTCCTGAAGCCTATGCGGAATACGTTTAACCAACTCACCTGTCACTCGACAGATTTTGGATACCTGTTTTCAGGGACGATTTGAAATGATGTTGTCTCGCACCCTCTAGTCCACCTCAATCTTGAAGTAACCAGAACCTGTAACAACCCCGGAAATGATCGAATCAAACATGCCTTGGCACATCCAACCCATGTTACAAATGTCGCGTCAGCGACCTCATCCATCTCTCGATCCCGAACCTGAAACTTCCAGGAAAAAGGGGCTTCTCCAAGCCCGTGTTATTTTCTTGTTTGACTGAAGTGATCAGGTTTCACATATCATAAACCAAAGCCATTCCAGAGGCAAAGGTATTATTGACATAAATCGTACAATCAATCCATTTTGTAAACAACAGCGTCCAGCCCTAAAACGCTTTTTTTCGTTTCATTTCACAATTGCAATTTTCAATCTTGACAGAATGCTGATCAACGCATTTCCATGCGATACTGCAACTGGGGCATGGCCAATTCACCGGTCATGCTGCGGATTTTTTCGCTGTTGAGCAGCGTCGACAGGTCCGTATTGGACTGCTTGCCACTGGCGCCAAGGAATCCGAAGGGATTATGTTGCTGAATCACAGTGACTTTGGGATCACTGCCAGCGGGTAATCCTGCCAGGTTGATGGCCTTGGCAATGGCGTTGCCAACATAACCCTCTTCGTCGACGAGTTTGTTTTCCAACGCCTGCTTGGTGGTGTACGGTGCGCCGGTCGCCAGTTTGCGAACCTGCTCCAGATCAAGATCCGGGCGTGCGTCATCGACAATTTTGATGAAGCGCTCGTAAGCCGTATCCAGAATCTCACGCAGTTCGTCACGATCACTGTCGGTCCACGGGCGGAAGCTGTTAAGTGCATCTTTCTGCGTGGAGTCGGTGGAGACGACGGTTTCGGGTGTGACGCCGATTTTGTCCATCATACGATCAAGTGTGAAGGCCTGAGCGATGACACCAATACTGCCCGTGATGCAGGTGGGTTCGCTGACGATGTAGTCAGAAGCCGATGCGATATAGTAACCACCACTGGCAGCGACACCCCCGAAACTGGAGACCACCGGGATATTGGTTTGCTTCTTGAACTGCATAATGCCGTTCCAGATCTGGTCCGATGGGCTCACACCACCGCCCGGAGAATTGATGCGCAGGATCAATGCCTCTGGTGGATTATTCTGTAGACTTCGCAGCGTTTTATTCACGTATGCAGCAGTCTCCGAATCAATCGCGCCCTGGATCGGCAGGATCACAATGCGGTTATTCTGATCCGTCCCCGCATAGTAAGACTCCATCGGCCCGGACATCGTCGAAGCGAAGAAAATCCCCATGTAAATGTTCAGGAAAATCGAGAACAGCAAAACCGTGGACATGATCCCCACAAACACGCGACGCATCACCGACATCATGCTCCAATTCCCCGCGGACCTGGGCGCCTGCTGTTGGTACATCGGCATGTAACCCGGTGGCGGTGGTGGGGGCGGGGTCTGACCTTGACCAAAAGGTGGGTGCGGCGGACGTGGTGGTTGTTGATTGTTTTCCATGATGATGATCTCCCTGCCGGAATGTAAAAATGATGGTTAAAGCATTGTAAACGGTATACCGCTTAACCGACAGTTGCAACGTCATGTCGAACTTTTCCACCCCGCATTGCCATCTGCTCGTATCGCTGTATCATGTGTCAGCAATGCGACAGCTTGCATCGGCAATCTGTGCATCCCCCGATATTACTGGAATGATTCGTGAACCAGCCACTGTTTCAACCGGGCGATCTTGTCAAACATCCACTCAAACCCGAATGGGGCGAAGGGGAAGTCCGACAAGCCAGTCTCACCAAATACAACGGCAAGGACGGCCAACGGCTGGTGATCGTCTTTAAAAATCACGGCAAAGTCACCATCAATACCGCTGTGATCAAACTTACTGCCAAGGAAAAGGCATCCGACGATATGAACGCTGCAAACTCAACCGACTGGCTCTCGCAACTCGAAGCTCAGCAGGGAATCAAAAAAAACGATCTGACCGGCTTGCCCGAGTCACTCACCGATCCATTTACCGACATCCTCACACGCGTCGAACGTACCCTTGCAGACTATCGCTATACGTCTGACAACCCGCGATCCCTGCTCGAATGGGCCATGCGCCAAACCGACATGAACGACCCACTCACCGAGTACACCCGTCACGATCTGGAACAGGCGTTCGGCCATTACACCTATCTCCGCTACAAGCATCTGCTCGAACTGGTCCGCACCGTCAAGAAGTCAAACAAGCGTCCCATGCTCGATGCACTTGCTTCCAAGCAACTGCCCAACGGTGCTGCAAACGACCTGAAAAAAGCGATCTCTGCATGAGTACGCATACGTACCCATCATGTGACACAATTTAATTAACTCACCACCAAAAGCCCACGTGACTTGAGTCCACGGGGGCCTTGGATCGTGTAAAATCTCTGCATGACCCAAGAAGCACGCCAACGCATCGAACAACTCCGCAAAGAGCTCAACCACCACAACAAGCTCTACTACACCGACGCGGCTCCGGAAATCTCCGACCAACGCTATGACGAACTCATGTCGGACCTGGCAGCACTCGAACGCCAGCATCCCGAGTATCAATCGCCCGACTCGCCCACGCATCGTGTTGGTGGCGAAATCCTCGATGGTTTTGAAACCAAAGACCACGCCGTACCTATGCTCTCCATCGACAACACCTATGACAAGGAAGAACTCACGGCATGGCATATGCGCGTGATCTCCGGCCTGGGTGTCGAATCGGATGACCTCTTTGGTGATGTGACCTTTGAGTATGTCGCAGAACCCAAGATCGATGGCGTGGCAATCAGCCTGCGTTACGAAGACGGTATCCTTGTCCAGGCCTTAACCCGTGGCAATGGTCAGCAGGGTGATGACATCACCGCCAACGCCAAAACCGTGCGCAATATCCCGCTTAAACTCGATGGCAATCCGCCTGCCGTGCTTGAAGTCCGCGGCGAAGTCTACATGCCTCACAGTTCGTTTAAGACGATTAACGAACAGCGCGAAGCGGAGAATCTCCAACTTTTTGCCAACCCGCGCAACGCCACCGCCGGCACACTCAAACAAAAAGACCCCAAAGCTGTCGCCAAACGTAATCTCCGGTGTTTCGTCCATGGTCGTGGTGTGATCGAGCCAAATTCATGGGATACCTATTTCGATTTCATGCAGGCTATCAAGAACGATTTCGGTTTGCCGGTCAATGACAACGTGAAATTGTTCGACAAACTTGATGAAGTCTGGCAGTTCATCGAAGATTTCGATGCCAAGCGCAAGGACTTGAGCTACGACACCGATGGCATCGTCGTCAAGGTTAACAATCTTGACGCGCAGGAATCGCTGGGTTCCACCACCAAGGCGCCACGCTGGTGTATCGCTTACAAATATCCTGCAGAACAAGTCCAAACCAAACTCCTCGACATCACCTGGCAGGTGGGTAAGGGCGGTACCGTCACACCGGTAGCAGAACTCGAACCCGTCTTTGTTGCAGGCACCACCGTCCGCCGTGCCACACTGCACAACATGGATGAAATCAACCGCAAGGACATCCGCAAAGGCGATCGCGTTGTCGTCGAGAAAGCTGGCGAGATCATCCCGCAGGTGGTCAGCGTGGTATTGGAAGATCGCAAGGGGCAGGATGAACGTCCCGTCACCGAAGCGCCCGCTGGATGTCCAAGCTGTAAAGGTCCCGTCGTCCGAGAAGAAGGCGAAGCTGCGCTGCGCTGCAACAACCCGCAGTGTCCTGCTCAGGTCCGTGAAAAACTCATTTGGTTTGCAGGTCGCGGCCAGATGGATATCGACGGGTTGGGTGAAAAAGTCGTCCATCAATTAGCGGATGTCGATCTGCTTAAAAGCTTTGGTGATGTGTACAAACTCAAGGAACATGCAAACCAGATTCTCACCCTCGAACGCTTTGGCAAAACCAAACTCGAGAACCTGATCGACGGCATTGAACAATCCAAGCAGCGCGGGTTGGCCCGTGTGCTCGGTTCGTTGGGTATCCGACACCTGGGGAGTAAAGCAGCGCGCATCATCGCTCAGCACTTTGGGGACATCGACGAAATCGCCAAGGCAAGCGTCGATGAGCTTCAGGACTTTTTAGTCTCAGGCCAGAAGTCCGGCATCGGGCCGCAGATCGCCCAGTCCCTGCACCAGTTCGTCAACTCCGAAGCAGGCCAGCAGATCATTGCTGACCTCAAAGCTGCAGGCGTCAATCTCACCGAAGATAAAGTCCAGCAACCCACCGATTCGCCATTCCTGGGCAAGACCGTCGTCATCACCGGCAGTTTTGCAGACTATGACCGCAAGGAACTCACCGAACAACTCCAAAACCTCGGCGCAAAAGTGACATCCAGTGTGTCCAAGAAAACCACCCTGGTCATCGCCGGTGAAGCGGCAGGCAGCAAGCTCTCCAAAGCCAATGAGCTTGGTATCGAAGTCTGGGATGAAGCCAAACTCACCCAAACCCTGAATGATCTGACTCAATAAGACAATGAGCATTCAATCTTGCCTATTGACACAGTATAGGTGCAATAGCCTTGGGACTTGGGTCCCAGGAGAAATGTGTCCCTTGGAATAAACCCTCGCCATTGACAGTTTGGAACAATTCATGACGCTATGCATGCGATGCGTTACAATAGTCGCTTGCACGGCTTTTACGCGAACGTTTTTTTGAGATTCGTCATATGTCCAAACCCCAATATTTGACCCCTTACAAAGACTGGATCGATAGTCATGGTCCATGCTTCGGGGCGACACTCTGGGCAAGTCCTGAAAGTCAGCGCCTGCGTTTTGAAGTGCTGACACAGATGCTCTACCTGCCGGGCAAACGGATTCTCGATGCTGGTTGCTCTCGTGGTGATCTTGCTGCGTATCTGCTTTCACGCGATCTGGACTACGGTCAATACATCGGCATCGATGGGATGTCCGAAGCCATCGACTATGCCCAAAAGCGACATCTGCCACGCAGTCGATTTGTCTGCGGTGATTTTCTGGCGGATCCGACATTGCTGGGACTTGACCAGCCACAGGTGATCTTTCTCTCAGGCACGCTTAACACCATGACGGATGAGGAAGCGATCAACACATTGGATCATTGCTGGCAAGCAACCGAGCGATACCTCGTGTTTAACTTCCTGCCCGATACCTGCGATCCGAAAGCGCCACCACAGGACGCCATCGCCCGTCGTTTGCCGACTCAGAAATTGCTCAACTGGGCATTTGGTAAGACCTGGGCAGTCGTCTACCGACAGGACTACTTCGACAAAGGTCATGACGCGACGATCATGATGGAGAAGAAATAAAAACCAAGCCCACGTCTGAGCCCCCGCGATGACTGGGAATCGACGATCGCCATGTATTGGGCGCATCCCATGCTTCGCTTTACTCGGTATTGGGCTTGAGCGTTGCGATGACAGATTGTTCTTTCTGTCATACAATTACGTGTCTGATTCAACCCAACGGAGACTTTGCCATGCCTGTGTATGTCTATGAAGTGATCACCGACGATGGTGAAGAAGGCCAGATTTTCGAAGTCATGCAGAAGATGAGTGACGATCCGCTGACGCAGCATCCAACCACAGGTCAGCCGGTGCGGCGTGTGATTCAGGCACCCAATGTGGCAACCAAATACACGTCATCTCATGAGAAGAAAACACTCAGTAATGAGAACCTCGCTGCCAAGGGTTTTACCAAGTACGAAAAAGCCGGCGATGGTCAATACGTCAAGACCGCAGGTGATGGCCCCAAGATGATCAATGCCGACGGCAAGCCGATTTGAGTGACACACCATCATTCTGACTGACAATACAAATAACAAAAAACGCAGACCGTTTTGGCCTGCGTTTTTTTTGTTCGTTATGTAACGTGATCAATCAAATCGTATCACGCTTCAAAGCCGTGTCCCTCCCGGGGCACGGGTTGCCTTATGCCCGTTAACGTTTTCAAGGCAACCCGTCATTCAGGAGAATGACGGCTTTGGAGGAATGATCACCCGTTGAGTCGTTCAATCACGGCGTCTGCAAACTGCTCGGTGGACAGATCGCCACCCAGGTCACCAGTCTTGCAACCGTCAGCCAGGGCGGTGTTGTAGCCGTGTTTGATCTTCTCGGCCGTGTCACTGCTATTGGCACAACCACAGGTGTCCGCCAAATGATTGAGCATCATCACCGCTGACATCAGCAGGGCCAGCGGGTTGGCAATGCCCTTGCCTGCAATGTCCGGCGCCGAGCCGTGGACGGCTTCGAAGACGGCATGCTCTTCACCAATGTTGGCACCGGGGACGACACCCAAACCGCCGACGAGTCCAGCACACAAATCGCTGACCACGTCGCCGTAGAGATTTTCCATCAGCAGCATGTCGAACTTGCTGGGGTCCTGTACCAGACGCATGCACGCAGCATCGATGATCAAGGAGTCGTAGGTCACATCAGCATACTTTTCGTCATGCACTTTTTGAGCACACTTGAGAAACAGGCCGTCGGTCAGCTTCATGATGTTGGCTTTATGGAACGCGGTCACTTTCTTGCGTTCACGTTTCTGACAGTAGTCAAACGCATAGTCCGCAATGCGTGAGCAACCCTTTTCGGTTGCGACTTTCATGCTCATCACAACGCCGGGGGTCACTTCATTTTCCACGCCGGAGTACAAGCCTTCGGTGTTCTCGCGGATGATGACCAGGTCGACATTATCAAAGCGTGTCTTGACGCCGGGCAGTGATCGCACGGGGCGAACTGCTGCATACAGGCTCAGCTTCTTGCGGAGTTGCACGTTGACGGAACTGAATCCTTTGCCGACGGGCGTGGTGCAGGGGCCTTTGAGGGCAATGCCATGTTCGAGGATGGCATCGGTGGTCTCTTCGGGGAGCACGGCCATGCCAGCGTCCAGTGCAGCGATGCCCGCCTTGTGTTCGACCCAATTGATTTCCGAGCCTGCTTTTTCCAGAACGCGTTTAACTGCTGCGGTGACTTCCGGGCCGATCCCGTCACCGGGAATCAGCACCGCCGTTTTCGATGAGGTGTTGCTCATTGTGTTTGTGTTTCTCTGTGCTTTCTAAACCAAATTTACAGTGCAGAACAAAGTTGATTTCATTTTAGCAGGTATTTCAAAAGAGGCGATGGTTTGGTTTTTGGGGTGATTGGCTGCAAGATTCAGGCGAGCCGCGTCGTGTCGACGCGGGGTTTGAGGCGCTGTCGAACGCGAATGTGTTCAAGACATATTTTTTAGCTACAGATGCACACAGAATTCAGGCTTGGAGGTTGGGTAGGAATTACTTTTCGTTTACCAAAGATGATGTCAATGAATGAAGATGATCAACTAATGGTTTGATATAGATCGCTTCATCTTTCTGATCAATACATCCAATCTTCTTTTCTTGTTCAATGACATGCTGCAGGACTTCGATCTGTAGCTCAGTCAATGATTGGGTTTTCCTATCTGCAAGCCATTTTTTTATGTTAGATTTATCAAACATGGTGATTTTGCCAAAATAGGGACGATAATGATATTCCCCATCTCTACTTTGTCTGATGATGCTGCCTGTATATGGGATTGGAAAGCTGTAAAGCTGGCTGGCAATGATTTGGAAACAGGTTTCACCAACTGTAGAACTGGATACAGCACGACTTGATATCGCATTACGATCATCATCTAGATATTGGCATAAGGTTGGGAAAGCGTTGGTTCCTTCTTGTCTTAAGTCTTCATACGCTTTTCGAGCTATTTCGAATTGATTTTTTTATGTTTGAGGTTATCAATGTCGTCTTTCGGGACAACAAGTTGGTTGATTAGTTCATCAATATGAGAGATTGAAATGGACTTTTGCTGGTCTTGCTTGCTGAGTTCACATCCAACTAGCAGTGCAAAGAGAACAAGAGATGATGCGAGTTTCATGTTGCCCCCTCCCCCGTTATTTCACAGTTCATTTTCAAGATGAATGGTCTGCGGCTAAAAACTGCCTTGAACAAATTACTTCGAAATTTCAGCCAATTCGGTTTGGATTTCACTGGTGCCATTACTGCCAAGGAATCGATTGATGTCAGATGGGTGATGAGCGAGGGCCAGTTTAAAATTGGCGATGGCCAAGTCAGTGTTGTTTTCCTGGCGGTAGGTCACGGCGATGCGGTAATCACAGTAGGCTTGACGGCCATTGGCTTCGTTTGTTGATTGGGCGATAGTGTCCGCGAAGGCTTTGGCTTTGAGCCATGCGTTGCGGGCTTGTCGCCATTGAGCGTTTTGCTCGAATGATTCTGCGGTTTGGTAGTGTTTCTCAAATTGAGTCATTTGAGATGGTGATTTAAACCATGCCTTGATCATCGTGGTTAGGATGACGGTCGCGATGATGCAAATTGCGATTGAGATGAGCCTTTTGGTTTTCATATGTCCCCCAAAATGATGTGGCAATTCAGCGCGTCATAGTGACGCAGTTAAATGCTTTTGTTAAATCCCACCATAATTCCGCGCGGCTTGTTGTTGGCCGGCGGCGCGTTCTTTGAGTAGGTCCATCATGCTTAAGACTTCGTCGGCCATCTTGGTGTTGGGGAAGTCGGCGATGATTTGTTCACCCACATGCAAGGCATCGATCCATTCGTGGTCGGCGACGGCAAGTTTGAATTGGACACCGAGGTTTTGGCGCTTCTTGCCGATGACACCGCGGGCGACTTCCAGCAGGGGGGCAGCTTCCTTTTCCGTCATGTAGTGATCCAGCTCCTTGAGCAGGTCCATCGCCGTTTCCACATCATCACGACGGGCAGCTTCGAGGAACTGACGTTCAAGATCCTTCTTGTGACTTTCGCGGGCTTCGCGGACACGGGCTGCAAGATTTTTGACACGTGCTGAGTCGGGATAGGTCTGCTGCAACTGGCGGGCTTCGGTGAGGGCGTCATCCCATTCATGACGGGAGAGCATCTGTTCGAAAATGCTGATGGCTTCGAGGACTTTGCGGTCCATCTTGTCGGCACGGGCAGCAATGATCTGACGCTGGATGTCCTGGCCTTCATGTTCATAGCCGGGGGTCTTGGACATTTCTTCAGCTAAGGAAAGGGCGGTTTCCATATTGCCGCGGTTGATCTCCGTCCGGATGACCTGTCGGAGGGTCTCCTGATCACGTTCGCGGAATGCGATGCGTTTGGCGGTGTCGGAGATCATCATGCGGTCATTGATCGAACGTAACACGCCGATGACCTGCTGGAGTGATTCAGCGTAAGCTTTGTCGGATGAGGCATCCTGCTTGCCTTTGGCTGGGGTCAATGCGTAGGCAATGGGGAAGGTGGCTGCGGTGAAGATCATGGCCAAGGCGCCGATGCCCAGGAGAATGGGTTCACCTTCAGCGGGGCGGAGGTTGATGCCGACGAAAAACAGCACCACGGAGCAGATCAACAGCACGCTGTAGACGACCATGAGTAAGGTTCGGTTGTACATTCAGTTGCCCTTCCTGAGTTGCGAGTCCTTTAGAGTGATAACTCTAAAATCCAGATCGTCGATGATCCAGCGATCTGCCCAATTAATATGAACCTGGTGTCGGCTGGCAGGCGGAGCCACAGTCGAACGTGGTCGGGACCAGGCAGATAAATTTGACATCCTGTGTCGAGACATTGCGGAACTGATGCATCTCGTTGGCAGGGACGAAGACGACGTCACCCGCCGTGATGGGGCGAATGGTGTTGCCATCCACACCGGAGACGAACTGGGCGTCACCCGCCAGGACGTAGACTTCGTGTTCATAGTTGTGTTTATGCAGGGGGGTGTGGCCGTTGGGGGCGACAGTGAACTGACGCATGGCAAAGGTGGGAGCACCATCATCCCGCCCAACGAGCAGCTTCATGGTCACGTGCTTGGCACCGGGCATATCCATGGTCTTGGACGGGACGTCAGCGGCATGTCGAATGAACATAAATTTCGCACTCCTTGGCTACATCATTATTGTAGTCACAACTTTACGAATTACCATAGGCAATGTAAGGATTTAAGATGAGCATCCGGCAAGGACAAGAAATCTTGCCCTCTGACTCACGATATGCAACTAAAGCCCTGGGGGTTTTAACCCCAGGGACCTGCGACGACCGATACCCCATTAACACTCTCATTCATGAAAAAGCGCATTATCAAAATCTCACTGCTGATCCTGGGCATCGCCGCATTTGCTTTGGCGGTCATCTTTGCGTTCCATGGCGCCGACTTCTCAGCCATCAGGCAGGCATCACCGCTGCACATACTGGGTTTGGCGGCAGGTGTCCTGGGCAATCTCCTGCTCACCGGCATCCTGTTCTGGGCGGTGACGCGACCGTTTGACTGCTGCCCACCCGTAACCCTCTCACGCATGCAGTCGCTGATCCTCAGTAGCAGTGTCCTGAACTACCTGCCATTACGCATGGGTCTGATCGGACGGGCTGCCTATCTCAAGCAGTTCCACCAACTGCCTCTCAAGCAGTCAGCCCAGATACTCATCATCGTGCTGGGACTTGGGGCGATGGTACTCGGCAGTGTCGGGCTTGCAGTGATCGCTATCCCGCAGATGGATCAGATGACGGTGATCTTACTCACCAGTGCTTTGGTCGTCGCGTTGTCTCCGATCTGGAAACGGATTTTCAATCAGGTTGCTCGTCGCAAACTCCACGAAGCACGCGTGCTGGGTTGGCTGTCAATCCGCATCACTGACATGTTCGTGGTTGGGATGCGGACCTGGTTTGCCTTTGCCATCATCGGGCAGCCGATCACTTTTGCCCAGGCGACGGCATTGGGTGCAGCAGGCATGCTCATCAGTTTGCTTGGACTCACCCCCAATGGACTTGGTTTGCGTGAATGGGCGTTGGCAGGGATGACGATGTTGGTCTCCCAGCATGATGCTTCGGTTGGCGCGACAGCTGCATTGGTGGATCGTGCTGTCGAAGCGGTGGTGGTCTGCGTGCTTGGTTTACCAACGAGTTGGCAGCTCATGCGACAGATGGCCCGCGAGAAAAGTGCGGAAAATTCAGAAAATCTGCCGGAAACCAGTTGAATCTGGAGATGGTCGTCCTAGACTTGTCCCAAGTTTCCTCATGAGTGGGAAGCTTTTTTTGTATGCCGCCAAGTCGAGAAACATCATGTCCACCCATGCTACGACCGTCAGCAGTACCTTACCCCCACGTCCGCAACTTGATGCCCAATGGATCATTGACCACCTGGTCGATCGTGATCAATTTTGCCCTTGCCCGCATCCATCACGTGATCCCCAAGCGTGGATCGCGAGAGCGCAGACCACCGGTAAGTGTTACGTCGATTGGGCGGATGAAAATCTGGATTATGAATACCCGCCGATCAAGGCGTCCCAACTCATGGCCTACGGCAGATCCGCCAATCGTGTCGCCATGGAGAAGCCGTATTTTGAGAGACGTTACGCCTTGCAGAATTTTGTCATGGCAGAATGTCTGACCGGACTCACCGGTAAGTACATGGATCAGATCATCGACGGCATCTGGGCGATTTGCGAAGAAGCCTACTGGTGTTTTCCCCCACACATGGGCGCCTCTGCCGAGAATCTCCTGCCCGATCTGGATGATCCGATCCTGGATTTGTTTGCAGGGCAGACCGGCCAGCAGATGGCCTGGATTGTCTGGCTTATTGGTGATCAGCTTGATGCCGTGAGTCCGGAGATTGTTAAGCAAATCAAGCGAAAAACGCGGTTTTTCGTACTTGATGCGATTCTCAATCACCCACGACACTGGTTAGGACTTGATGCTGATCACGTGATGAACAACTGGACGCCGTGGATCTGTTCGACGTGGCTCAGTGCGGTTTGGATGTTTGAAGATGATGTTGCCAAGCGCGACAAAGCCATCGAATGGATTTGTAAAGCGCTGAACATTTTCATCAAGCAGCAACCCGATGATGGTGGCTGTGATGAAGGCGTGATGTACTGGGGCCAGGCCGGTGCCGCGTTGTATGAATCGCTGGATCATCTTGGTGGGATAGTGGGGCAGGATCACGCGCTGTTTATGGATCACCCGCTTTTGGCCAATCTCGCACATTATCCACAGGTGATGCATGTGAAAGACGCGGAGTTTGTCTGCTTTGCAGATGGTCGGGCGATTGCCAAATCCATGCCCGGTTACTGGATCAGCAAGTGGGCTACGGATTTGAATGACGCATCCATGCAGGCCTTTGGTGATCAGCAATCGCGCATGCAGTTGTCTTCGCCACGCCCGCATCACACCAACTTTTACCGCCTGATTCAACGCCCGTTCCTCGAAGCCAAACTGCTTGATCAGGAGCCGTTGAAGTTAACGGGTAAGTTGGATGATTACCTGCCGAATATCGAAGTGGTGACGATGCGGTCCACCGAAGAACTTGGTCAAGGCTGGCATGTCTCGGCCAAAGGTGGGCACAATGCAGAAAGTCATAATCACAATGACGTCGGCCAAGTCGTCGTTTATCACAATGGCCATCCATTACTCATAGACCTTGGCGTGGAAACCTACTCCGGCAAAACCTTCAGCGCCCAACGCTACGACATTTTCACCATGCAGTCGCAGTGGCATAATTTGCCAAGCTTCGGTGATGCCGTGCAATTGCCCGGGCGTAAGTATGCTGCCAAGGCTTTGAAGCAAGAAGTCAACGACGGATGCACGACGTTTACGTTGGATATTGCTGATGCCTACGATCCCAAAGCAACGTTGCAAAGCTATCTCCGAAAGGTGAAACTGGATCGGAACAGTGATCGTGTCACAGTGACAGATCGTTGGCAATGTGCTGAATTGCAACCGATGACGCTGTCGTTGATCTCGCTGAGTCAGGTCAAGGTTGAAGGGCAGAAGCTGACGTTGACGCCGGTGAATTTGCCTGATGATCGAACTTCTGCAGCAGCAACGATCACCATTGAAAAGGCTGTCATTGAGCGGATTCAAGTCGAGGAAAAAGAAATCACCGATCCGATCATGCAAGGCTCGTGGGGGAACATGGCTTATCGCACGCTGGTGACATTCCCTGCATCAACCAGGGGGGAATTGCAGATGGTCGTCGATCATCTGTGATTCAATTGATGATGGATATAGCAAAATAAAAGCCTGGAGACTCGCATCTTCAGGCTTTGTTGTTTTGATGTTGTTACGAATCTCAAAATGAAATCTGAAGCAGGGCACCACACTCAGGGCAACGCTGTTTGCCCGCATCACCTTCAGCCAATGTCCTGGCATATCGCACACAGCAGGGGGCTGGTGAGAGCACTTTGATCATCGGTTCTTTGTCTTGAGGTTTGTGATCAAACAGATCGTCCTGCTTTTGTGATTTGGTCGCAGGCTTGCCTGAGAGTACCGGCGTTTTCGTCGCATCACCAGGGACATTTTTACGGACATCCATCGCCAGGTTGGCCAACTCATCTGCTCGTTTATTCAGATGACGCAGGACATGGTCAAAGGACCAGTTGTCAAACTTGGCAAGTAAACGCTGAGCCTTGGCATGAAGTGGTTTGAGATTTGGAGCTTTGACTTTGTACTGACCGAGTACCTGTCTGACCATCAACTGTGAATCAGCGATAATGCGAATGTCCTTTGCACCAATCTCCAATGCGACTTCAAGGGCATGGAGCAGGCCTTGGTATTCCGCTTCATTGTTGGTGGTTGTCCCGAGATAGTATCCGGCTTCGTGAAGCAAGAGATCATGATCCAGATCGCGAATCACAACACCACAGGCTGCCGGACCTGGGTTGCCACGTGCGCCGCCGTCAATGTGAATGCTGATGGGCATGCGTTGCGATCAACCCTTGTTCTTGGCCGCACGTGCATCCATCTGCTCACGCAGCACGTCATCCACATACAAAATACGCTGACAATTGGGACAGGTTGTCAGCGAATCAGGTTGGGTAAACAGGGTGTTCACACGCTCAAGTGGAATGGTCATGTAGCAGCCGCCACAGGAATATTCCATACGTTTGGCATTGTCTTCGACAGCCGGTGCAAGCGGTTCACCATCATGCTGATCGCAAAGACGGTTGAAAATATGCAACGTGTCGGGGGCAATCGGTTCGGCAGCAGCATCACGCTTGGCAGAACGGTCCGCCAACTCGGCTCCGACTTCTTCCTTGCGGGCCTGAACTTCGCCTTCTGCTGCACCGACGAGTTTCTTTTGCTCTTGGACCTGTGCTTCAAGTTCGGTCAACTGGCTTTGCAGTGAGTCGACCTGTTCCATCTGCACCAGGGCTTCTTCTTCGATCTTGCCTTTGCTGAGTTTGAGGGTGTTCACCTCAATGAGCAGGGCAGAATACTCTTTATTGTTGGTAACAGACGACATTTGTTCACGCAACGCATCGATGCGGGTTTCCACATCTTTGGCATCATTCTCCAGCGCGTTGGCATGAGCCTGTGTCTGTTTAAGTTGTGCAGCCAGTTCTTCGTGTTGCGTTTGCAAGCGTGTGAGCTTGGACTGCATCTGCGTATGTTGGTAAGAGGCCACTTCGAGGCGACGGTTTAAGCCGCGGACCTGCTTTTCCAAAAGGAAAAGTTCGTAAATCTGTTCTTGCAGGGTCATACCCATCTCCACAAATTCAAGGTGAATCGCAAATGATAGCACAATCCGATTAGTCTGTGAATTGGCGGTTGGTCAATGTGGGTTAAAAGTGCATTTGACACCACCTGATCCAGCGTTACAATACCCGTCTCAACTTCAGGGGCCGTAGCTCAGTTGGGAGAGCGCTTGCATGGCATGCAAGAGGTCAGGGGTTCGAGCCCCCTCGGCTCCATTTTGTTTCTGTAAATTGCTCATTGTCTTGTGTTTACGAACATTCGACAATGTGCAATTTTTTTTTGGCTTTCCCCGTCATTTCTACAAAGTTCCAGTTTTTGTTAGTCGATTGTATCTTAGGTTCTATTGTTTTTTACTGGGGTTTTCTCATGAACCTTGACGACTATCGCAAGAGTCTTTTGCTGCGCAATTACCAGCCCTCAACACTTAAAAAAAACGTGCAATTGGCAGCCTGCTTTATGCGTCATGTTCGAGACACAAAACACATCAACGCACTGTCTCTCCACGATTATCTTACCGACCTGCAAGAACGTGGCCGCACAATCAAAACCGTTAAAAATCATCTGTCTGCCATCAAGGTATTTTGCGACTATTTAGCAATGCGTGGCTTGATCAAAGAGAACCCTGCCAATCGGTTGGTTTCTTTAAATCTCCCCGAAGAAATCCCAGTCTGCTTGTCTGATAGTGAGTTGCATCGTGTCTACGAGGTTGCCAAAGAACACGATATGCTGTGTGAGGTTACACTCGCATTGAAAACCGGTATGCGTATGGAGGAGATGCGTTTTCTGCAATGGGAGGACATTGACTTTGCCCGTAAACAGCTAATTGTCAAAAAGACCAAAAGCAAACGCCCCCGAACCATTCCACTGAACCAAGATGTCCTTGAGCAACTACGTCATCAACGTAATCGTTTTGGCAAACTGTTGTATGTTTTTCCTGCTGGCCGTGGCGGCCCGGGCAATCGTCATGTGTGGACTTTGCCTAGATATAGGGGTATCAACTGGTGGTCGAAGAAATCCATCAAGATATTTCAGACCCATATCCCTACACTAAAAAATCTTCCCACTGGTAACACTGGCCGTGGTTGGCATGCGCTGCGTCACACCTTTGCTACACGTGCTGTTAAAGCCGACATTGACCTGTTAACGGTTCGTGATTGGATGGGCCACAGGAAACTTGAAACCACCATGCGTTATGTCCACATGGCAAGACACTATGACGAGCGTATTGAATTAATTTAACACACACAGTCTCCTTTATTCCTTAATTTGCGTGTGTTATTTGCGTCTAAGTGTTATTTTGAAGTCAACTGATGTTCCATATTTTCTTGATGTGATGTTTAGTACACCCTCTATCTCAGGTTTCGGGTCTCTAACAGTTATTCCTACCGTTCTTTCCGTTCGCTCATTTTTCTTAATTTTGCGGTCAGTAGAATACAGAAATGCATAGTCACGATTACCGACTAGATCACCGGTATCGAGTTTAAATCTGTATGAATCCTGCGATGTGTCCCATTCGTCATTGGCTCGGTTAGTGCATAGGATTTTGAAATAAATTATTTGTTCTGTGCCTGATCCTGCTTTGGGTTTCGTTTCAATCCCACGTATTTCATACGCATGATTACGATCTATGCGGAGTTTTGGTAAGACCTTTTCCAGTGTGTATTCTACTACTTTCGTTTGGGTTGGCTGGCTCGATGTCTTGTACCGAATGCCTGGGAGTTGTCTTGGTGTTCTCGTTGTGCTTTGTGTCGTGCTTCTGATTTGCTGGGACTGGTTGGCCTGCTGGATGGCCAACGCTCCCTCAAGCTTGTTGACGCGGTCAGTCAGTTGCAGAACCAACTGTTGAAGCAC
>PAIY01000130.1 GCA_002704825.1 Phycisphaeraceae bacterium
CGATGGGTTGGCGACCATGAACTGATTCTTGAAGTCGCCCAGGTAGGCATTGGTTGTGACCGCAATTTGCCGTTGGGCTGAGAGGCATTGGGCAGCCCGACCGGCCATGCGCGCCTTTTGCAGCGCCGGTAACAATATGCCGATGAGCAGTGCGATGATCGAAATCACCACCAGTAACTCAATGAGTGTGAATCCAGTGTGCAATGAAACGTTGCAGGCGGATTTGCGTGCGTTCATTTATCTTCTCCTGTCTCTTCCCGGAAGATTCAAATGAATGATGCAATTACAACGGTGTATGTCTATATGAAAGTGTAGATATAAACCTCACACAGTCAATAAACAATCAATTTATTATTCCAATACAGAAAACATGTCATTCTGATTGGGTGACGCCAGGTCCGTTGTCAGTTATCAGATGGCAATCCAAGAAGCAGCCTTGTTACAGACCGCATCTTTGATTGCTCAGCCATTCAAGACAGTGTTATTTCACTTCAAAACCAAAGACCTTGACCTGCTCGTCACCCCAGGTCTGATCAATCACCAAACGCACAGCAGAAGCTTTCACATCCAACGGCACACGGACGAGTCGCTGATAGTTGCCCTGGACTTTGGCAGCATCCTGCCAGTTGCCCGAAGCGTCTTGCGTCTGGATCGTAAAGTCCTTGACCATCGTGCTAGGGACGTGATCCCAGTTGCCTTTCTTCGGATACCGGGCAGGCATTTTCTTGGGACGCGACAGGTCACTGTCAAAGGTGATGCGCGCTTCGGTGAGTGGGGTGTCACCGTCAAAGCTGTAAGTCGCGCTGTCTCCGACGGCGGCAAGCCATGCGTTGTCGGCTTTGCCAAGAGTACGATCGACACCGCTGCGGAGTTCCTCGACATTGCTGTCATTGGACGCAGTGAGTTTGGCGGCCTTGGAGATGGCTGCGATTTCACGGCGATGCCAGGGCAGATAACAGTCCTGATCCATGAGGGTCTGCTGGAGTTGGGCGATATGGTTTTGGCCGACGCCGCGCGGGGTGGTGTTGTGCTTGACCGCCAACGCCGCCGCCGTGCCGACGGCTTGACCGATGATGGCGCAGGTTGCCATGACGCGCGTGCTTGAGAGTGCCATGTGTGTCACCGAGATGTTACGGCCTGCCATGAACAGATTGTCGATGTTGACCGAGTACATGCTTCGGTAGGTGATGCCGTAGGGTGACGGGGCAGGATGGAAGATGGTGGGCTTGCCGGGATAGGTGATGCCACCGGGATGATGGTCATCCATGGACCAGCCGCCGTAGGCCACCATGTCTTCAAACTTGCCTTCGGCTTCAACGTCGTTCTGGGTCATGATGTGATCACCGACATAGCGGAAGTTCTCACGTTTGCCCGGCAGGGAGCCGATCCATTCGAGTTCCCATTTATGCCCACGACCATCGGGATGGTTCTTGATCATGTCCCAGACGCCGAAGCCGATTTTGTAGAGTTCATCACGCAGTTCTTCGCCGTCACCGATGGTGTCATCTTCACCACCGATTTCAAGCCACCACCAGTTACCGCTGCCGGGGGTCAGGCCACGGTGAGGCAGTTGTTCTTCCTCATACGTGTTGGCCCACTTGGGTTTGACGAACGGCACATGGTCTTGGGGATCAATCTCACGGACCTGCAAAAGCAGCGTATTACCCATCGTCTTGCGGTCCGGCACCTCAGGTGCGTGGGCTTCATCAAATTCGTCACGTGCTTCACGACCGCGACGAAGTTCCGCACCACTCACGCGCAGGACGCTGTCACCGGAACAGTCTGCAAAGAATTTGGCCTTGATTTCATGACGGGTCTGCGTGGTCAACTGCCAGCCTGCAACTTCGGTGATCTTGTTGCCGGAGGTTTTGACTTCGTTGATCGAGCAGTTGAGCATCAGCTTGAGATTGGGTTGGAAATGAGCTTTTTCATACAGGACGGTGTCCCAGATGGTGTACTTGAGTTGCGGGTTGCGGTGACAGTTTTCGAGTTTGATTTCTTCGATCAAACCGGTTTCGACATTGTCTCGGCCGTGGGCGCCGCAAATCCACATGCGGACTTCCGAGGAAGCGTTGCCACCGAGCACGGGGCGGTCCTGCACGAGAATGGTTTGGGTGCCGTTGCGTGCTGCAGCGATAGCAGTACACAAACCCGAGAGTCCGCCGCCGACCACGCAAAGGTCTGCTTCGTGGGTCTTGGTTTCAAACGATAGTGTGGGATCGTGTTTCATTTTTTTGTCAGGGATTGGTGATTAGGGATTTGGGATTAGGGTTGTTTGTTGTTTATCGTTGCACTTAACGTCGGTGCAAGGTGATTCATGCCAAGGTTATCTTCCGGGGGCTACTCCGGGGGTGGGGCAATGATGTTCGCTGCCTGCATGAGTTGGCTGATCACATCGTCAATGGGTTGATCGGTTGGCATGCCGGACAGGGCGATGGCTGCGGTGACCGGTTGGCCGACGGTGACGGCAACGGTCAGGTGAGCCGGCTTGTTTTCGTTGTGATGCTCAATGCAGGCATAACCCTGCTTGCGTGTCTGACGGATGTCAGCAAGTAGCGCGGTGATGTTCTTGTAACCGGGGATCGTCTCATCGCGGTACATCGCGCGAAGGTCTTTGTCGGTGTGTGTTGCAAGTAGCGCCATGCCGACACTGGATCGTGTTGCGGGAAAAAGCGTGACTTTGCCCAGCGCATCTTCGACATCACAACCATGTAGACCATGGTAGAGATACGTCACCTGGTTTTGCCAAAGGACACCCAGTGCGACGAGTTGGCCGGTTTGACCGAGTTGACGTAGGGGTTTGAGTGCCCGTTTGAGCAGGCCCGAAGCAAACATGGATTGGGCAGCAAGGGTGTGAATCCCCGGGCCGATGGTGTAGCGGCGCTTGGCATCCTGATGCGCCAGCCCGACATCCGCCAGGGTCCGCAGCAATCGATTGGCACGCATAACATTCAGATCCAGTTCACGCGCCAAAGCCCGACAGGCCACCGGCTCAGGCTGCATCGCCAATGCCTGCAGGCAAGCCAGACCATCAATGAGCGACTTGTTGGGCTGTGAAGACATGTATCTATAGTAGATACAAAATAACCGAAGTCAAGGGTGTCGTGACGGATATTTCAGATGAGGTGTCATGCGTGACGTCATCATGGTTCGAGCACATCAAATCATTAATCTCCATGCCATCTCTCATTTCGTCATTCCCGCGCAGGTGGGAATCCAGTGGCATTCTGTTGACGCTTGCAGATGTCACTGGACTCCCACCTGCGCGGGAGTGACGAAAAGTGGAGATTATTTATTTGAATTGCTCTGATCAGAAAAAAGTTGGGTATGAGGCTTGATTTGACGGATATGTGCTATATTATTCTGCAGGTAGAATGATATAGTATTAATCATGCCCCAGTGTCCGCTTTTGTCCACGAGAGCAGGTGAAAAGATGAGAGATACAAGTTTGAAACATTCACATCACGTTCAAGATGATGGCTTTACATTAATTGAACTGTTGGTGGTCATCAGCATTATTGCCTTGCTCATCGCCATTCTGCTCCCGGCATTGGGTAAAGCCCGGGAGTCCGGCCGCCGTATTGTCTGTATGAACAATCTCAAGGCCATTGGGGTGGCATCGCACGCCTACGCAGCCGACTTTAAGGAAGTCTTCCCGCAGGGCAGCACGTCCACCGCAGCCTACACCACATCAACAGCTTTTGGTGGCAAGCAACGTGTTCCCGCGGGTATGCGATTCCAGCGTGGTCCCTGGGTGCATGAATCACAGAAAAATGCCAAAGCCGCATTCAACCGCCTTGGACTCATCCCCGCATTGCCCACGGGGGGAGATCTACACCCAGCCCACCGTCTGGCGATGCCCGTCACAGAACGGCACGTTTGCCAACCGGGGTTTGTCCTACATCTGGGCGGCACACTATGCAGTGGCTCGCTCGGGCCTGTGGGACGCCAATGAAAATGGTTATAAATGGTTACCCGCCTTCTATGCCAGTGATCGTTACATTGATCGCAGCCTGATTGCCATCGACTTCTCCATTGAGTTTGGCAGTAACTATGCAGCCTACAGCATGAACAATCGTGTCAATCACCTGGACTCGAACGGCACGTTCACCGTCAATGCACTCTTTGGTGATGGGCACGCTCGCACCTTCCGGCCTGAAGAATGCAACAAGTCAGGCGTCTCGTCTCAGGCCATGTTCTATACCCCCAAGGTCAGTCAGTTTCCCTGAGTTGGCTAAATGGAAGTTGAACGGATGAGTTTTTCCTGTTGAAGTACAGATATGACACTAGAAGTAATCAAACGATCCGAGCCGATCTACAAGCAGATTGCAGCACACTTTCAAGACCAGATCACGCGTGGCATACTGGCGCCCGGTGATGCGATTCCCAATACGCTTGACCTGGCCAAAGAGTTTAATGTTGCCAACCAGACTGCCCAGAATGCGCTCAAGGAGTTGAGCAATCGCGGCCTGATCAGGCGCGTTCCCAAACTCGGTAGCTTTGTCAGTGAACATCTCAATGCCAACACCATGGCTGTCGTCTGTGGGCGTAGCTTGATCTCTGAACCGGATGTCAAAATCTATGCCCAACTCGCGTGGCAGATATCCAATCATCTTTCAACGCAAGGTTGGAATGCCAAAGTCTACACGCCGGTCTGCCCGCCTTTGGAACGGTTGATGATCTGCGAACTCGAACGTGACGTGCAGGCCGGACTCATCAAGTCCATCCTCGTGGTGAACATGTCATCACAACTGGGTCCCTGGCTCGACAAGGAATGCACCATTCCATGGGCCTATGCATCGGATCGCAATGATAAGAATGTCTTTGCCAACCAATACAGCGTGATGACGGAGATGGGCATTGATTACCTCATCGATCATGGCTATCGCAACATTGGTTTGATGGTCTCCAAGTTTGAAACCGCCACACCCAAACGTATCGAAGCGATGGTTAACGATATGAAAGCGCGAGGCAAGGATATAGGCAAGATTCAATATATCCGGCCGGTCAACAACGCACCGCAGTCGGGTATGAAAGCCATTGCGCAATTGGCAAAATCACGTAACCCGGCTCCCGACGCCTTGTTTGTTTTTGACGACAACCTCACTTCAGGTGTGATCCTGGGCTTACTGGCTAACGACTTGAAATACCCTGAAAAAATAGGACTTTTGACGCATGCCAACCGTGGTATGGAGATCCTCTCGCCCGTGCCACTGACGCGCATTGAGATGGACCCGGTCCACATGGCCATTAACAACACGGATAATTTACTACGCAGACTCAAGGGCGAAGCGTTGCTTGATTGTGAACCTGCCCTCAGACTTGTCCCCGGCAAGTCCTGTGGCGAAAAAGCAAACACTCGCTGACTCCCTTAAACCATTTATCACAGTCACACACACACACACACACACACACAACTGATGACGATTTGAACTTTCCTGAGTAACACAAGGATTCGACGCATGTCCTATCGACATATTGTTTTTCTCTTTGCCGTTTTGCTAACCCTCTCGCAAGCTCATGCGACACCTATCAGCGAGTGGGCCGTCTTTGGACCAGCCTGGAGTCGGGGCGGTTTGGCGGTGACCTGGCTGAGTCACGAAGGTGATGTCCAACCGCAACCCGGTGATCTGGATCGCACGCGCGGTTGGGTGGGTAAGAAAGACATCACGTGGCAATACCTGCAAACCGACACCGGCATGATCGACTGGCTTTCCCCGCAGGTTCCCGATGTTTCTGAGCAACTGGCCAAGACACACAAGTGGGCTGGCGCAACCGTCTATGCACACACCTACATCTGGGCGGATCATGCGCAACCAGCCAAGCTCAATGATGCCATCAAAGGCTCGCATCGCATCTGGCTAAACGGCGATCGTATCTCCGACAGCAAAGTCCGTTTGCAAAAGGGTTGGAATCGACTGCTGATTGCCATGCATTCCCCAGCCATGATCAATGGTAAAGAACGTAAATTTGCAACCGACACCCATCCCAGCAACTGGACCATGCAGGTGAGTATCGTCGGCACACAGGAAAACGACATCGACCATGTCCGCTTCACCGCGTTCGATCCTTCGCGCACGACATTACTCACCAGTGACAACCGCCCGATGCGCATGATGGCGATGCTCAGTCGCCCCGATGGTGAGAGTCCGATTTTCTTTGCTGATGAGTCGGTGAGTCTGCATTACGCTTTGCAGGTCGGATTGGATGAGCCGGAAGATAAACGTGATCGTCGGCCGTGGTATTACACTGTCACACCGCAGACGATTTCCGCCCTGATGGATCAGCGCGATGCAGGCGTTTGCCAATACCGCATCACACCCGACACCCGCCGTTTTGCACCGGATCAGTTCAAAGACAATTTGCCTGCCAAGCTCAAGGTGCGCGTGCTGTCGTATGACAACATGCCCGTGATGGACAATATCATCGCATTGTCATTTGAGGCTGAGAAACAAGGGGTTTTTCAAACACAGCAGTTAATCAATCTCGGGCAGTTGCCGGTGAATCACTACCGGATGTACACCGAATATCTGACGTCGGATGATAAGGTGATTCTGCGACATCGGCCGCATAGCTTCTCTGTTGTGCAGGGACCCGTTGCAAGGGATCAGGACACCGGCCCGCGCGTGTTGGCAACCGTCGGTCATTGGCTGCTTAAAAAGGACATGGATGGTGTGCTCGGTCGCATGCGGCTGCTATGGCGCACTGGCATCACCCGTCAGCACAAGATCAATCAGGGATGGAGCACGTGGGGACTCAAACACGATGGTCAAGGCAATGTCACGCTGACACCGAATCCTGCAATTGATCAACTCATCGACGAAGCCAACCGCCTGGGCATCACACTCGTCGGTGATTTGAGTACCGGCTATATCCGGACGGACCTGCTGCGTGATGGTCAAGCCATGCCTCAGACTGAAGCGGAGCAGAAAGCTGCCATCGCCAAGGCAGAGGACATTGTTGACCCCAGGCAGTTGGTGTTAGCGCCCTATGGCGCACGTTCGTCACCACACTTCGGACATCCGGCATTTGAGAAGACCTACGAAGAGGCAGCACGTTTACTGGTATCGCATTACAAGGGACGCATCGACTACTGGACGGGTGACAACGAAACCGACCTGCATGCAGGCAAAGCAACCGAGCAGATTGCAGAGGTTTACGCGACTGCCGTTAAAGCACTTTATCGTGGACTCAAGGATGCCAACCCCAAGGCGGTTTATATCTCGCCGTCCATCTGCCGCAAGAACGAATTCACCTATAAACTCCAGAAGTTCGGCTTCATGGATGCCTGTGATATTCTCGATGTGCATGCTCATCCCATCGACGCGCCCGACCTCGATTCGCCGGTGATTGGCAACTCCACCAAGGAGGGGCTCGGCGTGGTGATCGACTATCTCAAGGAATCCAAAAGCAATAAACCCGTCTGGTATGGCGAACTCTCCGCGCCGGTCTCCCATAGTTTTGATGGGGCAGCAGGGCAGGTCGAATCACTGATCAAGCAACTGGCTTGGGCCATTAACAATGAACATGTTCAGGGACTGAGTTACCTGGTGGTTTACAACGGGTATGACTACGGTTGGCCCAGTGGTATGTGCAATCTCGGGAAGGAACCGTTGCCTGCGATCAATGCGATCAACACCGCATCACATCTGCTTGATGGGCGCAAGAAGCTTTCACCGCTGAGCCATCTCAACGGCTCGATTCAGCAACTCCGTGTGGCGGACAAGACGGGTAACGAAACGCTGCTGCTCTGGAATCACACGGACTCCAAGGTGTGGATCAAGGCCAAGGCTCAAGTGCAGTTGGTTGATTTGCTGGGGATTCATCGCACGACGCTGACGCCCAACAACATGGGGATGGTGCAGGTTGATGTGGGTAAGACGCCGGTGTACGTGGTGGGGCGTTTTGTGGAGTGATTTTAAAAGCCGTGTCCCTCCCGGGGCACGGGTGTCGGGATGGGGTGTTGACAAGGCAACCCGTGCCGCAGGAGCGACACGGCTTTCGTGTTATGAATAGACGATGTGTTTACATGATGTTTGCTTACAAGGAATTTTATGATGTTGCGTGTCTGGATGATGATGTTGATTGCGGGTTTGGTTTTGTGTACAACGGTGAACGCCAAGTTGCGTGAGCCGGTCCCGTTTGAGGATGATGCGAAACTGCATGTGTTTGAAGCCGAACCTGCGCCTTTGCCGGAGAACAAAACGGAACCTGCCAAACTTAAGGCCCATGTCTATTACCCACAGCAGGTGATCACCGAGGGGAAATACTACAGTGATTCACAGTCATTGATCATGGTGCTCAAGGGATACAGGAACGTGCCGGTGACACTTGAATATCCGATGGGTGATGTGAAGCCGGGGCAGTACCGGTGGATGACGAGTCTTGCCATTGGTGGCAAAGCCAGTCAGAAAATCGAGATCCATGCCGGCCCGGACAATGAGCATTTAACCTTGCGTGGCACGATCCACAAGACCAACACCGCGTCCTGGAAAAATGATTGGTTTATCTGTGACAAGCCGGTTTACATCGGTAAGGACGACAAACTCATCCACTTCGTCTTCACCGGCAATGCCACCGACCGCAAGATCATCGACGCGATGTTGCTTGAGCCGTTGGGGGAGTGACGGTGAGTTCAGTTGATTTCTTCAACAGTTTCAGTTGCGATAGGTGTTTCTTCGAGAACCTGCGTAATGATGAATTCTGAAAAAAACTGGTAAGGGAATTGTAAACCGGGTGAAGCCCAGTAAGGGCTACTGCCGAAGCGTCCGGTCTCATAGCCTTCAAACTTATAATGGACGCCTTTTTTGAGGACAAAGTCATTTCGTCTGACCGGGATCAGGACGGGCGTATCGAGTTCTCTGTCATCGACTCGTTGGACCTCAAATGGAAAACCCATTACTATTTTTTCGGTCTGTGATCCTTCGATAATCGTCTGAGCACCCAGCTTCTTTCCAAGTAGACCAACCGGTAGAGCGTAACTGAATTCACTGACAAAGATAGGTGTACCATCGTCATGTTGAGCAACTGGCCTGGCAGCAAAACTGCGTATTCGTATTGCCCTGTCATCAGAGTATAACCTGATGACCAGATATGAAAGCGCGATGGTCAACACGACCATAACTGTCATAGCTGCTTTTGCCCAGCTACTTTCCACGTCTGCACTCCATACGCTATACCTGGCCTTCTTGTTCCTTAACACTTACACTTGAGCTTCACATGGCTGCGGAGTTCAGCCATTTCGTCGATGCTGGTTTCGCAGTTCACGTCGCCGTTCTGTGTGTGGAGCTTGAGCAGGTAACGCTTGCGGTGACGCATGGCATAGTAGCCCAGGTAACCACCGAGTGCGATCAGAAACAGGGGGGCCAAGGCTGAGCTGTGCGAGACGTCGCTGGTGAGGTCCACAGCCTGGATTTGTGAACTCCAAAGTACGTATCCTGCGACAGCAAAGCAGGCCAGTGAACCCATGCTGCTGAGGATCGGATGCTTGTAGTCACTGACAAGATCACACTGATCGATACTGACCTGCTTGCAGTCAAAATCACCGACATCGTCGATATGGACCTGCTCATTGAGCAATTGGACGTGTTTGGGATGAGATGAGGCGGGCACTACGGTGTTCAATTCGTCCATCTGTGTCTCCTTCGCGATGGAACTTTTATATGAATCAGACGGCATGCATCTGTTCGTGAACCGTTGTACATCTTGTCTCGTCGACTGGTTAATCTGGATGTTGAGCAGCACGGCTGCCAGTCGATGTTTGTTTTTCGAAAAGACCTTTCAAAGCTTCTGCAAAGACCTGGTCACCTTGCTCAATCGCCAGGTCGATGGCTGATTGGGATGGGAGCATTTCATGTCCGAACAATCGTGTGGAAATGTTCGTTGCGCCTTTGTTGATCAGTATCTCTGCTATTTCAATCTTTGTATCTGTTGTGAACTTTGTCAATGCTAAATATTGAAGTAATGTTCTTTGCTCTGAATAAATCCGGTTGGGTGCATGAACGTGCGGGAACAAGGCCCGGGCACATTGCTCGGCATTGGCTATCAGGACATGACTATACAGGTCTGCGCCGGAAAGTGAGCGGCCGTTGTTGTCGACATAGGCGAGTTTCGCCAGTCTGGGTTGTTTGTTGAGCATGTCGATGAAGGTTTTGACATCGTCTTTTTCGATTACCTGCTGGATTTCGTATGGGAGACCAACGAACTCGATGCGTGGTCCTGCGGACATGCCGCCATTGATGAGCACTTTGCCAAACAACATGAACATGCCGATCAGGAGCAATACTGAACCGACTTGCCGTGCTTTTTTGAGTCCGTTTTTGATCATTCGCATCAGGGGTATATCCAGTGCGAGGTTTTGGCGGGAAATGTTGTGGTGATGTCAATCAATCCGCGCGACCGAAGATCATTCTGCCTGCTGAGGTTTGCAGGGTGCTGGTGACGGTCAGGTCGATGTTTTTGTTCACAGCGTTCTTGGCATTTTCGACGACGACCATCGTGCCGTCTTCGAGATAGCCCACGCCCTGGGTTGGACCTTCGCCGGGCTTGACGATTTTGACCTGCATCATCTCACCGGGGAGAGCAACGGGACGCAGGGATTTGGCCAGGTCATTGAGGTTGATCACATCGACACCACGGAAGGTGGCAATCTTGTTGAGATTGTAATCATTGGTCATGACACGTGCGGGCATGTGCTGGGCCAGGCTGATGAGCTTGTGGTCGACATTGGTGCCCTCGGCTTCGGCTTCGTCGATGGTGACAGTGATGACCGAATTTTCCTGGAGTCGCTGAAGGATATCCAGACCACGGCGACCGCGGGCCCGCTTGAGCTTGTCGGCGGAGTCAGCGATGACCTGTAATTCGTTTAAGACGAATTTGGGGACGATGAGCGTACCCTGGAGGATCTGGGTTTCGATGATGTCGATGATGCGGCCGTCGATGATGATGGAGGTGTCCAGCAGGATCGGCTTGGTGCCACGGACCTGCTTGGCGAACTCCACGTAGGGGATGACGAACCGGAAGTCGTCTTTGGTCTGGAGAACCAGGGAGATGCACACGTAACAACAGACCAGGCCGATGAAGACTTTAATACCCTGGAGCAAGCCCAGGTAAGCTCCCATGTCAGGGACGAGTACGGGGATCAGGTCGACAAACATCGCCAGTGCCGCCGTGACGATCATGCCTGCGACCAGCCCGAGGAAGACACCGGAGATGGCGGCGAGTTTTTTCTTTTTGATCGCCGAGTCCAGGGCGATGACCGCCAGGGCGATGCCCAGTGCCGCCCCGATCATGATCATGACCGTAGGAAACCGTAACGATGTGTCCTCGTCTGAAAGTTGCTGTTGGATGACATAAAGCACCGAAATGCAACACGCCAAGACAATAAAGCTGCCACGCAGCATAAAAAGGATCATAAGCCCACTCATTTCCCCCGAAACATCGGTGTTATCAAAATTAAATGAATCAAATATATATCAGTACCGAAAATGTATACACACTAGGATATTCACTTGTACCGTATTCACCAAGTCATTTGTGACAAATAACCTGCTGATAATTGATTTTACCACCGCTTTGCATGGAAGTCTTGTCTTGTCTACAATGTTTTGACTTTGCTGACTGACACGGCGAATCAGAATTTTGTTAGTATGCCTTTCTGATTGGTTTTGAGTCAGCAGGGGGTGTGAACAGACGGTCGGGCCCGGTGCACGGGTGGTCCCATGAACCGGGTCAGGCCTTGACCGGAGCAGCCCTAAGTGGCGTTTGCCCGGTGCCGTCGGTGTCCTGACCGTCTGTTCATGCCCCTGAAAGATTCGAAGATCGATGTCGTATCTTGAGCACCTGATATGAATCGGGTGCCCCATATGGGTGACGTTTACTGATATAGTTTGATCTTATGTCCTACACCGTACTGGCAAGACGATACCGCTCCACCGCCTTTGAAGGTGTCATCGGTCAGGAACCCATCGCCCAGACCCTCAAAAATGCCATCAGTTCCGGCAGAATCG
This sequence comes from Phycisphaeraceae bacterium, assembly GCA_002704825.1. Taxonomy (GTDB): domain Bacteria; phylum Planctomycetota; class Phycisphaerae; order Phycisphaerales; family Phycisphaeraceae; genus UBA7800. The sequence goes on from PAIY01000130.1 coordinate 12,009, forward strand.
CTCATGCCTACCTATTCACCGGGACGCGCGGGGTCGGCAAGACCTCCATGGCACGCATCTTCGCGAGAGCCCTAAACGCACCAGCGACCATCCCCGATTGCCCGATCCCACCCGGCGAGTTCGATTACCCCGAGCAGGATGTCCAGGATCGCATGGCCAAAGCCATCATGTCCGGTGATGACCTGAACGTCATCGAAATCGACGGTGCTTCCAACCGATCCGTCGAAGACGCCCGCCAACTCATCGGCAATGCGTCCCTGGCGCCCACCGGCAATGCCCGATACAAAATCTACATCATCGACGAAGTACACATGCTCACCAAGGAAGCGTTCAACACGCTGCTCAAAACCATGGAAGAGCCGCCTGAGCATGTGAAGTTCATCCTCTGCACCACCGAAGCGCACAAAGTTCTGGCAACGATCCAAAGTCGCTGTCAACGTTTTGACTTCCGGAACCTGCCGACGGCACGCATTGCAGAGCATCTGACCAATGTGCTGTCACAGGAAAAAATCGAAGCCGAAACCGATGCCATCTGGCAGGTCGCCCGCCTGGGTAATGGCTCGATGCGTGATGCGCTGAGTTTGATGGACCGACTCATTGCCACCGGCGCCACGCCGCTGACATCCAAGATTCTCGAAGAGATGCTGGGCCTTCCCCCAACCGAACAGGTCATCGGCCTGATTGATGCCATGGCCGGCGGGGACATCGGCAACACACTCACCCAGACCGCCAGGCTCATTGACGGTGGCATTGCCATCGAACAATTTTTCGATGTGCTCATCGAACGGCTGCGAAGTCTGATGCTCGTTGCAGCATGCGGTAAAGATTCCGAACTCGTCGAGTTGGCGGATGATGCCCGCGAACATGCCGCCAAGCAGGCAGGGTGTTTCGATGCTGCCGGTTTGGTGCACATGATTGCACTCTGTGAAAATGTCCAGCGAACCTGCAAACTCAGTTCCAACCCACGGGCATTGCTCGATGCTGCGATGGTGCGATTGGCCTTGGCTGAGAAAATGGCAGATGTGTCTGCGGTCCTTTCCGGGGGCCAAAAAAAAAACTGACCACTGAAGCGCCTGCTTCACATCCTGCCCCGCGATTGCAAGCCTCATCGCAACCTTCACAGCAAGCTCCACCTTCAAGGCCTCAACCCAGTCCGCAAGCGACTGATGCTTCACTGCAATCGGCTCCCACTGCACAAACGCCCGGCCAACCTCAACCCCGCCAGATCGATCCGTCGGACACCCAGGCCGTCTGGGCGGAAGTGGGGCGATGTGCTGGTCAATCACCGGGGTTGCAGAGCATGAGTAAAGCCATGGTCATCGCCGCTATTGAAGACCGCCTGGTCACGCTGGCCCCCAAACCGGGTAATCGCAGCTATGTCACCGAGCGTCAGAAATCCCAGGTTGCCGAGTTGCTTGGCAAGATTCTGGGCATGCCCGTCACGCTGCAGATTCAGGAAAAACAGGCTCAGCACGAAGAACAGGTTTCGCAAGCCGGAGGTATGTCTCAGCGGCAGGCTGCGATGACGTTACCATTGGTGGAACAGATTAACGAACTCTTTGACGTCTCACTTGTCGAGGTGGCTGAGGATCAATCGGCTTTGATCCCACCCCCGGACATGCAGACGGATGATGAAGACTTGTCGGAAGACGACCAGGAGGAAGATGATGTTTGATAACCTCAAGAACATGGCCAGCATGATGGGTCAAGCCAAGGAAATGCGCGCCAGGATGGAGCAGATCAAGTCCGAGCTTGAGCGCAAGACAATCACGGCCGACGCCGGCGCCGGTGCCGTGACGGTGACGATGAATGGCAAGTTTGAAGTCGTCGACATTCAGCTTGACCCGGTGATGATCACCACGTTAGCCGGTGAAGGTGCCAATGCGGACAAGCAGATGATTCAGGATTTGATCGTCGCCGCCTGTCGTGGTGCTCACGCCAAAGCCCAAGCCATGGTTGAAGAGGAAATGAAACAACTCACCGGCGGTCTGGACATCCCGGGGTTGGATCAGATGTTCAAGTGAGTTTGTCGCATGACGGATGATACTTTGCACTGGCCAGGGAGCTTCGCCCCCCGGACCCCCTGTCGAGTTTGTGGTGTCAGGGCAAGTTGTGTTCGCGTCTTGTATTAAATGATGGAAGACCATGATGCAATGGGGTTCCACCCCAAACCCCGCCAACGGGCAGCCGTTGGATCGCTGCCCCCGGAAGCCCCCCGGAAGTGGGGTTAATCAAGTGATTCAGAAGGCCAGCTCGCATCACGATAATCGGACGAAGAACATGCCATGCGTACAG
>PAIY01000131.1 GCA_002704825.1 Phycisphaeraceae bacterium
ACAAGAATATCACCGTCCCGTTGACACGCATTATTCAACGGAAAACCACGGCGGCGGGAAGTAGGGTATGCAGTTGCAGGTGTTTCAAAAGGTTGGAGAAATCGCTGGACAACTGATATGGATTCCCCGGAGATTTGCTGCCATTTGTCCATGACAGCGGTGTGGTTGGGACGTGACTCAAGCCACTTCCATAACCTCACCGTTCCCGACACCAACACCCTCCGAATGAACGACGGCAACGACACGACGCGTCAGCCTCATGACTGACTCATATCGCATGTTCTGGACCACTTTGGATTCCTTTCCCCGGCCGTGAAAAGACCAGTCAAACACCCCCCCTATATCATTTTCTCGTGGAAACCTTGCAATTCAGACTACGAATTGTAATCCGCCCATCAGTCTCCACACAGAGAATCAGTTCCCGCCCGCAAACGTGAACTGCATGTACTTAAATGTGCATGCAGATACTCAACCTGAGACATTCATACTCTCGGCTGTAGTGGCGAAGGCTGCTGCGGAAAGAGCTACTGTGTTGTAAATCGGCTATACAAAGGAACTTTTATCGATTTCACCCGATCGATCAATCTTTGTAGAAGATGACTATCTAATTCCCACGATTAAATACAACTTTTTAATCTTTGTACATAGAATCCACATGAGGATAACATCCCCATTTCGACCATGGTTCTTGATCTTCCCAAAGGTCAGGCAACTTCTCCGGGCTGGTTTTCATGTAAAATGGCTGGGCATATTTTTCATACAATGCCATGGCCTCATCCATGTGATCTTGCAACTGGTTTGTAGTTTCATCTGGATCGATATCAAGGTGATACAATGTATTAAGAGTGGGTTTTTGATCGACGGCAAACATCTGATCAAAGGTATAAATTAACTTGCGCGTCGGTGTCCGAAACATGGCATTGGCCTTGAATTGACTGAAACAAACCTCGCGAAAATGATGGACATTTTTCCGACCAGTCAGCAATGGCAATAAAGATCGCCCCATATCATCTTGGAGTTGCCCACCCGCAATATCATTGAGTGTCGATCCGATATCGATCAGTTCGACCAGAGCATGAGACAAGGTGCCGCGCGGACATTGCGTATAGTGTGCTGGCGGTTTAATGATCAGCGGGATCTGGTCTGATGCTCGATGAAAGATCGTCTTACCAGTGCAATGAAAATCGCCAAGCATCTCCCCATGATCAGCCGCAAAAACAAACCATGTCTGGTCGTAGCGATTTTGAGATTTGAGTTCAGACACCATTTTGCCGATCCCGTCATCGATGGCTGAAATATTGCCATAGTACTGCGATCGCATTTGCCTGATCACATGATCCGGAGCTTGGCGATATCGATCGCCATGTTCTTTGTGAACAAACTCAAGTGTACAGGGATCCTGACTATCACGGCGCAAACCCACATCCAAAGTATCTGGATTGTACATCGTTGCCCAACGCCCTGCTGGATCAAATGGATCATGTGGTCCAGGAGGCCCGACCCATAATAAATATGGTTTTTTTGAAGCTTGATATGCCTTGAGGCAATCGACTCCACGATTCATAATCCATGTATCAATGTGTTCATCTTCATTAAGAATCGACTTTCCCCAGGCTGGTGTCCCTTTTCGATTCCATGACCGATCAGCCAGGTCCTTCCAGAACGGCATAAGTTTCCCACGACTTCTGAGAAATTCGGTATAAGCAGAACCTCGCAGGCGGCCGGCTGAACACTTACCGGTGGTTTCAACCGCATCGGTAAATCCAAAAGCATCAAGCAATGGATCACTCATGGTCAATTCGTTGTCATGCCGCCAAAAAAGATGCAGTTTCCCACGTTGGACCGTATCATATCCCTGATCCCGAATGCAACGAACCATGTTAGGTGAATCAGGCCATAGCCCCTGTGAGTTGTTGTATCCGCCGTGTTGATGTACATAACGACCGGAAAACAGTGACATTCGGGCAGGTACGCACAGAGGGCATGGCGTTACCACATTGTCAAACCCCACTCCGTCAGCAAACAATGCATCCAAGTGCGGTGTTTGCACATCCGGATGTCCAAAACCAGAGATACAATCAAAACGCCATTGATCACAAAATACAAAAACAATATTTGGTTGCTTCACTTGATTCCTTTAACAACTTCATCAAATTGACTATCAAAATATTTTCAACCAGTATGACTTTCACTCAAAAAGATTACACTTCACCCGCGGACCATTGTTTCAGGTGTAACCACTGGCTCATGCCAATCGCCATAACAGGATTCCAACTGCCCCAGCATGGCCTGTCGCGTGGCTTGGTATTCAGGCTTATCCGCAACGTTGATATTTTCCCGGGGATCAATGCTGCGATCGAACAATTCAAGCCGGACCTGTCGGTATGCCTCGGTGACCTGCTCGACTGTGGGCAGTTCTCATCGCACCCGCCGACGCACGGCGTGCCGGAAACGAACTACCAGGACGATCTGGCCGAGGCCAACGCGCTACTCGACCGGGTGCAGACCGCGAGCGGTCGGCTGGTCATGGTCGAAGGCAATCATGAGTACCGACTTGACCGCTGGGCGGCGCTGACCAGCGAGGGGCGTGGCGCGTACTCCATGCTTGCCCCGCGCCTGCAACTGTCGCGTGATCGCAAGAAGTTCACCTACGTGCCGTACGGCTCGGCCACGGCTCGCTACCCACACTACGCGATCAACTCACGCATCATCGCGGTGCATGGCTGGTCGTATGCCCGGCACGCCACCAAGAACCACCTGCAGATCAGTCAGGGCAAGAGCGTGATCCACGGCCACACGCACCGGGCCGATTCCAGCATTATTCAGAACATCTGGTCACCCGGGAATGTGATTCAAGCGCGATCGGCCGGCTGTCTGTGCAAGCCCATCCCGCTCTACGGAACGGGCCGGCCCGTCGAGTGGGTGAATGCGTTCATCCTCGGCTACCTCGGCCGGCGCAGCGACACGCTCTACACCATCCCGATCATGGACGACCGCTGCATCCTGCCCGACGGCACGGAGATTCCGGGGGTGGATGCATGACGACGGCGGTTGCTTCCAGTGCCAGCACGATCACACTACGCCCGTACCAGGCCGAGGCGGTGGCGGCGGTCTACGACCACCTGCGGACCCGCGATGACAACCCGTGCGTGGTCATCCCAACGGCGGGTGGCAAGACACCGGTGATGGCGTCGATCTGCCGTGATGCGGTGACCCAGTGGGATGGCCGTGTGCTGATTCTGGCGCACGTGAAGGAACTACTCGAGCAGGCCGTTGACGTACCGCCGGGCTGGTCAGGCCGACGCGAAAGTCCAGGCCACGTTCGGCAAGACCGACTACGAGGTCGCGGATGACTACGGGGCCACGATTCGGACGCATGTGATCGACTTCCTGATCCTCGCGGATGAACTCGGGCATGAACCACAGGCGAGTGACGTGATCGTCGCGGACGGGCGCAAGTACGAGGTGATGGACCTGGCTGGCGAGGGCGCGTGGCGCTGGTCCGACCCGTACCGCACAACCTTCCGCATTCACACCAAGGACATCGGAGCGGATACGTGAGCGAGTGCAGCCAGTTTGAGCATTGTCAGAAGCAGTTCGAGTCGCTCCACGAAAAGCTGGATCGACTCGACGAGGCCATTCGCGGCACGCCCGGCAACGGCACTCGGCCCGGCATCCTCGTTCGTCTCGATCGGCTGGAGCAGGACGCCAAGCGCCAGTCCAAGCTCATCTGGTTGATCATCGGCGCGGTCGTCACCGCATCGGCGTCCGGAGCGGTCGCCTTGATCACGGGGTAACGCAATGAGTCTCGTCACCGACATCGCGGACGCCGTCGCAGCGGAGATCAACGCCGCCCCCGGAAGTCCCGCCACGTTCAACCAGACGTTTACGGCGGTCCGGAAGGTCGTGCCGGCCTACGAGCTGTCGGAGTTGACCGAGCTGAAGGTGACGGTCGTTCCCAAGGCCGTGGAGATCAGCGGATCGACGCGCAGCGCCAGTCAGTACGACATCACCGTCGACATCGGCATCCAGAAGAAGCTGCCCGCGACGCCGGAGATGGACGCCGAGGTCGAGACGCTGGGCATGCTGGTGGACCAGATCGCCGAATACCTGCGTCGCCGCCCGCTCAGTACCGCGCCGTTCGCATCGTGGGTGAGCATCACCAACGACCCGGTCTACGCCCCCGAGCACCTGTTGGAGAAGCGCGTGTTCACCAGCGTGCTGACCCTGACCTATCGCGCCATGAAATGAGGCCCAAATGAACAATGTCATCATGCGAAAACTCGTCCTGACCGCCGACTACCAGCCGCTGGCTGCGGAGCGCGTGGTCGGATCGTTCACCATCAGCGCACCGCCCAGCAACGAGAACGACGCGATCTTCCAGGGCGATGAGGGGGCGGACGTGCCCTGGGTGCCGGGCGAATGGCACGAGTTCAACCGCGTCAACCTGGCTGAGGTGCAGGTCAAGGGCACGCCTGGCGACATCGTCACCGTGGTCGGGGGGACGTGGTGATGCCGTACATCCAGGAACCCATCCCGGTCGTCAGCGAACCGCCCATGCGGGAGTGGTACATGCTGCAACTGCCGTGGTCCGGCGAGGTCACCGAGATCAGACGGCTCAACATGCCCGGCCTGCAGGAACTGTACTGCGACGGCAATCCGCTGACGGACCTGCCGTGGGATGAACTGCAGAACCTGTACTACCTCAGTGTCTACGACTGCGCATTCGTCACCCTCGACCTGTGGCAGATGCCCAACCTGTATTCGTGCTATGCCGGTGACAACTACGACCTCGAGACGGTCGACGCCCACGACATGGCCAACATCGGTGATCTGGACCTTTACTACTGCCAGTCGCTGACGACGCTGGACATCTCCGGATGCACGAACCTGGGCTACATCTACGCCTACGGCTGCGCGTTCGACGAGGCGATGGTCGATCAGTTACTCGCTGATCTCGTCGCCAACGGCACGACCGGCGGCTACCTGCGCATCAACAGCGGTAGTAGTGCGCCGCCGTCCGATCCCGATGGCCTGGCGCTCAAGGCTGTTCTGATCGACCGGGGCTGGAACATCTACCACAACTGAGGACCACTATGAAGGAAATCCAACCCACCACCGTGCAAGTGAAGCTCTCCGACGGGCACGAGGACGAGTTCGTCTTGGTCCACGACGGCGAGCAGATCATCGAAATGGTCGAGCCAAACAGCGGCAAGTTCGGCACGCCGCCAGGTCACACGATGCTGGCCGGAACGAAGGAAGAACTCGAAACCGAGATTGCCCGGCTGAAGCTCAAGCCCAAGCGCCCGCGTCGGCCCATCGAGCGGACGCCGCCGAGCCAGAGGCCGAAGGACGAATGATCCGCTTCGAGATCACCAAGCTGTTCTTCGACAAGAAGGCCGTGCGCGACAAGGTCGACGCCGGTACGCGGCGGGTGCTCTCCAAGTTCGGTGCGTTCGTCCGCAGGACCGCTCGCAGCAGCATCCGCAAGCGGAAGAAGACTTCGTCGCCCGGATCGCCGCCGAGCAGTCACACGGGGCTGCTGAAGAAGTTCATCTTCTTCGGCTACGACCCCCGGAAGGATTCGGTGGTCATCGGGCCGGTGAGGCTCACGCAGAAGGGACGAGGCGAAGCGCCGAGCCTGCTTGAGTACGGCGGCACGACGAAGGTCGAGCATCGAGGCAAGCGGAAACGAGCGAAGGTGCGACCCAGACCGTTCATGGGGCCGGCCTTCGAGAAGGAACAACCCAAGCTGCCCGCCATGTGGCGCGACAGCGTTCGATAAGGAGATCGGACAATGGCCGAAGAATTCATCCTTGGCATGAATGCCAAAATCTACCAGGGGCCGACGGGCACCGACCTGGCCAGCCTCACCGAGATGAGCAACGTCAAGGACGTGACGCTCAACCTCGAAGCGGGCGAAGCGGATGTCGTATGCCTGATGTAGTGTATCTATAGCAACGACAGTTGCTTAGATACGCGATGCCTTGTTGATAATGTTCGTTTTCAGGCTTGACCTGAGGGCAACCATGGCCGTTTGGCCGGCCATCGTACCTAGACAGTAAGTTTGTCAGACCATGCGATCTGATAGGTGAAAGAATTCTGTCGAGAATGCGGGACACAGGAAAGGCTTCATATTCCGATGCACGTCCTGCTAGGTAGAGCTTCTGCACGATTACGAAAGGAACCAATCAATACCTTTGGGAAACTTCGCCCCCATTGCTGTAACACTGGAGCCGTCCGGGTTTGAGCCCCCGGAATAGGCAATGGCTTAAACGGACGCGCGTTCTTTATGTCGACGCGAGTCCCACGAACTGCCTCGGCAGTTCAAGGTCGGCAAAGTGGTCAACTATTTGCCGGTGTTTAGGAGAGCAGCGGTCCGCTGTTGGGTATGTAAAGATTGGAATCTAACCGGAAGTGTTTGAGTGTCAACAAGGGAACCAGGGAAGCTTAGTCGCGTAGGGCAGTCGCATAGATAGGTTGTGATAAGCAACCAAATCTCTGCCGATGAGGCGGCTAAGTGGCGGAGCCCGCGTAGTAGTCCGAGCACGAGAAAGACGTGTACATGGCGAAGGCGGGCAGAATGTTTTGTTTTTGGACAACAACAATATTCCTAATGCAGGAGGCTTTCTGATGAATATTCAAGAAGTCCAAAGAAGGTTATGGGAGCAATCTCAAGAGCAAAGAGAACATCGGCTATCGGGAACACCGTTGTTTCCGACAAGTCCTTACGACTTGAGAATACGCAAGCTGATGGACTTGATGCACAACCCGACGTGGTTGCGTGAAGCAGCTCTTCGGGTCATGACACGCTCCTATGGCAAAGCACCGGGCGTAGATGGTGTGACCGTCAAGCGATTCCGAATCGGTTTCGATAAACGTGTCGAAGAACTGCGCCTGGAGTTGAAACGTGGAACGTATCAACCTCAACCTGCAAGGCGGACGATGATTCCCAAGGCAAATGGCAAAATGCGTGCATTGGGCATCCCGTGTCTGCGGGACAAGATTGTGCAAGAGGCCATCCGTATGGCGCTTGAGCCGATCTACGAAGTTGAGTTCCACAAACACTCGTACGGGTTTAGGCCCAAGCGAAGCACACACCAAGCCGTCTACCGATGTCAGCACTTGATGAAACATAGCTTCAAGTGGGTGATTGAAGGCGACGTCAAAGCGTGCTTCGACGAGATTTCTCACAAGGCCATCCTTAAAGCATTGAGAGAAAAGGTGCATGACAACAAATTCCTTGACCTGATCGACCGGCTTCTGAAAGCTGGCGTTGAGGTAGATGGCGTGGTCATGCCGACCGTGAAAGGTGTGCCGCAAGGCGGTGTGGTTTCACCCCTGCTTGCCAATGTCGTCCTTAATAAGTTGGACTGGTTCCTACATAGTAAGGGCAGATACAGCAGGTACGAAGTGAAACGTTGTTGGGATTCCGAACAGCCCAATGTGCGGTTTGTTCGGTATGCCGATGATTGGTGTGTCTTCGTGACGCGGGCAAGCAAACGTTATGTGAGCAACCTGCGTCATCAGATCAGCGACTTCTTGCAGAACGAATGCGGTCTGCAACTGTCGCTGGAAAAGACGCACATCACACACGTCCGTGACGGTTTCAGTTTTCTCGGCTTCGACTTAAAGCTGGCGGTAGGCCGACGGGGAAATTATGTGCCTAAAATCCTCATCGGTACGAAAGCGAAGCAGCGAATCCAACTACGACTCAGCGAGGCGATGCGGTATCGACCGCATCAGGAATCCCTTGCACTGCGTATTATGCGGGGCTCGTCCGTGGTTCGGGGTTGGGCTAATTACTATTGCATCGCGTACAACTATCCGGCCTTAGTCAGCACGCTCGATCACTGGGCGTTCTGGATCGCGGTTAAAGCGTTCAGCCGGAAGTTGAATGTCCGAGCGTCGAAAGTGCTCCAACGGTATTACCGCCAAAGCACAATCTTCATCTCGGAAGGATGCAAGCTCGAACGATTCAGGAACACGCATATCAAGCTGTATGTCTCTGGACCTGAACCGTACTGCCCCGACGCTGATATTCACTATGAAACCGATGAAGAACTTGAAGCCTCGTTCCATACGTTTAACGAACGAGGCAGGTTCGGCCAATGGGACAGCAAGTACCATGCGCTGCGGCGTGACAATTACCATTGTTGCAAATGCGGTGTGAGGGTAACTGCAAGAACCTCCATTGCCGACCACATCAAGCCCGTCAATGACTTTGCCAATTTCAAGATGTCCAACTCACTCGACAATGTGCAGACCTTGTGTCGGCCATGTCACATGGAGAAACACCGTGATAATTAACTTAGAAACATTGGGAAAGCCGGATGCTTGGAAACCTGCATGTCCGGTTTGGGGTTGGGGTCGGGCTGTAATGCCCGGCCTACACCACACCACCCGCGCCAACCAGGGCTGGCGGGCGACCGCGCCGACGCTCCGGGAATGCACCGCCGAGTTCGAGATGCTCTGGAAGCCGGGCGACGCCGGGTTCGACGCGATCAAAACCGCGTTCCTCACCTCGGCCACCGTGCGGCTCGCCGTCCTGACCGGCGCGCGTGACGCCTCCGGCGTCGAAGGCCCGCTCGGTGATTTCAGCATCACGAACTTCAGCCGGAACGAACCGCTCGAGGAAGGCGTGACCGTCAGCGTGACCGCCAAGCTCGCCACGTTCGACCAGTGGGTGGAGGTGGCCTGATGAAGACCTTCACTGATGCAGCCGGTCGGACCTGGACGCTCACGCTCAACCTCGGCACCGCCATGGCGGTCAAAGCCAAACTGGACATCGACCTGCTTCAGCCGGAGGCGGGCGATCCGCCTCTGCTGACGCGACTGGGCACCGACGAGATGCTCCTCGGCGAAGTGCTCTGCGCGATGCTCGAAGGCCAGTTCGTCACGCACAAGGTCAGCGAAGACGACGTGCGGAATGGCTTCGATGGCCAGACGCTGCTCGCCGCGCAAAAGGCGTTCTATGAGGAACTGATCGATTTTTTCCGGTCGCGCGGCCGCAACGACAGGGCCAAGGCGGTCGCCAAGCAGATGGCCATGATCGACGCGGCGGTGACCGCCATCGAGACCCGGATCGACGGGATCGACGTCGACCAGACGATCCGTGGTGCGATGTCTGGCGCATCGCCGGATCAATCGGCCTCGGCCCCATCGAATTCCGGGGGCTGACGCTGCGGCAATTGCTGTGGATGGCCGAGGGCCTGGGCCGCGAGCGATGGGCGCACACGTCGATCATCTGTTCGCTGATCGCCAACGCGAACCGCGATCCGAAGAAGCACCGCGCCTTCAAGCCATCTGACTTCGATCCGTACCAACGCAACGATCGGCGATCACGAATGGTCGCCACCAAGCAGGACCTGAACCTTCTTAGAGAGGCCCTTGAGGCCCGCCCCCGGAACCCCCAACTGAAAGGCAATTGACATGGACGTCTCCGCAATCCTCGAATCGCTCGGCAACATCCTCAACTCCGGCTTTGGCTTCGCCCTCATCTGGGCGGCGCTGGTGTGTTTGTTCTTCTGGCTGTCGAGCAAGTTCAACCCGTTCCAGGAGAAGTGGAAGGAATGGGAAGGCTCGATCATCACCGGCATCAAGCTGGCCGAGAAGGAGATTCCCGACGACACGCCCAACGCGGGATTGGCCAAGCTCGACGCGGCGCTGCGGTTCGTGCTCAAGGCCTACGCCGACGCCAACAACGGCAAGCAACCCCCGGCCAGTCTGGTCGAGCAGATCAAACAGGGCATCCAGATCAAGCACGCCGATCTCGACCGCTACGGCGGCCTGACCAAGTGATCGCCACCATCGCAACACCCAACCTCCACGGAAGGAGACTCACAGTGAAGACTACCCGTTCGCTTCTATTCCTCACCGTCGTTCTGGCTCTGGCGACCGCCGCAGGCTGTGCCGCCACGCCTCAGGACCGATGGTTCCAGCAGCGCGACGCGCTGAACACCGCCAACCGCATCTACCTGGCCCATGTGCCGGTGATGACCGACGAGCAGATCGTCCACTACGGCGAACTGCTGCAGACGGCCCGGGCGCAACTCGACCAGGCGAAGACCCAACTACCCGACGGCGGATCGGCCTTCGATACAGCGCTCGACATGGTCGAGGCACTACTCGTCCGCGTGGTCGCACTCGAAGCCGCCCCCGCCCCCGGCAATGTCGCGCCAGTTCCCGCCCCTGTAACCCCGAACACGGAGGACACCACCGATGACACCCGTTGAAATCCTCGCCCTCATCCAGTCCGCCCGGTCGCTGCTGGACCTGGGCATCTCACAGTATCGCCTGGCCGAACAGGAGGGCCGGCTCACCGACGAGCAGCGTGCGGCCATCCTCGAAGCGGCCGACCTGACCGATGACCGCGTCGATGCCGTGGTCGCCGCCGCCCGCCAGCGACTCGGTCAGACCACCACTTGATGAGCGCCACCCGTGAAGCCGTACCGTCCAGTTGACATAGGCCGCGCACGTACCGATCTGGGCCCAGATATGGTCGAGTGCGTGCGCGGCCTCGTGGGCACGTCAGAGGGAGCCCTGGTGTTCCTTCGAGTACTGCCACATCGCACGATCCAACGTGCGCATGTCAACGCCTTGGCTTGTGGCGATCTGACGGCACACTTGGACGTACCGCATCCAGAGGTCGAATGTGTAGTAGTTGGGCTTCTTGTCGAAGCCAAGCGACCACAGTGCTCGCACGTCCAGTATCGGATATGGATCGGGATGAGCGATGTGCAGCAGCACAGACGCGGTCGGCCAATCCACGCCATGCAAGCATCGCAGCACACCGATCCGCAGGTGTTCGATCTGTGTTGTCAGAGCGATCTTCGTGATCTCGACCACTTCACTCGAACTGTTGCGGCTGCACTTCGACTGACTGCGAGGACTCTTCCACTTGCATACAAGCAAGAAATCAGCGTGCGAGAACTCGCGCGCGGCTTGGGCGCGTCGCCCTGCTTCGAGGATCGCCGAGTCGTCCCCATATGCGTAGCGACCCGCCCAACTGCGGATGCTTCCTGGTTCAAATCGAAGTTCCCATTCAGGCACAGCGCACCTCCGTTGGTCGCTGAGAATAGAGCAACGTGATGGCAACAACCAGTGGAATCCGAGCCGGCCGTGCATTTGTCGAGCTGTTCGCTGACGACAGCAAGCTCGTGCGCGGTCTGCGCCGGGCCGAGCGGAAACTCCGCGCCTTCGGCGACTCGGTCCGCAACCTGGGCCTGAAGATGGCGGCGCTCGGCTCGGCCATGCTCGCGCCGCTGGCTGCGTCGGCGAAGCTGTTCAGTGGCTACGGCGACCAGGTGGCGAAGATGGCCAAGCGAACCGGTCTGTCGGTCGAGACGCTCAGTGAGTTGCGCTTCGTCGCCAGTCAGACCGGCACCGAGTTCGAGACGCTGGAAAACGCCTTCCGCAAGATGCAGCGGTCGATCTACGACGCCGGTCGCGGTCTGTCCACGCAGGTCGATGCGCTCAACGACCTCGGCCTGACGTTCCAGGACCTCGACGGCCTGTCGCCCGAAGATCAGTTCAAATTGCTGGCGGATCGCATCGCGCAGGTCGAAGACCCGACAAAGAAAGCCGCGTTGGCGATGTCGCTGTTCGGGCGGACGGGCACGAATCTGCTGCCGATGTTCGCCAGCGGGGCCAAGGGCATCGAGATTCTGCAGGCCGAGGCGCGACGGCTCGGTCTGACCATGTCCAGCGAAGACGCCAAAGCCGCCGAGGACTTCACCGATGCGCTCGACCGGCTGTGGAAGGTAATCAAGATGGGCGTGTTCCACGTCGGCGCGGCTCTAGCCCCGGTGCTGCAGAAGGTGGCCGACACGATCACGACGCTGGCCGTGCAGATCTCCGCATGGGTGCAGCGCAACCAGCAGTTGATCGTCACCGTGCTGAAGGTCGTGGTCGGCATCATCGCTGTCGGTGCCGCCATCGCGGTGCTGGGTACGGTCATCTCCGGCTTCGCCACGATCCTCGGCGGTCTGATTACGGTCGTTACCACCGTCGTCGCCGTGCTGAAAGTCCTCGGTGCGGTGATCGCGTTCCTCGTCTCGCCCATCGGTCTGGTCATCGCGGCTGTGGCGGCGCTGGCCGGGTATCTGATCTACGCCACCGACGCGGGCGGCAAAGCGCTGGCGTGGCTGGGTGGCCGGTTCAACGTCCTCAAAGAGGATGCGCTGACCGCCTACCAGGGCATCGCTGACGCGCTCGCGGCCGGCGACATCGGCTTGGCGGTGAAGATTCTGTGGCTGACGATCAAGATGGAGTGGACGCGCGGCGTGAACTTCCTCGAGAAGGCCTGGCTGAACTTCCGCAACTTCTTTATCCGGATCGGCTACGACGCCTGGCATGGGCTGCTGGCGGTCGCGGAGATCGTCTGGCACGCGCTGGAGGTCGGGTGGATCGAAACGACCGCGTTCTTCGCCAAGGCGTGGCAGAACTTCGTCGGCTTCTTCGCCCGCACGTGGGAACGGATCAAGGCCGGGGCGAAGAAGGCGTGGAACTGGATCAAGTCGCTGTTCGACGACTCGGTCGACCTCGAAGCCGAGAACAAGCTGGTCGAAGAGCAGAAGCAGGCTGCCATCAACCGCATCGATGATGAGCAGAAGCGCCGGGTCGCCCAGCGCGAAGCGCAGCGGGAGGCCGAGCGCCGACGTGCCGCCGCCGTGCATGAAGCGACACTCGCCGAGATCGGCCGCGAGAACATGGAGAAGCATCGCGAGCTCGACGCCGAGTACGCCAGTCGCATGGCCAACAACGAGGCCGACCTGGCCAAAGCACGCAAGGAATGGCGCGAAGCGGTCGACGCGGCGAAGAAGAAGCGTGAAGCAAAGGAAGCCGACGAGGGCCCTGGCGGGCTCGAAGGCCCTGACGACATCATCAACAAGGCGCGCGACGCGCTGGCCGGTCTCGGCGACATCGGCGACCTGGTCCAGGCCGAGGCCGCGAAGATCGGCGTCAAGGGCACGTTCAACGCCGCCGCCGTGCGCGGGCTGGCTGCCGGTGAGGCCGCCGACCGCACCGCCAAGGCCACCGAAGAAACCGCCAAGCACACGAAGAAGCTCGTTCAAGCCGCCACCACCGGCGGCTTGACGTTCGCCTGATTGTAGAGGCAAGTATGCCCATCACCTGCACCGAAAACATCGACTCGCGGCAATACACCGAGGATCAGTCGGCCGAACTGGTCTACAGCATTCGCGGCACGGCCGACGAAGACGCGGCGCTGTCGTCACTCAAGGCCACGGCCCCGGACACATTCCACGGCCTGGTTCGTCAGCCGCCGACGGTCGAACCCGTCCACATCGACACGGTCAATCCCGACCGATGCATCTGGACCGGCACGGCACAGTACGCCCCGCGCCAATATGAACAGCCGCCGGAGACCGGCGACTCGTCATTCAGTTTCGACACCGGCGGCGGCACGCAGCACATCACGCAGTCCATCGCCACCCCCGGAAGCTACGCCGCGTCGGGCACGGCTCCCAACTTCCGGGGGGCGATCGGTGTTACTCATGACAACGTCGAAGGCGTGGACATCACGATCCCCGTCTACAACTTCTCCGAGACGCACTACCTGCCCGCATCACAGGTGACCAACACCTACAAGGGCACGCTGTTCGCCCTGACCGGCAAGGTGAACAGCGGAGCGTTCCGCGGGCTGGCCGCTGGTGAATGCCTGTTCCTCGGTGCGTCGGGTTCGCGGCGCGGCACCGACGAAGAAGACGACTGGGAGATTACCTTCCGCTTCGCCGGTAGCCCCAACCGCACCGGCATCAGCGTCGGCTCGATCACCGGCATCGCGAAGAAGGGATGGGAGTATCTGTGGGTGCGGTACGCCGACGTGGAGGACACGGCCAGTAACACGCTGGTCAAGCAGCCGGTCGCCGCCTACGTCGAAAAGGTCTACGAAGAGGCGAGCTTCGCCGGATTGGGGATCGGGTGATGGGTGACGCGATGAAGAAGGTGCGCACCGGCGACCCGCTGGTTGTTCCCGCGCAGGCGTACAACGCCTTCATCGACGCGGCGAAGGATTTTCACCGGCGCACGGCGAACCTAGGCCAGCAGGCCACGCCCGGCTATCGCTCGGCGGGCATCGTGCTGGTCAAGAATGAATCCGGCGAGGATCGCGCCCGCTTCGATGTGCTGGGCCTGGGCGATCCGATCTTCCTACCCGACGCGGGTGCCGTCGCGGAGCAGTCATTCAAGAACGCGGTGGCGTTCCGTGGCGACATGCCCGACGAGACGCTGCACCAAGGGAAGTTCGTCATCCTGCTCGAGCCGCTCGCCGCCGGTGCAATCGGCCGGGCGTACCTGGCGGGTGTCACCGTGGCGCGTCTGCGACTCGAAGATGCCGCCCAGCAGGTGACGCACGCCGAGATCATCGACGGTGACGCCGCGGCGCTGCAACCGGATGTCGGCGGGTCGGCGGCGGTGCTGTGGCATCAGGAACGGACAGGTGACGTGTGGGCTGTCGTGCGGTTGGGCAATGCCGCGCCCGCCGGTGTGTGGGTGCAGATCACATCGACCGAGGCCAACGGCGGTCAATACGCGAGCTGGCAGGAAGTCGAAATCACCGACGACGGCAGCGGCGGACTCGAATGGTCGGCGGTCGCCGATGGCCTGAACGGCACCGACGACGGCGCGCTCTACGAGGTCAACGGTATCGAGAACATCCCGGCCGACACGGTTGTGCAGGCGTTCGCCAATCCCGCCTACGACCCGGCGACGGGCACACTTCCCGCATGGCTGTTCCAGTACGAGCAACCGGAGATCATCGGCTTCGGCATCCCTGCCGACGGTGAAGTGGACGTCCCGCATGATGCCGACATCGACCTGGTCGTCACCGACGTGGGCGGCAACCCGATCCTCGATGACGAAGGTCAGCAGCAGACGATCAAGGTGTGGCGCAACGCCCTGAAGCGTCCGCTCTACACCGACTTCCAGTCCGGCGACGTGTTCGTCTACGTCAAGTTCCCGCACCCCACCCCCGGAAGTGGCGGCGTCGAGGGCTGCATCTTCAGCCGCACCGAGGCATTCAAGAACTACCGCGAGTGGCTGCCCGACGATGGGTATTCGCTATACCCGAACCAGGAACCGCCCGCGACGACCGACATCACCGGTGACCCCGGCAACGAGGAACACGTCCACGTCATCGGCAAGATGTATATGTCGACCGACGCCGAGGGCAAAGGCTGGGCACCGTGGTTCGTGATTGATCCCGAGGCGTTCGGTTCGTTCAAGGTCAAGACCGACGACACCGACGACACGCCCGGCTACCTCGACGATGAAGTCCAGGTCGGCGAACTTCCGGGGGAGCCGCACACGTGGATTCGCAAGCGCGTCAACGACGAACCCACTGGTCCGGATGCCAACGATCACAAGCTGCGGCTCTACCACGGCGACTGGGATGCGGCCAACACCAACAAGACCGGCAACCTGATGTCGCTGGGTGCGCCCGGCGCAAACGTGCAGGTCGTCGACGGCGGCGTCGATCCTGGCCCCGGCACCGCGTGGTTCACCTTCACCGAGTACGAGGACGAGTACGACGACAAGAAGCACAGCAAGGTGAAGGCGAAGGCCGGCGCGAAGAAGCTGGTCATCGACGGCATCGGTAAGGTCTTCACCGATGCCAACGACACGACGCCGGGATTCCTCGACGATGAAATCATCGTCACGCCACAGAGCGGTCATGCCTGGCTGAAGAAGACGGTCCAGCCCGGCGGCGCGGTCGACAACAAGCTGCTGCTCGAGCACAACACCCAGGGCCCCAAGGACAGCGAGATCGACCCGATCGCCGCCGTGGCCGTAGTCGATGTTGAAGGCACGCCCACGCTCCGCATCACCGCCCGCAAGTCAGGCCATGATGCCCGGGGCCACCACACCGGTGACGCCGGCAACCAGGATCACGATGTCGTTGTGGCGGACGAGAAGGTCAAGTCGTGGGAGGAAGACCCCAACGCCGGCTACCTGCTCGACAAGATCGAAGGCGATGGGTTCTGGATCGTCAAGAGCCTGCAGAACAACCGCATCGTCCTCGAGCACGGCCCGCCGCAGTGGGAAGACCCGAACTACACCGTGGTGTTCGAGGGCGATCCGCACATCGAGGTGCTCGAGGGCAGCGCCGGCTTCGGCGATCCGAAGATTCCCGTCGATGCCAACGGCCACATCACCAGCAACCTCGGCATCCAGGTCACGCACAAATACCCGCAGGACGAGGCATGGACGCTCGACCCGGTGGTGTCGCTGTCGCTCAACGGCGCATCGCTGCGAGTCACCAGCAAACCTGCCAGCGTCGACAGCAAGGGACACATGCGCCAGGGCGGCGCGTCCGAGCAGTACCACGACTTGTCGATGGAAGCGGTCACGGTGGTGACCGCGTTCCGCGTCGAAGGCACCGACCTGCAGATCAAGACGCGGACGATCTATGTGCCCAAGGCTGACGCCGAGAGCGACTGGACCACCGTGCACACTGGCACCGAGTGCCCGTCGTCGGGAGGCAGTTGATGCCGGTCCATTTCTACGACAACAAGATTCTGTTCGTGAACGGGCAGATCGCCATGCACGAGCGATGCTGCTGCGTGTCGTTCTCACAGACGTGGACGTTCACGGACTCGGGCTTCATCGACGGCGGGCAAGACGGCGCGTATCGCGCCTACGACGATCCTGCCGACGTGCCGGCCAGCCCCTGGTCGATCCTCAACGGCGGCCTCGGCCTGCGCCTCGACTGGGAGGACGATGAGAACTGCCAGAACCACAACCCGTACACGCAGTACGCCACCGCGACCGCAGAGATCGTCGTGCCTCGGACCATGATCATGACGATCACCTGGTCGGGCGAGGGCGAGACGCAGGACCCGGACTTCGAGCTGATGAGCCTGTACGTCAACGGCAACCTCGTCGGCTCGGCCCATGCACCCGGTGGTGGACAGGGCTGCGCCGCGATGGGACCGGTCGTGTCTGATCCCGCGCCGCCGCAGCAGGTCACGCTCCAGCCGGGCACGCACACGCTGTTCATCGACGCGACCACTAACGACCCGCTCTACCACTTCGGTGCGTGGTATCGGTTCGACCTGACCTTCCAGGAGGCCCTGTGATGCCCGAGCAACCCGAATCGCTCCAGCCAACGCTGAAGAAGAAGTGCCCCGACTGCCCGCCGCTGGTCGTGCCCCGGCGCGGCTACACGCCCACGCGGCCGAGTTGTATCGACTGCGTCGAGAAGCACCTCGGCGCGGCCCTCGTTCTGCTCACCGAAACCCGCGAGGGCTACGCCTACCGCCTGCGTGCGATTGGCCACCTCTTCGAAGCCGAAGACGAATCGCAGGAATGGCCCGAGTTTCACGCCGCCATCCGCGCCGCCCGCAAGGCGTACCAGGCCGACGGCACGCTCCCTGACTGGGACACACTCGCCACCTGCGCCCACGAGCGACGCACTGCCCTCGCCAACGAGGCACCCGCTGACCCCACCACGGTCAGTTGACGGCATAGCCCCGCGCGGTACGATTCCGTCATCAATCCAGCCCCCGGAAGCGCCCGTGCCGGCCTCGCGTCGGCCGGGCGTTTTAACATAGATCGTGCAGTTGCCACATGCATCAAAGCGTCATGAACTCTCGAACCGCAGCGGCCCGGTTGCGCGCTGTACCCATTGACACGCCCATCAGCTTCTCGAATTCGCTGTTGAGCACATTGGGAACACCGACCGGCGGCCGATCATATGTGCCGACAGCATAGATGATGCCCGCCGCCCAACCCTCGGCTTTGCCCTTGATCGGCTTCTCACTGGCCCGCAGTAGGCGTAGTGCTTTGTGCGCGCGCTTCTCCATCGTGGCGTCAGGGTAAGCCGCGAAGAATCGATCAAGGTGCGATCGGCAATCGGCTTCAAACTCCGGCGTCGTTGCGTTCATGCTCGCACTCCAAGATGGTGTCCCTCCATTATGCACTGTGCCAGCGCGATCAGTCGATGGATGTCTGCACGAAGTGGATGCTTTATGTCGGGCAGGGCGCAGACCTGGCTGATCCGGGGCTGCTGTGCTTTGCGCGGTGCCCCCTCCCGCGTCAACGGGCGCGGTCTCCGGCTCCACTGCGCTCGCCGTTGCTGAACGACAGTGCCTCGTCTTGATGAGCAAGTCGCCAAGTGCCTTGACATTTCGCAGGATTTCAATTGCCTCCGAATCGCTCAGCGCATACTTGTACTTCGGCGACCAGAAGCGCTTGGTATCGTCGATCACTGCACGATCGATCCACCCCGGGAATAGACCCAGCTCCAACTCTCGTTCAATCTGTGGATCGGAAGCCGACATCAACGCAGGATCAATCGGCGGCTGCTCGGATGGAAGAGGCGCTAGCGTCGGAGCAGCCTTGCGCAGATACTCATCTGCACCGTCGCCCGCAGGGAATCAAGTCAGACAGGGCTTGGCCTTGATACGGCAAACACGGTTCTCGCCATTCCGCACCTTTCCCGCGTTGCGCAGGGCCGGGAGCCGCCGTTCGAGAACCCAGTAGTCGATGCCTGAGACCTCAGCCAATTCCCACGCCGTGAAGCCGGGGCACTTCCAGACCTCCATCCAGCAGCGATGCATCATGTTCACGCGATCGGCCATGGTGACATCTTAATCCCTCCTTCAATGTGGGCCATACGAGCACCTTCGTACCATCGACCAATGTCAGTGGGGAGACACGACTTGACGGTCGTGTCGATGCGCCGCGTGGGTCTCGAATTCGAGCGTGGAGTGGCCGATGTCATAGCGCGTTTGAAGCGATGCTTTTAGGGCATCTTTGATCGTCTCAAGTTGATCCACATTCTTCGTATCCAGCACGACATGGGCCTCGAGGGCGCGGTGGTGTTCGTCGAGTTGCCACACGTGAACGTGATGCACCTGCTCGACATGCTCGACGGCTTCCATGGCGGCGACCAGTTCATCGAGATCGATATCCTCCGGTACGCTGTCCATGAGGATGCGGATTGTCGAGCGCATCATGACCACGCCGTGCCAGAGGATGTAGGCAGAGATGATCAGCGTGGCGACCCAGTCTGCCCAGTACCATTCGTAGAGCAGGATGAGCGTGCCGGCGACGATCACCGCCACGGATGCGAACGCGTCGGATAGGTTGTGGACGAACGCGGCCTTGATGTTCAGGTTGCCCTTGCTCATAGCAAAAGTGAGCAGTGCGGTGATGACGTCGACCACCAGCGCGATGCCAGCAAGGATGATGACGATCCATCCGAGGATTGGCTGGGGATCGAAGAATCGCCAGACGGCTTCGTAGACCAGATATAGCCCGACGATGATGAGGGTGGTGAGGTTGATCAGCGCGCCGATGAGTTCGGCCTTGCGGTAACCGAATGTGCGCTTCCGATCGGCGGGTTTGCGGCTGATCCGGCGGGCGGCCAGGGCCAGTCCAAGCGATGCAGCGTCGTTGAGATTGTGTAGGGCATCGGCTACGAGCGCGAGCGAGCCGGAGAGCACGCCGCCGACGACCTGTGCGACGGTGAGCAGCACATTGACGCCCACCGCCCAGAGCAGGCGGGCGTCGCTCTGCTGCGAGGTATCATGGTGGTGGTGCGAGCGTTCGTTCATGGGATCAGACGAGTCTCGATCGGGTCCTGCAATGGGTGTCGTTGGCGTTGAACGCGTCAGCCATTCGTTTCGGCCATCGCCCCATGCGAAAGACCCAGCCGAGCGCGACGTGATTGTCGGCTCGGCCGAGGCTATATGTTTGGCGGCGGAAAGACTATCGGCAGCAGTCCCTGTTCATCATTCGGCGGGTCTTATTTTGGCCGGAGTCATCGTCCGTGGACGGTTGGGAGTTCCGGTTCTTTTGCTCTTTATCTACACGCAACATCGTGTTGTACAATGGGCATGCGCGAACGGATTCCTCATTCGCCCAGCCAGATGCATCGCGTTCGTTCATTCGCTTCATCATGCGTTGATGCATCCGCATCATGCTTTCCGGCTTATCGGGGAGCGTACTCAACTCGTCGGTCTGTGATTCATTGAGCAGACGCTTGGCCTGTTCACGGGCGGACTGGGCGATGCGCTCAAGCTCAGCGACCTGATCTTCGGACAGATTGAGCCGTTCGCGTTGAGCCAGAAGTGCGGCCGGGTCACTGGGGCTGATCTCGGCTTGGGACATCATCCGGCAACGAGCCATCATGGCGCTATCCATCATGGACCCGTCCATCATCGACACCTGCTGTGACGCGGCTTCATCCGCGGTTTGCTCGTCATCCGTTGCGGCTGGTTTGGGCGTCGAGGTATCCGTCTGTCCGTAGGCTGTCAGGCCGATGAAGACGAGGGCGACGATGGCGGCGGTGAAAGTAAGTTGCGTGCGTGTCATGGAAACAATCCTGTCTGATCGTGGTCCTGAGGACCGGTGTCACACTGGCATTCCCAGCGACGTTGCCAAGAAGCCACGAACGAATACGTTACGGTGCTGATGAGTTGGCGGCAGGTGTTTGTGACTGCGTGGGGCTCCATGTGAGCGCCAATATGCCGCCGACAATGGCCAGAATCGACGCGATCAAGCCACCGGTTCCGAACAACAAGCCGACGACAGCGGCGACGATGATGGCGATGGCCCAGCCGGCGCGACGGTCGGGACTGGCGAGTAGAACGATGGCGGCGGTGACAATCAGCCCGCCGGTCAGCAGCCCGATCCACGGCCACCACGCGTCGAAGGGCATGGAGCCGCACAACAGGCCGTTCTGGTGCATCCATCCGCCGCGCCATGCGCCGCCGCGATTGCCCCAGCCCCCGTCGGACACATACATCCCGCCCGCTCGCCCGAGACCCGCCCCGAGCATCCAGAGTCCGCCGAGCAGCGAGAAGATGAAGGCGGCGACGGGCCTGCCGGTTGATTGTGTGTTCGCGTCATTCATCATGGCTTGATCCTTGTTGTTCGCGTTGAAAACTGAGATTCACCACGTGGGACATCGGTTGCGCCAGCTGTTCCAATCGCCGTGACGGTCTGGATGCTCCGTGGTGGAGCCGCGAGAACTCCCGTTCACCGGTCCGAGCATCTGCCGCATCCACCGACTGCGATCGCGGCACATGTCACGATATTGCTCGACGATCTGGCTTTGGGAGCCTCCGTCGTCCGCGAATCGCCCCAGGGCGTCGTACTGGTAGTCGGTCAGGTAAGCTGCCCGCGAGACAAGCAGTTGCCGGCCCCGCTCGGGCAGTTCCGGTGCAGTGAGCACGGCGAGCCTCGCTTCCTCCAGCATGTCCTTGAGCAGTTGCGGATCGACCTCGCCCGTACGTTGCTGCTGAGCCACGGCTTCGCGCAGACGCCGCGATGAAAAGACGATCCGCAACTCGGCTTGGTCCTCGGTGTTCAGCGTCAGGAAGAATCGCGCCCGCTCGGTGAACAGCTTCACGGGGTAAAGGAAGTCACCGGGCATCGCATTGGCCGAGGCGTTGACCGTTCCCCATCCGATGAGGAACATGACCAGCACGATCGCGGCGGCCCGAGTCCAGACGGGCCGGCTGAACCACCGGACTTTTGGGGGGGCGGGTTCTGCACGGGAGGTGGCCAACGTCTGGCTGCCCAGTCGGCCAAGCGTATTCATTAAACCCGCAAGGGAGACGTTGGGGTCGGGCAGCGATTCCAGTCGCGTGGCAATATCCAGCAAGGGGCGCAATGCTTCGCCATCCGCCGCATGTTCGGCCAGGGCATCGTCGATGGTCTGGCCGCCACGCACTCGATCAAGGCAAGCGTCCAACGGCTGCTCACGTTCCATAGCCCACCTCCTTGCGGGTCAGCAGATCACGCAGCGCAGACAGCGCCCGGAACTGAAGCACGCGGATCGCCCCGGGGCTACGGTCCATGATGGCAGACACGTCGTCATTGCCCAAACCCTCGATGAACTTGAGCGTGACCAGTTGCCGCTGGTCATCGCTCAGCTCGCCGATCGCCTGTTCCAGATCGATCTTCGCTGCCACCGTTTCGGCGACATCGGTTTTGGCTTCGGCTTGATGTTCGTGTTGATCGGTCATGGTCTTCATTACGGTACGCTTCTTCGCCCCGGCCGCACGCCGGTGATCCACGACAACCCGCTCAGCGATTCGGAACAGCCAGGCCGGGAAAGAACCTCGCTGCTCTCCCAGATTCTTCAGCACACGGACGAACACTTCGCTGGTGAGGTCTTCTGCCAGATCCGCCGCCACCCGGTAGCGCATGTACTTGAGCACCTTCGGGTAGTAGCGGGCGCAGAGGGCTGTCAGCGCCTCGGCTTCGCCCGTCCGCGCCCGTTCCAGCAACCCCATCAGTTCGTCGCCGTTCACGTGTCACTCCAGTAGTTCAGTCGGAATGACCGACCCCGATGTTACGCTCGCCGTGAGCAGATCCTGCGCTGCCGGGGCTGACCCGCTCGAGCATGACGAACAGCACCAGCGCGATGACGCCCAGCGCCGCGATCAGCCACCATGGTGACAGGGCCGTCACGTCCGCCATTGTGATCTTGCCCGCGTCGCCAAGCTTCATGAAACCGTCCTTGATCGACGGGTACACCTCGGCGAACAACGCGCCGCCGACGATCATGCCGAGCACGCCCGGGATGGCGTGCCGTGACCCGTCGCCAATCGCCGCGATGCCGGTGCCGGGGCAGTAGCCCAGCACGGCCATGCCGACGCCGAATATCAGCCCGCCGACAATGTTAGCCAAGATCGCCGCGTTCTTGACGTGCATGGGAAAATCCATCCCTGCCGATCTCATGCCCCAGATGCCCACCGCGCCGACGACGATCGCCGTGAACATCACCTTGAGCACCGTGAAATCCTTCAGCAGGAACTGGCCGAGGATCACCCGGTAACGCGTGACGCCGCCCTTTTGGAGCAGGAACCCGAAGACGAAACCTGCGAGCAGGCCATAGACGATCATCTGTGATGATGCGAGATCAAACATGCTGCCGCCCATCCTTTCCAAAGAGTGCGAATGCGGTGACCAGGCCGCTGGCAAACATGGCAATGAAGAACACCCACGAACTGACTGCGAGCTGGAGCCCGCCGCTGATGCCGTGCCCCGAGGTGCATCCGCCGGCCATGCGGGCACCGAAGAGCATCACCGCACCGCCGACGAACGCCGCCGCGTAACGCTTTGCCTTGCTGCCGCCGAAGCGCGACGCCCACAACGCCGGCACGGTTTCCGTGAACTTCTCTCGTGACAGCTTCGCCGCCACCAGCGCCCCGATCGGCAGCGACAGCACGAGGAAGAACTGCCAGTCGAACATCACTTTTCCCGCATCGGAATCGAAATACTTGCCGTAATAGCTGTTCGCTTCGACGTGCTGTGGCGCGGCAACGCCTGTCGCCATCCCGGCGAACTTGGCGGGTGTCGTACTCACCCCCAGCGCCTTGTGCATTCCGGCAAAGGCGATCCAACTTAACACGCCGATCCCTATGCCCACCAAGTAAGGGTTCCACCGAGCCCATCTTAACAGATTCATAGAATGGCCTCCGTATGGCGACCTTTGCCCCGGCCCAGTGGCAGGAGGTCGCAAGCTGATTAGCCAGCGCTGGAGCATCTTTCATTATCACTTGATCCAGCAACTTTTCCAACGGGTCGTCGTTCAGGTGTCACCCCAACAGATGACTCTGGATTATTCCCGGCGGCGTTACGCCAGCCATTCAAGTTCGGGGCACGACCCATCTGGAATGGTGCGAGCGAAAGCCCGCAGTCGGTGCGCGCGATTTGCGTATCGAGCCGACTCGGCGTGCCGGCTGGCTAACGCTAAAGCCAATTGATGTCGTCGACACCAGGCCAACGCCTTGACCAGCCGGTCGCAGATACAAGATGGGGTCATCATGGGCATGCCTTTGCCTCCCTGTGGCAAGCGACGGAGGAACCGAAATGCTTGTTGATCGTGGCGGGCGATATCGCACTCGGCGTGAGATGCGGTCAATCGCAGTAGGCCGCACGGCGGTGACAGTCGTCACGATGCCATGGCATGGCGCGGGTAAACCAGTTGTGGTCGCACATGCGGCGGCGCGACTCCCATCGGGTGGCACGGTTGCCGTCGTGTCGAACATACCGGGCACCGCAACCGTAATCGGCATCGGCCCTGTAGGTGTGGCGCGTGGGTCCGTCTCCGCTCGGAGCGGTGGCCCAACCGATACTGGCCACACCAAGAACCGCGACGATGGCGAGGGCGATGGTGGCGAGGGGCTTGTTCATGATCGTTTCCTTTCTGAATGTTTGGCGGCCTGCGGGAACGCTCCTTTTGCCGCTGTCCACTTGTTCAGACGAAACGACTCTCGCTGGCGTTACGCAACTGGTTCAGATCGGAGCTCGGCGATCAGGGCCGACCATCAAGGCCGTAGCGTGGATACAGACCTGCCACGCCCGATTTCATTTGCGCTTGATGCGGTCTCGATCTGTCCGGTAGCCATAGCGGTCGCCCGAGGCATATACGCCGGTGTGTTCGCGTCGCCTGCGCAATTCGCGGGAGCACCAATCTTCTGTGTGCATCGCTCCGTTCGATGCCTCTGTGCCGGAGATCACGACTTCGACAGTCCTGGCATCGACGGGCTTGAGCGATTCTGCATATTCCGACGGAAGGTCTGACCTCCAGTCACGAGGAGGATCGTGCCGACGCCAACAACCAACCACACATCAGCCAGGTTGGAAATCCACGGATAAAGATCACCGGAGCCGCCCGGCCAGCGAAGCCCAAACGGAAGTTGCACGCCAGGGAAAAAGTGCAGCATGTCACGGACCGAGGCATACACCCACCGATCGTAGAGGTTGCTGATGGCCCCCGCGAATATCAAGCCCATGGCCGCATGCCAGCCGTAAGCCCGGGCTCGGCTGCGCCAGAATAGCGAGACAATGAATATGACGGCTACGACGCTGATACCGACGAATATCCAACGTCCGCCCTGGCCGAGGCCGAAGACGGCCCCGCGGTTGGTTGTCAACTGAAGTGCAAGCACCTTGGGAATCAATGTCACGCCATCGTGGTCAGGGATCATGGCATGGCCAGGCTCAGTGGAGGACCACTTCACCGGCTGCCCGGCAACCACCTCGAAGGCATATGCTTTGAGCGTCAGATCCATCACCAGGGCGGCTCCGGCAACCGCCGCAAAAAGAAACCAAGCCCGCCATGATCGGCCTGCGTGGGCAGTTGTCTTGTCGCCCTGTGGCGTCTGCGCATCAGCACCTTGTGGAGTTACGGTGTGTCGTACCATGAATTGACGCATTCCTCTGTCCACGGACGCGGTCGTAAGGACACAAGCCATCGCAACCGTTGTCGCCGCGTTAGACCATGTCGGTCACTGCATCTGCTCTTGGTACATCGGCGTGGACAGATAACGCTCGCCGAAACTGCAGGCGACGGTCACGATAGTCTTGCCCTTGTTTTCCGGCTTCTCCGCAATCCTGCACGCCGCGACGATGTTTGCACCGGTGCTGATGCCGCCGAAGATGCCTTCTTCTCGAGCGACGCGACGTGACATTTCCATCGCTTCGTCATTTCCCACCGCGACGGTGCCGGAAAGCAGCGACATATCGAGGTTCTTGGGAACAAATCCCGCGCCGATGCCCTGAATCTTGTGCGGCCCGGGTTCGACCGGCTCGCCGTTAAGCGTCTGACGGATCACCGGTGAATCTTCTGGCTCGACCGCGATCGCTACGAAATCTTCCCGGCCTCGACCACGGAAGTGGCGCGTTACACCGGTGATCGTTCCGCCCGTACCTACGCCGGCGACGATCATGTCCACCTTGCCAGCAGTGTCATTCCATATTTCCGCGCCGGTTGTCTGTTCGTGAATATCGGGGTTGGCCGGATTGTCGAACTGCTGGGGCATCCATGCGTTGTCGGTACGCGTGACGAGTTCGCCCGCCTTGCCGATCGCACCTTTCATGCCCTCCGACGCCGGGGTGAGAACCAGATCGGCCCCGAGTGCTCGCAACAGGCCGCGACGCTCCATGCTCATCGAATCGGGCATCGTCAGTGTCAGCTTGTAGCCTTTGGCCGCGCACACGAATGCCAGCGCGATGCCCGTGTTCCCGCTGGTCGGCTCGATGATGTGCGTGTCCTTGTTGATCGTGCCCGTCTGCTCGGCGGCCTCGATCATCGCCCGCCCGATGCGGTCCTTCACGCTCGCCATCGGGTTGAAGTACTCGCACTTGACCAGCACCGTCGCGCCCTCGGGCACCACACGGTTGAGCTTCACGAGCGGCGTGTTGTACGTCGTCTGGATCATGTTCGCGTATGTTTTGCCGTGCAGCAGTGTCGTTCCAGGTGCTTCGGTCATGCTGGTGGTCCTTCATGTTCAGTCGTTGTCGATCCGGCGTGAGAGTCCTGATTGCGGTTGTACTCGGCGTCACCGTCCACTTTGAGTGCCAATACACTGCTTAGCTTGTGCATCAACCCAATACAGCGTGTCGCGCACGTTCCGTTTAACACCCTACATGTGCTGAGACGGATGAACTCCAACAAACGTTACGCATGTGGGTGCGACTTTATCAGATTTGCCCATTCAGGGCCAGCCATCGAGGCCGTGAGCGTGGCTGTAGGCCTTCCACGCCCAGGCCGCGAGCGCCCAAATCACCAATATCATCAGGACAAAGGGCGGATAGACGCGGTAGCGTAAGTGGCTGTACACAGGCTGTCCCGTAAGAGCAACGAACACGCCGCTCGTCGCCGTCACCATGGTGAGCAGGGCCAGAACAAAGCCCATCGGTTGAACGTAGAAGCTTGCCACAAGGTTGCCCCGCACGAACCATGCAAAACTTGTCGTCATGCCGCAATCAGGACCTGGGATGCCCGTGGTCCGGTAGAACGAACAAGGCGAGAGGCCGAGTTGGAGGTGCGTTTCGACGCCCTTCCGCGCGGGGGTGATGCTCGCTGCCGTTACGAGAACCATCAGGCAACCCAACGCAAGGACCAACGCAATGAGTCTTCCGCGAAAACTCAGCCGAGGGCTTGCGCCGTCATTGCCAAACGGCATGCCTGACGCACCATTCTTGTCCAGTCGTCCACGGGTTGAGTCCATGATCGGCTCACGGTATCTGATTGATGACGGATGGACTTCAGTCCCGAAGCAACCGCAGGGCGTTGAACACGACCAGCAACGTCGCGCCGGTGTCGGCGGCGATGGCCATCCACAGCGACGCCAAACCGACAGCAGCCAGCACGATGAACAGGAACTTCAAGCCCAGGGCGAAGGCGATGTTGGTCTTGATGTTTCGTAACGTGCGGCGGGAATGCCGGATGAGCCAGGAGACCTTCAGCAGGTCGTCCGACATCAGGGCGATGTCGGCGGTTTCGATGGCGGCGTCGGTGCCCATGCCACCCATGGCGATACCGATGTTCGCCGCCGCCAGGGCGGGGGCATCGTTGATGCCATCGCCCACCATCGCCACATGGCCGTGCTCAGCGACGAGCGCTTCGACGGCCTTGACCTTGTCTTCGGGAAGCAGTTGTGCGCGATACTCATCCACACCCGTGGCGGCGGTGACCGCCTTAGCCGTCCCTTCGTTGTCGCCGGTGAGCATGACCACCCTGCGTATGCCGGCGGCTCGGAGCAAACGCACAGCCTCGGGGGCATCATCGCGGACGCGATCGGCGATGCTGATCAGGCCGCAGACGTGCTGGTCATTGCCAATCGCCACGACGGTATGGCCGTCATCCTCCAACGCGACGGCCCGGTCGTGGACTTGCGGCGTCTCTTGGCCTCGGTCGTGCATCATGCGATGGCTGCCGATCCAGAAGAGTCGGCCATCAATCTCGCCTTCGCCTCCCTTGCCCCGGATGGCGCGATAGCTCTGGGCGGGCTCAATTGAGACAGACTGGCCTTCGGCTTTCCTCAGGACCGCCCGCGCCAGCGGGTGTTCGCTGTGCGCTTCCAGTGCCGCCGCCCGCGCCAGCAGTTCTTCTGGGGTATGGCCGTTCAGCGGCACGACTTGCTGGACCTCCGGTTGGCCGTGGGTCAGCGTGCCTGTCTTGTCCATCGCCAGCACACGCAGGCGTCCGGCGGCTTCCATGTAGACTCCGCCCTTGACCAGGACGCCGTGGCGCGCCGCCGAGGTCAGCGCTGAGACGATGCTGACCGGCGTGGAGATCACCAAGGCGCAGGGGCAGGCAATCACCAGGATGACCAAGCCACGATAGCCCCACAGGGACCACGCACCCAGCCCCAGCACAGGCGGCAGGACCGCCAGCGCCACCGCCAGCAGCATCATCGCCGGCGTATACCAGCGGGCAAATCCGTCGACCCATTGTTGTGCCGGAGCGCGGCGCGACTGGGCTTCCTGCACCATGTGAATAATGCGTGCCAGCGTCGTATCGTTCGCCGTCTTGGTCGAACGAAACTCCATCGCCCCGTCTTCGTTGATGGTCCCGGCAAACACCTCATCGCCCGGTGACTTGGGGACCGGCATGGATTCACCGGTGATGGCAGCCTGATTGACGGTGGATTCGCCCTTGGTGACCAGGCCGTCCAAGGGAATCTTCTCGCCTGGCCGAACTAGGACGGTCACGCCTACCGGGACATCTTCGACGGGCTTTTCCATGATGTCGCCGTCATGCGGGCATACATACCGGGCCTGTGTGGGTGACAGGTCCAGCAGTGCCCCGATGGCGTTGCGGGCGCGCTCGACGCTCCAATGCTCCAGCAGCAGCGACACCGCAAAGAGAAACGCCACCGTCGCCGCCTCGAACCACTCGCCGATCAGGAGCGCGCCAATGACGGCGATGACCATCAGCAGATTCATGTCCGGCTGCAATCGTCGGGCCGACTGGATCGCCTTGGGCGCGACGAACCACGCCCCCGTCGCGACGGAGGCGACGTACAAGAGGATCGATATCAAGGGGTAAGCGTGCGATGGCTCGTGCCCGCCGGTCAAAGCGTCCATCATGCTGCCGTGGATGAATCCGTGCGTGACGAAGCCGGTGGCGAGAAAGCCGCCACTCAAAGCGGTCAGGATGAGCCGGCCATGACGTGACCAGAAGCTCTCTGGTGTCACGGCGTTTCGTTGTGCCCAAGGCACGGCCTTCATGCCGGTGGCATTAACGGCCGAGACGATCACGTCCGACGTGACGACCTCAGGGTCGAACTCAACGGACATCCGACCGTTGACCACATCGAATGACAGGTTGCCCACGCCGTCCCGCCGGCCGACCTCTCGTTGAAGGATGGCGACCTCCTCCGAGCAGTCCAGGCCGTGTATCTTGTAGTCCGTTCGCTGTGACATGCATTACACCTCGATTGTTGTTCGCAACTCGCCGCGCGTACATTGACCAAAGCATCTGGTCGAAACACGGCCAGACGCGGTCGTCATGGCGGTACAACATCGTATGGCTCGTGCGCCATCAGCCCAAGCATCCGAGTCGTCATCGACTGCAACCGGCGAGGCGTGCCGCGTGCGGCGCAGAAGCCGAACCATCCGAGCAACACTCTTCGACAATCTGCCCGTGTCGCAGGCGAACGATGCGTTGAGCCAGACCGCCCAGGTCCGGATCGTGTGTGGCGACCACGAGCGTCCGCCCCTCGCGATGCAGCCGCTGGAAGATATCCACGACCCGATCGGCGTTGCTCTCGTCAAGATTCCCCGTCGGTTCATCGGCGAGGATGATCTTCGGATCGTTGATCAACGCTCGCGCAATGCAGACCCGCTGCTGTTCGCCGCCGGACAGTTGCGACGGCAGGTGATCGGCGCGGTCGGCCATCTGAACACGCTCCAAAGCGTGCCTCGCCTCGTCTTGGTCCACCATTGAATGATAGTATTGAGCGAGCATGACATTCTCGACGGCCGTCAGATAACTGACTAGGTGGAACTGCTGGAAGATCAAGCCGATGTTCTCCCGTCGAAAGGTCGCGGCTTCATCGACATCAAGCTGCGAGAGGTCTTGGCCCACGACGTGAACGCGGCCGTCGGTCGGTCGATCCAGCCCGTCCAGCAGGTTCAGCAACGTGGTCTTGCCCGAGCCGGACGGTCCCATGAGGGCGATCCATTCACCGAGACCGATGGTCAGGTCGATCAGGTAGATCGGAGTGAGTAGATCAAGCGTGCTGGCATCAAACTGCTCTTGTTCCCGCTCGGGACGAGGCATCCACTCCAGAATGGCGAGCGGAAGATCAACGCAATCATCCGACGCCGAGGCGACGAACTGACCATCTGACTCCGTGGTTCGAATCCCCACGTCGTCGCATCCATCGACCGGATGCGCCGGCTCAATCGCCGCATGGCCGTCCGGACCAATACACAGCACGTTGCCGGCGGCGGGCAACACCATCGCCGCGATCAGCAGCATGACCGTGAGAAATGACCGTGATGTGGCGACAGACGACATCAGGCGAAATTGTAGCCGCGATCTTTGGCCTGGACAAATCCCGCATTGTGGACTGGTTTGTCTGTTGCTCGAGGGATGACCAGCCGGATGTCGCCACAGGTCGCGAATAAATTGCAAATTTTGACCGGGCGTGCACCACAAAAAAAGCATACCGGCCTTGTCGAACACGGTTGCGCACACACTATTGCGATTTCCGCTCGAATTCCGAGCGGCCCCACGGTTAACGGAAAACGCCGATGCGACAACGCGTCGGCGTTTTCTTTTTCTATACACTGTCGCGAAAGAACTTATAACACCACCCCATTTCGGCCTTGTCTCTGCTGTCTCTGACCTGATAAACAGCATTTTGGGGTTAAGGTCACTACTGATCGCATTTTTCTCGAAATGTCTCTTAACCAGGGGTAGAGACATAGGCATGGGTTATGAGGAGATTACGCTTGCCTGGGTGAAAACAACATACGAATACACGAGCAAAGCAATTACTCAGTGCATGTCACACATAGGTTCATGCCCGTCAAGTTGAAGCGATTGTTAGCGCCTCCCGCGCGCCACGTAACCAACGGGGAACATGATCTGGCGTAAAATATTCCGCTATGTCCAGCGCCAATCGAGGAAAATCCCGCGGTGAACAGTTGAAAAAATTGAAGTACAAGGAGTCCCCGCTATCCTGTGGATTTGTGCCGTACTGGTCCAAGCTTTTCATGTGTACGGTCGAATCACGCAGCCTGCGAAGCGCAACGAACTCTTGCCATATCTTCGTCCCCTTCGGAGTAGGGCGCGACAATAGCGTCGGAAGGACGGTTGCCAGCTTCTCGGCCGTCGATACGCGGCGCTGCAGGTCGTAAGCGTTGTACTCCTTGCGACCCTCTTTCCCGTCTATTGCCATTGTGGACTTGACCTTGTTGGCAA
The DNA here is from genome assembly GCA_002704825.1 of Phycisphaeraceae bacterium. GTDB lineage: Bacteria > Planctomycetota > Phycisphaerae > Phycisphaerales > Phycisphaeraceae > UBA7800. Next base: position 31,205 of record PAIY01000131.1, read on the forward strand.
TGACGAAGTTCGCAAACGACTCGACGCTCTGAAAACTGAATGTTACGGCCACCATGCAGTGCTGAAAGTAATCAAATAGCGCGTCCTCTTGATCGCCTGTAACAGATCTCGCTAATCCCATGGGGGAAGGCACGGTCTCGAATCTGAAGCGGGTCTTTAACTCATATGCTAAGTTTGCTGAGGTCAGCGCGACCTGCAATGCCATCCCAACTGGACTAGGCACAGGAAAACTTACTGGGCCATCGGCTGTGCTTGCAAGAGAAGCAAGGACAATGAGGCTTCCAGCTTTGTGTGAAGGACCTCCTGGGCAGGCAGCCGAGACATCATGCGCTAGGCGTTCGACGCCAGCGAGCCGCCAGTCACCTCGACCGTCATCTAACAGGTCTTTGTCTATCTTCATCTTCAACTTACATTAACACTTGACGTAACCGGACGGCGTCGATTAACGTTGACTGTGTGATCCGCGTGATTCGCCGTATCGATTCACGCCACGGTTATGCAACCTACGCTACACCCAATGCAGCCTTTTTCTGAACACGTAGGTCTTCAAAGTCTTTCCAAGACATTGTTGAATTGTCGAGCATGTCCTGCAATACGCAACTACAATAATGATTCAATTCACGAAAAAGGGATCGACGTTCGGATTGATCGGGAATGATATCATTCAAGAATTGACCGTGATGTACTAGTAATGTTCGCAACCCCGCCTCTTTACCCTCGCTATTCAGAATGTGGGTTAGTTCCCGAAATCTCTCTTGATGCCTCAAATATTCGGCCCTATCTGCTGAACAATGGCACGCAATGTCGCCTTTGAGCTTCTTCCAACTTTTGAATTCATCGGGATTCGCAAGGAATTCTAAAAGGATCATGGCACGCACAAATTTTATCGTATCGTTGTTGGACATCATGACATCTGAAAACAGCATCAGGGCGTGAACGGCAAATGCACCAATCTCGCCGTCGGATGGTTGTGGTAAATCATCTGTCATTTGACAGTCCAAATCTAACCCAATTCCCTTCGTGATAATCGAGCAATCAATTCCCTCCCCGGCAATCAAGTAACTCTCATGGTCTGGTAAGGTATAAATCATCGCTCCAAGGAATGCCCCTGAATCTTGCCAAGTACCAACAATTCCCGGCAAAGTATCTGGCATGTCAAATCGACAACAATTGAATCGTATGAAATCAAATGCGCGTTCTGCAATACCTGACAGTCGTTTAAGAAGGTCAGTGTCATATTCATGGTTGCCCCCCAAGAATTCATCCCAGTTCAACGGTGCAGTGAAGGCAACAACAGGATTATGATTTAAAACCTCAAGGCTAAAACCCGTCAGCGACGTTTTCACTTCGCGCAATTCTTGACCATCTAGAATCGCAAAGTCAGCATCGCCAATTTCAAGCTGTTTGTTTGAGACTGGTCGAAACTGGTCGAAATCGAATTCTCCCGGAGGGAAGATCGAAAATCTACCAACATGGCACTTAGATTCAACCAGCACTCTCGATAACGGCATCAGCACGAGCTTTGTTGTTTCGGGCGAAGCAGCAAGTTGCGTAAGTAGTTCTTCCATAATGATCAAGTTACAGTAAAAAATTTTGAAAAGTGTTAGTAAAGAACCGATTTGACGTGATAAATTGACCTACGCGTGATCATTTTACCGTAGCCCCCCACATACAGTATGAACATACCAGAGCCCTGCGACAATTCCAAGACAAATAACTGACTTAAACACACCGGACGGTTTCAATTTGACAGTTCAACAACGACATGGTCTACGATACATACAGATTGAGTCAAATCGAATCCTTCAATTCAAGCTTGTTTGAGAGAAATACACCTGTCAAAATAGCGTTGATGAATTTCTCGGGCAGACCTACCTATGTCTTGTTGATAATTAACATAAACCAGTTCGATACCCATTTTCATGCATAGCGTACGTTTGCGTTGATCACGTTGTTGTGTTTGTTTCAACTGTTCCTGACCTCCAAAGTAATCAACCGGTTTGTAATGCTGAGCTCCCATGTATTCAACTGCAAGATTATAGTTCGGCAGATAAAAATCAAGATGTTGCGGGCTGAGCCACAGAGGTCTAGCATGTCGATGCACTTCATTAATACCAAACAAGCTGCACAATGCGTCACCTAACTGCGCTTCACTCACCCAACGTTCATCCTCTCGAAGTTTCTGAAAACGGTCATGTAAATAAGTATAGGCCCCATAGAAAGCATCAATAGCACGCTCATGTGTCACCAATGATTCCTGCTTGAAATGCTGCATGTATTCTTCGAGCGTCAATTCTGCCCAATGCCGATTTTTGCTCAAAACCGCTTTACCGAAACCACCAGAAATTCCCTTGTTACCATATTCGTCAAGCATGTAATCCGTGTTGTACCATTTAATGTTCAAGATGGCTGACATCACGTCCTCTGGTGTCACCAGTTCATCCAATTGCCGCATGCAATGCAAATAGTCCTCTAGATATTCATACGAAGTAAAACGGTAATATTCACTGAACCGTCGCATCAAAATTAGTTGTCGGTCGGGCTGTTGCACTAATCGCTGCCGCCTTTGTTCCAGAGCTTCGAATAATATCACACCTTGAGCTGATGGTTCTCGAAAACACATAATCAACCCAATAATTGATTCCAATGCCTCATTGTCCTGCTTGTCAATAAACTGATCCAATAAACTTACGATTTCATCTAATTTTTCGTCTGCATGTAGAATATCAAGACACAGCTGTTTGGCGTGTTCGGTTTCACCTTGTATAAAAAGTTCTTTCAGTGTAGGTCCTGGATCAATCTGTTTTGGCGCCACTTTCTTTTGAAGCTTTTTGATCTCTTTGTCATGCCCCTTGAGCGATTGAGCAAGTTGCCATACATCTACTTCATCAACATCAAAGTAATCTTGTATCTGTAAAGCCAATGTATCATCCAAGGAACTGCACTGCACAGCTGCAGCCACCACTGCTTTGAGCATATATTGTGCGTCAGATATAAAACAAAATGATTGATTGGGATACTGGTTGCAGAGTTTTTCTATATCAAAATCATCAAGACAAGATTCTTCATAATCTTTGGCCTGATGTGCGTGGTAAACTTCATAGAATTCATGAGGAGGACAGGCCTGTCTGAATACTTCTATACATTGTTCGAAGTTCCCCAAAACAAAACTTAATCGCAGTATTCCACCGAAACCCGCAGTTTCACCTTGAGCAATGCTTTGCTGGTAGCAACGCATCGCTTCTTGTGTATCCCCCATCGCCCAAGCATCATCACCTGTAGTGGCAATCCACCCTTCACGTGTACGATCAACTGATTTCCGTGCACATGCTCTCATACCCGCAGTTTTATAAAAGTACGGATTATCCCAATAATCCCGATAAAACTCATCACGTCCCAGTGTTTTGAGCACAAAGTAGAATTCAGCCGGAGATAGCGACGGAGATCGAAACATTGAATCAAGTAACTGAGAAGCCAACGTCCACTTATCATCTGAAGTTTTCCATGTTTCCGGTCCGATTTGCATCTTAATTTCCTGCCGTATCATGATTAGAATATTGAGTTTATCTCTCATCGGCAAAATACTGGCATAGATACAACATCATGTGTTTTTTTTGTCCTTTAATCCCTATCAGCCCAAGTCTATTCGTTATCTTTAATCAACCACCTTATATATTCAGTCTTTTTGCCTGCAATGAATCTTCATGTTCAAAAGCCGTGGCCATACGGTCGATGTCTTTCTTGCTGGCCCCCAGGCTTTGAGCAACATCGCGCCACTGGCGTGTGGCGCGAGATACCTCTTTGACGATGGTTTTGACTTGATTCGAATCCAGACGAAATTCTTTCACAACCGACAGGGCTAGATCAAGTGAGGCGGTTCCGTCATACAGGTCAATGGTGGTGGTTAAAATGCGGGGCTTGATATCGGCTGGCATCGGGTTGATGTCGTAGACAGGTGACATCCGCCAGCCTTTTTCACGCTCATACAAAAAGCCGTGATTTCTTAGGTGATCGTCCGTATTGGAAATCATGATGATGAACACGACACGCCGCCAGAGTTCTGCCATGTCCACTTCGGGGCTGGCCCCATGCTGGCGTAAGGCATCGACAATCTCCAGGTAGCTGTGCGGTTCATTGTCTCTGGCGCCCAACATACTCATGGCAGACAGGAATGGGATTCGTTCCTGGTCATACCGGTCAAATCTGCGAATGATGATGACTGGTTTGCCAACAATGTTTTCCAGACGCCAGGCGGGTAAGGTGATCCCAGCCTTCTGTGCAAGTGACAGGGCAACGGCCTCCCATAGCACAACGTTAAATTCGTCATCCTTGCGAGGGAACTTGGCAATGGCCAGGGTTCCATCTGTATCACGGACGGACGCCTTGGGACGTGCCCCACCCAGTGACGATCCTGGTGCCAGCAACAGACGTAAATCCTCTGCGTTTTCTTCATCATCCAAAAAGCGCTCGGTTGCCAACAACAACTTGGGTAAATCCACCAACGGCGGAATCGCTCTTTGGCCCTTGGGACTTAAATACGGCCCATCCACTGATTCGGAAAACCGCAAAGCGCCCTGCCTGGCTTCGTCATTGACACCCAGTAGATAATCAACTTCACCAAGCGCGTGTGGTAATCCTTCAGATGCTTTGGCCATGGCTGATTCTGCCCGGCGCATCAGGATACGCCCCCACCGATCGGGAGCGGAGTCGCCGATAGCACCAAACAGGCTTTGATTGGCCCCGGTGTGGAACGCTCCAGGCGTTAACTGCAAGGCAGGTTCCAATGCAAAACGCTCAGGGTGTTTAAGCCAAGTGGGATCATATTCGAATGAGGCACTTTCCCGTCCCTTGCGATGATGACACCAAAGCCGCCCCACCAGATGGTTCGTCTGTCCCAAGGCAATCGATACCAGAACTTCCCGACTACTCATCCCTACTCTCCCGAATGGCTTTTACGTGACAAGCGGATTCGCTTAGGCAAAGACTCCTCCTCCAGTTGACGCCCCACCAGGTCATGGTTGGCATCCACCAGATCATGCAAACGTTCGGTCAGGCCCAGGACAAACAGAACCGAAGCGTAGCCCCCCAGAGAAACGCCGGGATCACCTTTTTCGATCTTCGACAGGGTTGTACGTGCCATCCCTGCTCGCTCAGCCATCAATGCCATCGGAATCCGCCGACGCCTTCTGGCATCACAGATATCCTGGCCCAGCTTGCGAAGGGCTTTTTGCACTGGTATTGGCAGATGAGGATTGGATAGCATAGCACACCTATAATGTCTATTTTTACAAACGTTTTATTTGATAAAGTATATTATATTGCACGTTATGTGAAATACAAGAAAAACAGCTTTACGTCCACAATTCTACTCATTAACGCTTGATGCGTTCATTTTTACGTCCAAATCACATTTTTATGAGCGACAGGATGCCTTTCTATCGCTCATTCCATCTGAAAGAATGTCGATAACCTTTGCGGGATTTCCCCACTTGTTCACAATGGATTGCAGAGTTGCAATGGCGTACACAAGGGGATCGTAACATGACCACCCAAATCGCAGACAGCAAGGGACGAATCACGTTGGGTAGACGCTTTGCCAATCGGACCGTCATCATTGAGTACATCGACGAAACCGAAGTACGCGTGACGCTGGCTCGTGTCATCCCTGAGCATGAAACATGGCTCTATGAAAACGACAAGGCTTTGGCTTCGATTCGACGTGGCTTGGAACAGGCACGCACAGGCAAGACTGCCATAGGCCCCAAGCGAAAAACGAAACTACGATGATCTGATTCGTTTTAACAGTCTTCGGAGGTCACGACGTATATCTCCATGTTGGGCATGAGCAACGTACACGATCCGCACACCATACTTCTCAAATTCAGCTTCGATCTGGTAGCCTTCGTCCAAACCAGCCCGAGTCAGACGTGAGAAATCCTCCATGATCAACACGTCGAAGTCGTTCTTTTCCTGTTTCCTTGTCAATAAATTCTGCAAATCTTCCCTCATGACGGGTGTGATTCCGTTCACGCCTGCCACTCGAACCTCGTCTACACACGTCATCCCCAACTGCTCGCCGAGTTGTCGGATGGCCTGGATTTGGCGTTCTATACCGGCATTCACGCCATCCGACGTCGCGCTCCGAGCGTATGCGATGTAGCCACGATTTGTCCCGTTCATGGATTGCTCCTTGTCAGCGGGATGCAGCAATTATATCTCCCGACATACTGATCAAAAACAAAATTGTGGCAGGTGAAAGAACTGAAATGAACGCATTACTTGTTGATTCAGACAGGCACTTGGCCTTAGTTACAAAATCATCAGATACGGACTTATCCGTTAAAAATTCCAAGCAATCCACATTTCCGGTCGCTCGATGGCATAGGTAACAAATAGAGGGAGAGTGTTTTTTCTGCCCAGGAGCCATGCCATGACGAATTCTGTTGATCCCCAATCCATGACCGCTGACGAACGCCGCGAGGAGGTTGTCAGCATTCTGCTGTCCGGCCTGTTGCGGTGCGTTCGTCCGCAACATCCGACCCACCGTCAAAAAGTCTCGCCAATTGCCCCGAATCGACTTGATCTTCCTGCCAGATCAAGGCTCAATGTGGCTCCGTAACCCTCTGGTTAACAGAGGCTTGTCTCTTTGATTCAAAACGAAAGGAGTGCTCATTGAGCGATCTTGGAGCCCAAATCGCGGCCTTGTACAGTATGACCACCGACGAACTGGCTAAGCAGTATGCCCAACTGCATGGCACCCCCTGCCGGACCCGTCACAAGGCTTATCTGATCCGCAAAATTGCCTGGCGGTTGCAGGCCAATGCCGAGGGTGATCTGTCCGAACGTGCCCTGCGACGTGCGGCCCGACTGGCCAACGACGCGGAGGTGCGCGTCATGGCACCGAAGACCATGATCTGCCCGCCACAGCGTGGGGACTCGGTCACCATCACCGTGCCTATTGCTGCTGCGGCATCCCAGTCAGCCGATCCACGTTTGCCACCACCTGGGTCGGCCATCATCCGCAAGTACAAGGGCCGGACCATTCGAGCCATCGTGTTGGAGGATGACCAGGGGTTTGAGTGCGAGGGTGAACGGTTCAAAACCCTCAGTGCCCTGGCCCACAAAATCACTGGCAGCCACATGAACGGTTACCGCTTCTTTCGCCTTGGAGTGCAACGATGAGTCGACGTGCCCGTAAACCTGCAACCGACGAACAAGT
>PAIY01000132.1 GCA_002704825.1 Phycisphaeraceae bacterium
CGGATTTCGGATTTCGGATTTCGGATTTCGGATTTCGGATTTCGGATTTCGGATTTCGGATTTCGGATTTCGGATTTCGGATTTCGGATTTCATTCGAATCATAAACCGCTTGCGGTTTAGCGCGTCAAGCCTGATGCGAATAATCTTGGTCATCCCTCAATTGATGGAGCGCTAAACCACAAGCGGTCTAACGAGATTGATCACAATCCCTGCCGCCACTGTCTTGGACTCGCCCCCATGTGTTTGCGGAAGACCTTGGAAAAATACAGCGGGTCGACGTACCCCACGCGCCGGGCGACATCGGCAATACTCAACTCCGGCTGATGCAGCAGCACCGTCGCCCAATCGATCTTGATCTGCTCAGCTTGATTGACAATCGTCATCCCCAACACCGTCTTGGCAACGCGGCAGAGATGTTCCTTGCTAACCCCAAACGCCTCTGCCATGTGATCCAAACTCAGCGGCTGGGCCATGTGATCATGCAGGTAGCGATACAGTCGATCCGCTGACAAATTCTTTTCGTCCCCCACCACAGGCTCGGCACTCTCCAGCACGGCAAGCAGACAGGCAAGCAAACCTTCCATGGGACTTGGCGGCCGGGAGTCGGATTGTTGTGACACATCGGTATGCCGCACACGATAGCCACGCATCTGCCGCATCAAGTCCAGGACTTGTGCGATGGATTGGGGTTTGAAGAACGGCTGCTGGTCATGGGCTTGAAGAATTCGTTTGGCTGCATCCACTGCCTGATGTCCAGCAAAACGACAGTAGTCATGGTTATACGGTTCATCGGGATCAGCCATGAGAATCCCGACATCCTGATCCGTGACCGATTGGGGCAGGACCAACCCGACCATCGAGCCGGTCACCTCAATGCGATCTTTGCCCCGCAGGTAAAAACCGCGTCCCGATCGTACGACGGTGAGCATGACATCATCACCATGCGTGCCATGGGTCGAGTGATAGGGTTGATCGTGAATCCAACCAAACGTACGCACACGGTAGGCCAGTTCCGTGGGAACCGACACCTTGGGGCGGGGGCGATTGGGTTTGAGTCGCGCCTTAGACATGTCAATATTTTACATATTCATATCAACATCAGCCATGGAACATCCAACAAAACATGTAACAATATTCATCGCACGGTTTTTAAACCAATACAAAAGATCAACATTTTTTTGGAGTCCACAATCATGTCCTCACCCAAAATCGTCGTCATCGGTGCCGGGAGTTTGTTTTTCGGTCGCAAAGCCATTTGGCAGATGGTCCATTCAGAACACCTGCGTAACGGCACGCTCGCGCTGGTCGACATCGACGAAACCCGTTTGAACAAGATGGCAGACCTTGCCAAAAAAGTCATCGCCCATAACAACTCACCGCTCAAACTCGAAGCGTCCACCAATCGTCGTGACGTTCTCAAGGACGCGGACTTTGTCATCCTGAGCTTTGCCTACGACAACGCCATCAACCGGGGTATCGACTGTGATGTCTCCGCCAAGTACGGCATTCGCATGTGCTCGGGCGACACCATCGGCCCCGGCGGAATCATGCGCACCATGCGCGAGTTTCCCGTGATTCTCGATGCTGCCAAGGACATCCAAGACATCTGCCCCGAAGCATGGGTGATCAACTACATCAACCCGACTTCCGTGCACGGCATCGGACTTCGGCGCTTCTTCCCCAAACTCAAAACCTTTGCACTCTGCGATGCCCAGTACAACCTGCGAAACAGTGTTGCCAAGGCATGCAGTGTTGAAAACGACGACAAGCTCACGGTCTACACTGCTGGCGTCAATCACTTTACCTGGATGCTCAAAGCAGACTACGCAGGCAAAGATCTCATCCCCCAACTCGTCAAGGAAAAGAAAGACCTGGCAGAAGACGAAGCAGCCAAGAAGGACAATGTCTACTCGGGTTCCAAAGGCGCGTTCAACCATGCCATCGGTGTTCAGCTTTACGAAACCATGGGCTACCTGCCCACCGTCATCGGTCACACCAAAGAGTATGTCCGCTTCTACCAGGGACTCGGTGTCACAGGCACGGACACCATCCCGTCACTGCAACTTTTCAGTGTGCCCACGCGTCTGAAATGGACCAACGAAGTCTGGCAGCGTGTCGATGATTACAACTCCGGCAAGGTTGCTATCTCCGAGTTCGATACCGAGTTCGGACCGGACCCGGCAACGGACATGATCGAAGCGATGTGGGGCAACATGGGTAAAAGCTTCTTCATCAACACTGACAACAACGGCGCCATCACCAACATGTCCGACGATGCATTCCTTGAACTCTACTGTGATCTATCCATGGAAGGGCCCAAGCCGCACAAGGTCGGCGAGATGCCACGCGGGATTCGCGGGATGTGTGAAACCATTCTCGATACCCATGAACTCACCGCACAGGCCGTCCACGACAAAGACCGTGACCTGCTGCGTCGTGCCTTCCTCACCGACCCGTTGACCAACTCCATCGGCGATACCGAATTGCTCATGGATGAACTGATCGAAAAGGAACTGGATGTTGTGGGTAAACATTGGAAACGGTGAGTGATCGATCAACCAATCAACCATTGCAGTGTATTGATTGACGACATTTAAAATACGTACACACCACGTCCCGGGGGTTAAAACCCCCGGGCTTTATTTTTATGTTTGGTGCGCTGTTGAGAGATTCGGACGATGTGATACACGACAGCGATCTATAATCAATACCATGTCGATGCCGATGCGGTTTTGTGTGTATGCGATCTGTCGGAACCTGCGGTTGTTTGAGCCGTTCATGGTTTTGTTTTTGCTGCTTGGGATGCAGTATCCGATAGCGCATGTCGGTTTACTGCTGGGTTACCAGCGTCTGGTCTGGGCGATTCTGGAAATTCCCGGCGGGATCATCACCGATCGCTTCGGGCGACGCAGCGGTTTGATCAGCAGTTTCATTTTCAATCTCATTGCGTTTGTGTTACTCGGCTATTGCCAACAGTCACAGGGACATCTTGCATGGGTGATGGTCGGTTTAACCATCATGGGCCTGGGAGAATCCCTGCGATCCGGCACACACAAGGCGATGATGCTCCACTGGGCGCAGCTTCACGACCGTGAACACGACATCGACGAAGTGATGGCAACGGCGCGCGTGTTTTCCAAAGTCACCGCAGGCGTCTCGGCGATTCTCGGTGGCATGTTGCTTTGGCTCACCGCTTCGTTCACCAGTCTGTTTTACATCTCCGCTGGTGTGTGCATTCTGGGCGCAGGACTCATCGCTTCGTATCCCAGATCACTGGATCACAGCTTTGATGAAAAGCCTGTCGAAAAAGCCAACACCGAACAAACCAAGACACAAGCCAAACCTGCAACATGGCTGGGGAAACTGGGCATACTCGGCACGCCGGGACTCGGTGCGATGCTCATCAGTTCGATGCTGTTTGAAAGTCAGATTAAAGTCGCCATCGCGTACTTGCAACCGTTCCTGGCGTTGGGGTTTGATCGCAGTGATGTCGCTGTGGTCGGCGGGGTTGGTGGCCTTGGGATTGGCCTGTATTTCCTGGTACAGGACACGTTGCCCGGACTGTGTGCCACGCAGGGCAAGCGTCTGAAAAAACGGTATCAGGGCGTGGTCAAAGCCAACGCGGTGATTTACGCAGCAACATGCATGGTGATGCTTGCAGCAGTGACAAGTCTGTGGATGAACTGGGCGTGGCCTGGACTCATTGCCATGGTGTTTTTAGCAGGCTTACAGAATTTACGACGGCCGCTTTTTGTTGTCGGACTCGACAAGTTCATGCATAAACCATGGCGAGCCACCACGCTCTCCGTGGAGAGTTTGGGTCGGTGCATCCTCTATAGCATCAGCGTCAGTCTCGGCGGATTCCTGGCGCAATGGGACGCGTTACGCAGTGTGTATCTGCTATTGGCGGTGCTGATCTGCATGGGTCTCATTCCTGTCATCAAGACGCTCAATTCCCCTCAATCCCAGTAACACTCACTAACTGCCAGCAATTCTTACACCGTGATCAATGCAAAAAGTCACTGGTACTTGTGACTGATGCGGTATAATGCAATTCCTCATGCCCCACACTGATCCTTTCAAAGGACCCCGCCATGTCCAAGCTCTTGAGCGCGCTGTGTCTGTTACTGTGTTTTGTTTTGCCGACCTTTGCCGAAGATGATTTAGCCAAGCTCAGCGATGAGTTTGATTCGCCGACCACGCTCAAGGATTGGCAACGCATCCACAAAGACCATCAGGCACCGGATCAACTGCAAACCTTTGACATCAACCAAACCAAGCCCGGTCACATGGTGATGATCCCGCATGCCAGTGTCTGGTATCAGCAGTACCGTGGTGTGTTGGCATACAAAGAAGTCTCGGGCGACTTTGTGATCACGACGGCGTTGAAGACCTCCAACCGCGCGAAAAACGCTGCGCCTCGCCGGAGTTTTTCGTTAGCTGGGATCATGCTCCGCAACCCGACGGGCCCCAATGCGCCGCAGAATTACATCTTTCTGTCGCATGGTGCAGCCAACAAACCCGGGCAGTATCAGTTTGAAGTCAAGACCACCATCAACAACAATTCCAAGCTGCAGATTCAGCCGGCAAATGTGGATCACGCGGTCATCCAGGTCGCCCGGATTGGTCAGGCGATCATCACCCTCAAGCAAGTCAACGGCCAATGGTCGGTGCATCAGCGCTATCGTCGCAGCGACTTCCCACAGACCTTGCAGGCCGGGCTGACCTGTTACACCGACTGGGATAATTGCAAGAACATCCCGCCAGCAAGACATAACAAAATGGTGATCAAGAACGGCCAGCCGGACTTGTATGCCGAGTTTGATTATGTGCGCTATGCACGGCCGCAGGTTCCGATGGCATTGCGTGGCCGGGATCTTGCCAACCCGGGTCAGGTCAGTGATGCGCAGCTGTTGAGTTTTCTGGGTGAGCATGCCCAGTGATTTTGATTGCCAAGTATCCGTTAATCTGACCGCCCCAAACTCAGGCGCTCAGTTGGCTGGGATACATCAAGAGACGGACGGTCGTTGCTTTGACTACCCCAGAATGTGTCTGATTGGGTGGTAAATAGCCCTCCCCAAGCCCTTACACCCCTACATTCCCAAAATTTACCCATATTTTTCACTTTATTGAAGGTCTACCTTGACTGTTACCCTGCGCGGGATATTATTTACGTAAATAACTCAGTCGATTTCGTAAATAAACTGGACTCCCCCATGGCAAGACCCATGTCCGTCAATGTGGCAGAAGTGGCAACGCGAGCGAACGTCTCCATCGCATCGGTTTCGCGCGTCCTCAACAACCAGAGCGGGGTCAGCGAAAAACTCCGATCCAAAATCCGGGCGATCCTCGAAGACGATGGCAAGTACTCGTCGCATGTCTCCGAACGTGGCGTCAAACTCGCAGTCATCATTGAGATGGATAAGCCGCATGTCAGCACCTACATCTCATCGCTGCTGACTGGTATCGCTGACTACGCGCTGCATAACAATATTGATATTTCCACCGTCTTCGTGCAGACCGCTGACAAAGCCAAGACGGACTTTCTGCGCATCCTGCGTGAGCGTCATTGCGATGGCGTGATCCTGATGTTCTCAAGCACGCTTAACAGTGAACAACTCAATGAACTCATCAAAGCCAAAATGGCCGTGATGGTGCTCAACGGACGTTGCGAACATCCCAAGGGGGGATACCTGTATACCGATCCCGATGCAGGGATGGGGTTACTGCTGAATCACCTGTCTCACCTGGGGCATCGCGACATCGCGTTTTTAGCTGGTCCCCAAGCCGGAGACTACGACAACTCCCAACGCGTCGAAGTGTTCAAGGATCACCTCACTGCTGCAGGTCACAAACAAGTCGATCACCTGCTGGCAGAACACCATCCCACACGCATTGCCCAGGAAGCAGGCTATCACCAGGCGACGGACATTCTCAAACGCTCCCCGCAGGTCACTGCCATGATTGCCAACAACGATGAAATGGCATACGGCGCGATGCTCGCCTGTCATGAAGCCGGACGTCATGTACCCAACGATATCTCGGTCGTGGGTTTTGATGATTACCCCGGCAGCGCGTACACCGTCCCCCCACTGACAACCGTCCGCCAACACTTAAATGATGTGGGTTATCAGTCCGTCGAAGCCGTCTATGAATATGTCAGTGGGTCACAGAAAAAACTTCCCCGAAAAGTACTCAAGCCGGAGTTGATCGTGCGCGGTAGCACGGCAGCGGTCGGCAAAAAATAAAAGTCACATACAGTCCAATTGTTTGAAAATCAGTGAAAGGTCACCATGTTCAAGTTGTTTAACAGGTTGATTATCCCATGCGTTTTGCTCATGACGATATCAGCAGGCGCATCGGAATTGACGTTACTATCCAACAACGTCAAGCCGGGCAAGTCCAACGCCGACTTCCCCGCAGAGGCCACCGTCCAACCCACACAAATGAAAGCTCAGTTCGTCACCGATGGTGAATTTGCCACCGATCCTGAATCGGTCAAAACAGGCGTCCGCAACGACAAGCTCGTGTTCTTCGATGGCAACACCGGCAGTAACTGGAAAAGTCGCTCCTACAGCAAATGGTCCGGCGGCCAATGGGTCACCGTCAATGTCGACCTGGGCGCTCCCTACGAGATGAACGCCTTTGATGTCTGGGCGATTCATGAGTATTCGCGTCAAACCGAATCCTTTGAAGTACTCACCAGTGATGACGGTCAAACCTTCAACTCCCAAGGCATCGCCACAGGCCCGGATGTTGATCCGGAGAAGAACAAGATTGTTCAGCTTCATCTGCAACTCGCTTCGCCGGTGAATGCTCAATACGTGCAAATCCGCATCAAGCGTAAAGGCTCAACCAAGCAGCAGCAGATTGGTGAGATTGCGATCTGGAAAGGCTATGTCGCAGAAGCTTCAACCGCTTCATCACCGGCTAAACCGGCAGCCAAACCCGTTGCAGCAACCCCCGCAGCCGCTGCCCCCAAAGCCGCAGCGAGCATCGACACGTCAGGCATGGCACTACTGTCCAACAACATCAAGCCGGGCAAGACCAACGCGGACTTCGGTGACAATCTTCGCATCGAACCCACCGCCATGCAGGTCAGTTTTGTGACCGATGGTGAATTTGCCACTGATGAAGAGTCGATCAAAACCGGTAAGGAAGGCAAGGTCCTTTTCGATGGCAACACCGGCAGCAACTGGAAAAGTCGCACCTACAGCAAATGGGGTGGTGGTCGCTGGATGACAGTCAATGTCGACCTGGGCAACGAATATGCCCTGAGCGCCTTTGACGTCTGGGCACTGCATGAAAAATCCCGTGAAACCGCTGGTTTTCAGGTACTTTTGAGTGATGATGGCAAAACCTTCACGCCCCATGGTGCAGCAAGCACACCTGAACTTGAACTGGCCAAAAACTTCTTTGCCCGGACGCATCTGGTTTTGAACGAGCCGGTCAAAGCCCGTTACGTGCAGATTCGTGTCGAACGCAAGAAGTCGGCCAAGCAGCAGCAGGTGGCTGAGATTGCCATCTGGGGTTCCAAGCCCGTCGAAGGCGTGAGCTATCTCAAATCCGACAGTCGCCCCAAGGTTGCCTTTGACGTGTCGACCATTCAATCCGGCGTTGCCAAAATCGACTGGAGCCAAAGCACCAAGCTGGATGCCAACGTCAAGCAATGGAAGGTGTACCAGAGCGACAAGGCCTTCGCGTCGATCAAAGACTCGGACGCCAAGCTCATCAAGTCTGTCAACGGCAGCGAAAGTCACACGGTCGTGTATCCGCTGAAGCCAGGACACAACTATTTTTTCGCAGTCACTGCGGTGTATGACCAGGGCGAGTACCCGCAGGTAAATTCCATTGCCACCCGCATGCCCATGCCTCTGGAATGTCGGACATTCGGGGATATGGTGGCGATCAACCATTTCTGGGACGGTGGCGGTCACCGTGTCAATCACCCTGAAAATCAAGATGCCTACGAACGCATCGCCGTGGACCTGCTTGGCCAAACCGGCATCAAACAGATCCGCTGGTGGCGCGTCGATTCAGCGATCTTCAATCGATACTACGACAAAGGCATCGGCGTTTATTCCTACCCACATGGGGGCAATCTCGCAGCAGCAACACAACTCGGTGTCAACGCTTTTTCCGGAGCCAAAAATGAGCCGGACTTAAGCACCATGCCCATTGCCACCTACATTGAGCGCACCGCAGACTTCCATCAAAAAATGAAGTCGATCAATCCTGACGCGGTGATGTGTGCGCCCTCAAGCGGTTTGGAAGATCACTCGATTGACTGGCTCGACAAGTTCTACCAACAAGGCGGCAAAGACTGCTTCGACGTGCTTGATCTGCATACCTACACCAAGATCGCAGGTGGCCACAAAGTTCCCGACGGCTATCCCAAAGGTGCTCCCGAAGCCATGTACGACAACATGCGGAAAATCAACTCCGTCCTCGCTCGTCACGGTGATCAGAACAGGCCCATGATCTCCACGGAGTTCGGCTATACCGACGCACCGGTCAACAACCCTTCGGGCAAAATCACACTCCAAACGCAGGCAGAGTATCTCGTGCGTGGCCTGGTGATTCATCATGCCCTGGGTTTCAAGCGTGTGTTCATCTACTCGTTCTGGGACTCAGGCAAGGATATGAATTTCACCGAACATCGCTTTGGCATGATCGATCATGACCTGCAGAAAAAACCCTCGTTTTTCGCAGTCAAAACACTCATCGATCAACTCGGCGATTACCAACTCAAAGGCAAGATGTCCAACATGGACCTGCCATCGATCGGCTATGTCTACACGCACCCGACTGATGGCAAGCTGGTTCACATTCTCTGGGACGGCACGCAGCGCAAGACCGGTGTGTTCCAGACAACCGCCAAGTCGGTGAAGCAGGTGGACTTGTTTGGCAACACCACGGACCTGATGCCCGATGAGAATGGCAAGTTCAGCGCGACGTTCGGCCATGCCCCGATTTACCTGCATGCCGACAAGCCCATCAACTTTGTCAGTTCACAAATTGCCAAAGCCGACAGCAGTGATGCGCCGCTCAAAGTGCAACTGGTTAATAAGCAACTCATCGCCCTGCCGGAGTCTTCCGAAGCTCAACTGAAAGTGTCGCTGGACAACCCGCGTGCCGATGCGATCACGTTGAACCTGATTGTCACTGACGAACAAGCCAACAAACTCGCGCAGCAAAAGCAAGTCGTCAAAGCCAACTCGCAATCAACGATCAAGCTGCAAATCCCCACGCAGTCGAACATGCCGGTGCTTGGCAAGTACACGCTCAACGTCATTGAACAACAAGCCTCAGGCGTTGGTGGCAAAGTCAGCACGTATCCGTTTTTCATGCGACGTTTGCACCCGGTTTCAAGCCAAGCCATTACCAGCAAGGCCATCATCGCGGGTTTGGATGAGCCGGTGATGATCCTGTCGAACAATCAATTGGAAGTTGCGATTGATGCAGCACGTGGCGGGCGCGTTTTGGAAATCATTGACCGTGAATCTGCGAGCAATCAGATTCATATCGACTATGGCATTCTGCCGAGCATCACGAGCATTCCCTTTGCCTACGGCATCTGGGACACGTTCAGCGGCAAGCTCAAGAATGATCCCATGCACGTCACCGTTGCCAGGGATGGCAAGCTCACGCTCTCCACCGAGGCCAAGGGTTTACAGGTGACACAAAGCTGGGAACTCAAAGATGCAGAACTTGAACTGAACATCAGTGTCCACAACCCCAGTAACAGCCCCCGGAAGTTCAGCTATAAATCGCATCCCGAATACACCGTCGGTGGCACGGGCGATTCGGTGACTGACGTCATCTATCTGCCGATGTCCGACGGCCTGACCAAACTGCCCTTCTGGACCGGATTGGGTGATAAACCTGTCGGAGACCTGACAGCCAACTGGTGGGCAGCGGTGGACACGCAAAGCAACATCGCACTCAAACAAACCTTCACCGGCAATGGACTGGCTCAGCCCCGTCTGTGGTTTGGGCAAGGTCATTACAACGTGGAACTGATCACCGAACGCGGCTTAGAAATCGGCGCAGGCCAAACCTGGCAAGCCCAGTTCAAATGGTCCGTCATCAAAACGAATTCCGTCAACCTGGAACAAGCATTGCAACACTGACAATGCATCAAGAGAGAAAGATGGAGATTGTCATGAATCTTCCAACCACAAAACACGGTACCCAACGCGCCTTCACACTCATCGAATTGTTGGTGGTGATTTCCATTGTGTCACTGCTGATTTCGATCCTGCTTCCCGCGTTGGCAAAGGCGCGCGAATCAAGCCGGACGATCAAATGTGGTACGAGTCTGAGGCAGGTCACCATGCTGATGACCAACTACGCCCAGGACAATGAGGAATGGATCCCAAGCGCGTGGACCTGGTGGCGGGATGATGTTCCCGATACGTGGTACGGCAAACCGCTCTTTGCAAAAAAAGGCATGGGGCAATACATGAATAACACCAATCTCTTTACCGCCTGCACATCCAATCCGGATCGCAAGAGCAAGTACTACGGCATCAGTGAAATTCTGGGCACCGGCAGCTTCGGTGGCGCCAATTGGCCCCCCAAACCGTCCAAGAAGCGATTGATTGATGTGTTGACGCCCAGCCACACATTAAGCTTTATTGATGGTTGGCCCCCCAAAGATAGTTGGGTCGCACGCCCCCTGCTGTATCCCAAGGGTGGTAGCTGGGCAACCCAACGCCGATATGGTTCGGAACGTCACAACGACTCACCCAACATTGCACATGTGGATGGCCACGTTGCCAACCGCCCCTTCGGTGAAGTCGACGTTTATTCCTGGCAGGATCAAAGCATGAAATTCTGGCGGTACGAGTGACTCACGACCAACACCAGCGACGCATTGTACCTGTCTTGCTCTGTACGAATCCCGGCCAATATGACCGGGCGATGTGAATATAGCCGAGTCATTTTGACTCGGTTTCTGATCGTCAACACACAACCACGCAACTGCAATAGAGCATTTCCAATTATTAATCGCCACCCTCCGTCACTCCCGCGCAGGCGGGAGTCCAGTGGAACTTGCAGACGTCAACAGATTGCCACTGGATTCCCGCCTGCGCGGGAATGACAAAAGCATAGACGATATGGCGATGAATGATTAAAAATGCTCAAAACCATCAGTGAATAAAAAAACGCCGAACTCCATCGGCGTTTTTTCATGTTCTCTCTCTAGCAATGCCAGTTTATCCCACCAGCATGTTGTTGTCTTGATCGGTTTATTTGTCTCGGTAAACCGCAAACACGCAGACCGTCGCAAAACGTCGCATGAACGGTAACCGCATCACTTCGCGGTCAAACAGATGCAGTCCCTTGACCAAAGGCCAGCAGTTGGGGAAGGCATGCCAAAGGCGACTGGTCAGATGGAAGTAGCGTTTTTCAATCCGATCAAACGGCTTTGCAAATTCGGCGATGTCCTTGTCGTTAAGCGGCACCTCGTCATCGGTGTCTTCAAAGAACGAATACGGGATCATCTTGCGGATCCTGTAAAGCAACTTGGAATTGATCACCGGCTCGGCAAAGACGGCACTGCCACCGGGCTTGAGTCGATCGTAGACCTGCTGGGCCAAGCCTTCCATGGGAATGTGATGCAGCGCTGCATAGCCGATGATGTGGTCAAAGGTCTGACCTTCAAAGGCCTTCATGAAGTCACCGGTGACCTGCGTGGTGAGGTTTTCTGAAACCAGATTGACCCTGGCACGTTCTTCGACCATCTTGATGGATTCGGAACTGATGTCGTAAGCATGCAGCTTGGCACCGTTGTGACAGCAGATGCTCGCATCAATGCCGTTGCCTGAGGCGATTTCCATGACTTCCTTGCCGGCGATGGGTGCAAGCAGGTGGTGATAAAATTCGCGCGGGTAAATCGTATTGGCCGGCGGGTTGGTATACCGCTTGGAATCGTAGTCTGATAACGGGTCGATCCCCTGGGCAGCTTCGTGAGCATAATGAGCTTCAAAATGCTCGATTTCGCGGGCAAAACGGTCATTCATCGCGGCCTGGGACATGTTAATCTCCGAATAGAAACTATCACTTCTGACGTCTGTATCGGTTGTATCGACACCCCAGTTAACTCCAAGACGGACAAAAGACCGATTGAACTTCGCATCGCAAACCGACGTAAAGCGGTATAGTGATGCAATGACCGCCCCCGTGTCTGAACCCTGGAAAGGATGACCATCTTGATCCGACAGACCTGTTTGATTGTTATCGGCCTATTACTCACGAGCCTGACGCTGGTCGCTTGCAAGACCATGCCACAGAGCAAGAAAAGCCCGATCATTGAGCCCACCAAAACCGCCAAAGGAAACACAGTGCCTTACACCATTTTGCAGGACCGCCCTGACCGCCTCATGGTCAGCTTGCCCAATCGCATGATTCTCGTTGCCCAGGAACTCCACGCGGCCCCCGTGGTCTCCGCACAGGTCTGGGTGAACACCGGCTCGGTCTATGAACAGGAACACGTCGGTGCGGGCCTGTCTCACTTTCTTGAACACTTGCTTGCAGGTGGTTCCACTTCCAACCGAACTGAAACCGAAAGTAACGCGCTGCTTGGACGCATGGGTGCCAAGACCAACGCAGCGACGGGTCTGAGTACCGTGCATTACTACATTGACGCTACCAGTGACAACACCACGCAGGTGGTCGATCTGCTCAGCGACTGGATGCAGAACTCGCAGATCACGCAGACAGAGTACGAACGTGAACGCCAGGTCATTCAGCGTGAATTCGAACATGGCATGGGCTCACCGGATCGCATCTTCTGGAAACTCACGCAGCAGGCGCGTTACACCAACCATCCAGCCCGTCATCCAACGATTGGATATCTGGATGAGTTTCTCAAGATCACACGCGATGAGATTTACGATTTCTACAAGCGCATGTACGTCCCCAACAACATGGTCTTCGCGGTGTCGGGTGATATTGATCGCCATGTGGTGATCAACCAACTCGCTGAACTCTGGAAGGATGTCCCTGCCAGTGATCTGCCTGCAAATCTGAGTTTCCCGATTGAAAAGAAACTCACCTCGCCGCGCACCGTCGAAGGCACGGCTGCGATCAAGCGCCCGCGACTTCGTCTTGCCTGGCCGGGCACGCGACTGGCAGGTGAACATGATTACGCACTGGATTTATTGGGCATTATTCTCGGCCAGGGCGAATCGTCACGACTCGTTCAGACCGTCCGCGACCAGCAGCAGTTGGTCACCAATATCAGTGCGTTTAACCTGAGCTTTGCATGGGGTGAAGGCTTCTTTGGCGCTGGCGCGGAAATCGCAGATCCGTCGGACCCTGATGCGGTTGCCAAAGTCAAAGCAGCGATTCTCAAGCAGGTCGACACCGTTTTGGCAGACGGCATCACCGACGAGGAACTGGCCCGCGCCAAACGCAAGACCATCGCCCGTGTTGCCTACGACGGGCAAAGCGCTCACGCGCTGGCGGACTCGGTGGCAAGCAATATCTGTGGCATGGCTGACCCCGACTATGACAAGCATTACGCCCATGCCATCGAATCCATCACCAAAGACGATATCCACCAGGCCGCCAAAGCCATCCTGGATCACAACCGTTTGATCACCGTCCTGCTCAAACCCGAGGAAGGTGACAAACCCGCAGCCGATGTACTGGTTCGCAATGATGCGGACACCGACACAACGCTCCCCACCGAATCCATTGATCTGGACAATGCCGGGCGACTTGATGAGATCAAACGCAAACTCGCAACCGACAAGCAGGACATCGCCCCCATCACCGTCGAACCCATCAAGGTCATCACGTTGGACAACGGTTTGCGGGTCCTTTTCCAGAAAAGCAATCTCGTTCCCGCGGTCTCCATTCAGATGTACAGCCTCGGCGGACTGCTCGCAGATGAACCGGGCGAGCAGGGCATTGCCAACGCCATCGACACCATGCTCATGCGTGGCACGACGACGCGCGATGCCAACCAAATCGCCAGGCAACTCGAAGACCTCGGCGCCTCAATCGGCAGTAGCTGTGGCAACAACACCAGCTACATCCGTGGCATCTGCTTAAGCCAGGACCTGCCCACCGTGCTGGACCTGTTTGCGGATGTGGCGCTGAATCCCACATTCCCCGAGTCCGAATGGGCCAAACTCAAACCGCGTCTGCTTGCTGCCATCGACCGACAGGAAGACAGTTGGCAGGGGCAGTTGCAGTTGAACTTCCGCAAGACCTATTTCGGTGAGAATCATCCCTGGGCATCGACCACGGTCGGCAAGAAAGATGCGATTGAAAATCTCACCGTCGAACAAATGCGTCAGCGCTTTGCCCAACGCCTTGGTGCCAAGGACACCGTGCTTGCCATCTTCGGTGATGTGGATGTGGACAAGGTCACCAAGCTGGTTAATGAACACTTTGGCAAGATGCCTGCCGTGGCCGCTAAGCCGTTTGAGCTCCCCCAGAACACGCAGCCCAAACCCGGTGTGTATGTCTATGAATCCAAGCAACCGTTGGCAGCGGTACAGATTGGCCTTGGTCCCGGTGTCACGCGTGATGACCCGGACTTCCCCAGGATCGCAGTGCTCAGTCGCTTGATCAGTGACTTTCCATCGGGTTGGCTCGAAGCCCAACTGCGTGGCAAGGGACCGGGTTTGGCTTATGCCGTCTGGGCGTATCAGGTCACAGGCATGATGCCCGGTTACCTGGCAGTCGGATTCAACACGCAGGCTACCACCGCACAGGAAGCACTCAACCGCACCAACGAAATTCTCAAGCAGGCCAAAGAGCAGTCCATCGATGAGTCGGAAGTTTTGCGAGCCCGCGCATCGGTGATCACCAATGAGATCATGGGCAAGGAATCCAACTCCGACCGTGCCGCAGAAGCAGCCTTGAATCTGCTTTACGGTGTCGGCTTGGATGATTCGGAAAAATTCATGGCATCGGTCAAAGCCATGGACGCAACCGCACTGCAGGCAGTCGCCCAGAAGTATCTCAAGAACCCTGTCGTGGTGGTGGTCAGCAACGAGAAACAGGATTTGACATTCGAGTAAACACAGACTGTTCACAACTCACCATACAACGACACAACCCCGTCAGTATCTGATGGGGTTGTGTCGTTGTAGGGTGATGCGAATCAATGACTGGCCAGGGAGCTTCGCCCCCCGGATCCCCTTGCGAGGTCGGTACACCTTGGCAGGTTATGTTGCTGCATTGCATTCAAAGGAATTGAAGAGAGACATGTGATGGGGCGCTGCCCCAAACCCCGCCAGCGTTCCGCCGCTGGATCACGTCCCCCAGGAAGGGCTTTGGCCTTGGGCGTTTGGTTGTCATGGGTGATACGGTATTGCGGACACATGTTTGAATACCAGTACGCGTGGCATGTTTATCGTTCGAATACCTGTGCATTCACTGGCCTGCTGAATCGCTTGATTGGCCAGTTTGCCATGCCTTCCGGGGGCAGCGATCCAACGGCTGCCCGTTGGCGGGGTTTGGGGTGGAACCCCATCGCAAGTTTGGTCTTCCATCATTTGAATGCAACACTGCAACACAACTTGCCAAGGTGTACCGACCTCGCAAGGGGGTCCGGGGGGCGAAGCTCCCTGGCCAGTCAAAACGTATTCCATCCAATTCACATGTCCATCACATGCAATGATGCACCGCGTCACTGCCAAGCCTGATCCATTGAAAACACCAAACACTTCCCATATCTCATGTGATCACATAAAATTTCATCCCCGGGCGGAACCTTTCGCCCATTCGTGCGTCCAACATCCTCATAGCCCACCTGACAAACGCACCACCAAAGGTATGTATCATGACCAAATGGATCCTGCTCATCAGCGCATTGTTACTGTTACCCTTGTCGATCATCACAGCTGTCGCTCAGCAACCCGAGCCTGCAACACTTCAAAAGGCAACCAAGCTCTTTGAAGACAAACACTATGCAGAAGCTGCAGTGATGTATCAGCAGCTGATCGAATCACATCCGCAGACTGCTCCAGAACAACTGCTCGTCTGTTACCTGCGTTTGCGCGATTTCGACAAGGCTGTGCAAACTTCACAAGACAGCATCCAACGTCTTGCAGGCAAACCCGAAGAAGCCATGGCACGTCAAGCCCTGGGCAATCTCTACATGATCCTGCCACACTGGGGAACGCGCTCCGGCGGCGAGTTCAAACGTGCCAAACATGAACAAGGTATCCGCCTGCAATCGCATCGTCATGACAAAAAACTGGCTCTGGAACAACTTGCCAAAGCACGGGAACTCTACGCTCAATGGGAAGGCAAAACCGACATCAAAGATTGGCACGAGCGCCGCATCCGTAATCTCTTTGACTTTGCCTCGGCGTGCGCGGCATTCGGTATCTTTGAACAGCAACCACACTACTGGCATTGGTACTGGGGACAACGTGATGACACACTTGCCGACACCGCAGGCGAAGAAGACTTCGACGAAAACCAGAACGTCTGGCAGTATCACCGCAAACGCCCTATCGGTTTACTCGTCGATGACAAAGACCAACCGATCTTCCCAGCGATGCCCGATGCATGGGACACATCACTGCCCGATGACGAAAAAGCCCTGTTTTTACTGGCTGAAATCCGCAAGCTGGATGACACCGCAGACAAACAACATGCCAACCTCAGCCTCTATCGCCAGGCCATGCTCGCACGCAAACGCTTTGGCATGGATCGCATGAATGTCTATGCCAACATGTATCACGACGGCAGCACCCGCCCTTACCGTGAGCAGCTCGATGCCATCGTCCCATGGGAGTTGGCGGACAACCAGGCAATCGTCCTTGCAGGCGGCAAAATGCGCAAGGTCGTCCTTCCCGAGCAATGGAACATTCTCGGTTTACTGGATCAGGTTCAAGGCAAGCAGGCAGACGAAGCGCTCTTTGCGCGCGGGTATTACCTGCAAGGTCGCAAGCAGTATCCCAAAGCAATCCAAACCTATGACCAACTCATCAAGGATTTCCCCAAATCCAATCGCATCGCACACGCTCAGAACAACAAGTCCCGCATCCTCGAACAATCCATCAGCGTCAATGTCCCCGGCATGCAACTACCCGGTAATCAGGCACAACTCAATGTGCATTACCGCAATGTCGATCATGTCTGGTTTGAAGCACGAAAATTCAACCTGCCCGGCTTTCTCAAAGCCATGCGCGAATTGTCCTTTGACCGCAAAAACGACGAACACATCAATGTCTGGCAACTCGGACAGTGGGACTCCTTACTCATCCACCAGCAATCCCTCCAATCCCCGATCAACAAGCTGATTCTTGAGCATCTGGATGATGCTGTCATCTCATGGGATCGCAAACTCAAACCCGGTGTGGATCACCGCGATGCCCAGGCCACCGTGGACAGCCCCATCGACACCAACGGCACGTACATCGTCTGGGCCTGGTACGACCAACCCAAAGGCAAAGTCCAAGGACATCCCTATAACCACGGTCACAGTCGCACGGTCATGATGATCAGCGACATGGCCATCGTCCAAAAGCAGACCGTCAAAGGCAATCTCTATTTCATCACTGACAGTCGCAACGGCGCGCCCCTTGCAAACAGCAAGCTCTCCATCCTTGAAACTTGGAACGAATGGAACCGTAAAACCCGCAAGACGATTTATCACAAGGTGGATCACGATCTGGTCACCGATGCCAACGGCTTTGCCCTGTTCACCGGCCAACGCAATCGTGGCAGTCAATTGCATGTGATGGTCGAAAACGGCGATCGCTTTGCAACCAATGATCTGGATTACTGGAACCCCTACAACGAACGCAACACCCAACGCCCCCCGTCGGTGTACACCCTCACCGACCGCCCCGTCTATCGTCCCGGCCAAACCGTCAAATTCAAATCCTGGGTCCGCGATTTCAAAGATGGGCAATGGGAGAATGCACCGGGACGCCAACTATCGATCACCATCTATGACCCGCGTGGCACGAAGCTCAAGGACATGACGCTGACCACCGACAGCTTCGGTGGTATCTCCGGCCAACTGGAACTTGGCGATCAAGCAACACTGGGCCAATACCGCATCGACTTCCACGGCCGTTACCAGGAATCAGCTGGGGGCAACTTCCGCGTCGAAGAATACAAAAAGCCCGAATTTGAAGTCACCGTTAAAACCAGTGAATCACAGGTCAAACTCGGCGAAAAAATCAAAGTCGATATCGGAGGTCGGTACTACTTCGGCCAACCGGTCACCCATGGTGATGTGACCTACAAAGTCTACCGCGAAACCTACACGCACAAGCAGTTTCTCCCCGGACCCTGGGATTGGCTTTACGGCCAAGGCTATGGTCTGAGTTGGTATGAATCGCCGTGGTTTGGCTGGTGGGGTCGCGATTGTGTCATCGCCCCCGACTGGTGGTACGGCTGGTATCCATGGTGGCAACCGTCCAACGTCCGCGAACTGGTCACCCAAGGTGAAGGCAAACTCGATGAGCAAGGCAAACTCACCATCACCATCGACTCGGCGGATGCACTCAAACAACATGGCGATCAGGATCACCAGTACATCGTTGAAGCAGAAGTCCGCGACGCCTCACGGCGCGTGATCACCGGCAAAGGTAATGTCCTTGCAACACGACAAGCCTACTTCACCACACTTCAACCGACACGCGGGTATTACCGCAGTGGTGATCAGATGGAAATTAAAATCATCTGCCGCAACCCTGATGGTTCACCGGTGCAAACCAAAGGGCAACTGGTGATCTCCCAAGTCCAATGGACCGGGGCGCAAAACACCACCATCAACGAAGTTGAACTGGATCGCCAAACCATCGAGACCGACGCATCGGGCATGGCAACGATCAGCTACCGCTACGAAAACTCCGGCCAACTCAAATTCCACTTCACTTCACCGGATAGCTGGGGCAGCACCGTCGAAAGCTTCAGCCTCGTATGGGTGGTCGGCAATCAATTTGATGGCAAGCTTCACCGATTCAACGAACTGGAACTCATCACCGACAAACGCACCTACGAGCCCGGACAAACCGCGCATGTCATGATCAACACCAAGCAGGCTAATAGCTATGTGCTGCTGAGTACCGATGCGCAAAACGGTGTCCTCAAAAATTGGAAGCTGATTCACGTGGATGGTAAATCCACGGTCATTGATGTCCCCGTTGAAAACAAACACCGTCCCAACTTCTTCATCGAAGCGGTAACGGTCAGCGATGCCAAACTCCATCAGCAGTTGGCACAAATCTGTGTCCCCCCCGCAGACAGCATGCTTGATATCACCGTCCAAACTGACAAGCCAACCTATCAACCCGGCGAGACCGCAACGGTCAACATCACCGCCAAGGACATGACCGGCAAACCGGCGCAGACGCAGGTCGTGCTCAGCGCCTTTGACCAAGCCCTGCTCTACATCGCAGGCCGAACCTCCGGCAACATGGGCAGCTACTATCACGGTCAGCAGAACGATCACAACCTCAACAGTCAAACCAATCTCGGCAAGCAATTCACACACGCAGGCAACATCACCGACCCATCGGTTTATCGCTATGCAACCCCCGAGGATTGGGATGGCCAATGGGGTCCGCAGGTCGGAGACTGGCGTGTGACCAGTGGCGACGAAATCCGTGAACTGGGAATGCTCCAGAAACGTGGCGCTCGTGCATCTGGTGGAGTTGCCAGCTTCGCGGATGGTGCGGTCAACGCCCCCGCACCGTCTGCCATGCCGATGACAGAAGCAATCGGACTTGACAGTAGCGGCATGGCCAAGTCCGAACTCAAAGTCGTCGGCGATGATGCCATGGAGGAAGCCCAAAGTCAGACCGACCAACCGGTGAGTACCCGCGAAAACTTTGCCGACACCGCGTTGTGGGTTGACGCCATCACCACCGATGACAACGGCAAAGCGACTGCAACCTTCACTGTGCCCGACAATCTCACCACGTGGCAAATCGACTCATGGGCCATGAGCAAAACCACACAGGTGGGTCAAGGCGAGACGCAGGCAACCGCAACCAAGAACCTGCTCGTGCGTCTGCAAACCCCGCGATTCATGGTCCAACGCGATCAACTCATTTTGACTGCCAACGTGCATAATTATCTGGATCATGAAACGACGGTCATGGTCGACCTGGAGATCCCGCATGACGTGCTTGCCTTTGTCGATCGCATGGCTACACAACGTCAGGTCACCATCAAAGCGGGTGGCGAAGCAACCATCAACTGGCGCGTCCGTGCGATGAATGAAGGCATGGCTCGTATCGCGGTCACTGCCAAGGGCAAGGACGCATCCGATGCCATGGCGATGACGATCCCGGTGATCATTCATGGCTCACTGCAACAGCAGGCGCAGACTGCGGTCATTGCAAGCGGCGATGATGACAAAACCATCAAGGTCGAATTGAATCTCCCCGAACAAATCGATCCCAAACAGACCGAGTTATACGTCAGCTTTTCGCCCACACTCATCGGCACAATGCTTGATGCCCTGCCCTACCTGCTCGACTATCCCTATGGCTGCACCGAGCAGACGATCAGTCGCTTTGTCCCTGCCGTCCAAGTGCGAAAAACACTACAGGACATGGGCCTGACGCTTGCGGACATCAAAAAGGACTTCCCTGCCAAGCAAGTTGATGGCAAGCCCTACATCCATCCCTGGCATGACAGTCCTGTCTTTGATGACAAGCAAATGAACAAGCTCATTGATGATGGACTCAATCGCATTCTCTCCATGCAGAACGGTGATGGCGGTTGGGGTTGGTGGAAAGGAACCGACTCACGCATTTACCTGACCACGCATGTGCTCTATGCCTTGCACGCTGCACAGGAAAGTGGCGTGGACATGGATCAGAACATTCTCCGCCGTGCGGTGAATTGGTTAAACCGTGCCGTACAACAGGAGATCAAGGAAGAGAAATGGTCGGTCAACACGCAGACGGCATATGCTGCATACGTCCTTGCACTGCATCAACAGTCCGGCCCGTGGATGGAAAAACTCTACGACGGTAGAGACAAACTCAATCTCTATGGCAAGGCGCTACTGGCGTTGAGTCTGCATCGCTTGAATAAAACCGATGATGCCAAGACGGTTCTTCGCAACATCATGCAGTACCGCCGCGATAACAACGAAACCAAACTAACATGGTTCGATGACCCAGATAATAACTTCCGGGGGTGGTGGTACTGGTATAACTCGGACATTGAAACACAGGCATGGATTCTGCGGGCGATGACCACGATCACACCCAACGATGAAGCCTCACCACGTGTGATCAAGTGGCTGCTTAATCACCGTCAACATGGTTATTACTGGCGTTCGACGCGCGACACCGCGCTGTGCATCGACGCGATGAGCCGGTACGTTAAGACCAGTGGTGAAAGTGATGCCGACTACACACTGACGTTGGAACTTGATGGTGGCAAGGTCACCAAGACGGTCAAGATCAACAAGGACAATTTGCTGACCCACGACAACACGTTCGTGATCAAGGGTGTGAGCTTGCCAGCAGGCAAACACTCGCTGACGATCCGTAAACAGGGAACCGGCGCGCTGTATCTGAACAGTCGCCTGACCTACTTCGGCATGCAGGAACACATCCCGGCATACGGTCATGAACTGCATCTCAAACGAACCTATTACCGTCTGAAGCAAATCCCGTTTGAGGTCGACGTGGACAACAGCAAAGGTGAAACAATCACCGAAAACCGTCTGCGCTACGAACGCATCAAACTCAATGATGGTGACGAAGTCGCCAGCGGCGAGATCATTCAGGTTGAACTGAATCTCGAAGCAGACAATGACTACACGTATCTGGCGATTGAAGATTTCAAACCGGCAGGTTGCGAGCCGATTGATGTCCAAAGTGGCTATGTCCGACAGGAAGGCTTTGGCACGTATCGCGAACTGCGCGATCAGAAGACGATGTTCTTCATCGAGCATATCGCCCAGGGCAAACACCTGCTGCGTTATCGCCTGCGAGCCGAAGTCCCCGGCGTGTTCCATGCCCTGCCTGCCCGCGTCTTTGCGATGTACGTCCCACGGCTTGATGCAGGTAGTGATGAACTGATCATGAAAATCACGGATTGATTGATAACCGCAGAGGCGCAGAGAACGCAGAGATCAAACAGGCAAGCAATTGGCGTTTATATCCCGTTTTAACTCTGCGACCTCTGCGTCTCTGCGGTTTATTCTGTTTTGTCTGAAATTTCGCCTTAACCGCACCGTCTATGGGTTGGAGATGGTATGATAGAAGGGGTCTGAACCCGGGAGATTTCATGGCAAGTACACCGCAACAACTACTCAGTGAAATTGCTTCACGCAAGCGTCTGATCCATTTGGCCCGGCGTTGGTATGTTGCTTCGCTGGTCTGCGCGGTGATTTTTGTCACAGCCTTGATCACGCTGCGTTTGGTGAGTGTGATTGAAGATCCATTTAAATGGTGGTCGGTCCTGATCGTGCCAGCGGTGGGTTTACTGGTTGCTGGGATTTTCCATCGTGGGATCACGCAGACACAGGCCGCCCGGTTGGCAGACGAACATGCCAAGACCAAGGACCTGTTCCTCACCGCCACATCATTGAGTACTGCCACCGGTGAGTATCAGGATGCGGTGGCTGACGAAGCCAATCACAAAGCCCCCACGGTGTCCGCCAAGCAGGTCGTCCCGTTTGCGCCGGGCAACAAACTCATGCACATCGTGGTGGTCCTGCTGATTTTACTTGCCGGTGTCTGGTGGATGCCACAGTTTGATTTACTGGGTCAAGAAGAGCAGCGTCAGAAAATTGCTGACCGCAAGCAACGTTTGGAAGAGACGCGCAAGGCCATCGTCAAACGCACCGAGCAACTCAAAAAACAGGACCTCCAGGCGGAGAACTCCAAGCAGGTTGAAGCCCGCATCAATGCGTTGCAACAGGCGCTTCGGAAAATGAAGCCGCAGGACCCCAAGGGCAATCTCCAGCGATTGGCGGATCAGAAGCAGCGCATCGAGCAGGAGTGGCAACAGAAAAAACTTGCCCAATCACTGAAAAACAATCCGACCAATCAACGCTTTGGCAATACCTCTGATCAACAAAAGCAGTGGAAAAAGCAAATGGAGAACGGCCAAAGCCAGGACCTCCAAAGCAAGATGGAGGAGATCAAAAAGAAAGCCCAGCAACTCAGCGAAACCAAAGACCCTGCAGAAAAACAGAAACTCCAGAAGGACATCAAGCAGTCCATTCAGGAGATGGCAGACTATGCCACCAAACAGGACGGCGGGCAGAAACTTGCCGAGTCTTTGCAGCAGGCGTTGCAGCAACTGGACATGAGCAAAATGGAGAACATGAACCAGAATGCCGCCAAGGCCATGCAGGAAGCGATGAATCTCTCGCAACAGGAACTTGAGCAGCTTGCCCAGAGTGTCCGCGACATGAAGAAACTCGAGCAGGCGCTCAAGACCATTCAACAAGCCCAGCAGGCAAACAATCAGCAGTCGCTCGACGGTGAAGCCTGTTCCAACTGCAACTCGCTGTCGGACTATCAGAAGCTTTATGACAAAATGATGCAGCAGCAAAATGGTGAAGGTCAACAACCCAGCCCGTCCATGGCTGATGCACAAGGTCAAGGGCAAGGACAGGGACAAGGTCAAGGCAGTGGCAAAGGCAAGGGCAAGGGACAAGGCTCCGGTCAAGGCGGTGGCATGGGTGGCCCGGGACAGGGTCAAGGCAACATCGCACCGGAAGATGATTCGATCACCACCAATTTCCAAACTGAAAAAGACAAGTCCAAGCTCAACGCTGGCAAGATACTGCTCTCCTGGAAAACCAAGGGTAAAGCCCCCGCCGGCACCGCCAACAAGGACTATCAGGAATCCTTAAACACCGTCAAGCAGGATGCCGCCCAGGCCATTGACTCTGAACAAGTACCCGCCGGCTATCACGATGCCATCAAGAAGTACTTTGACACCATAGAACAGGCGCAAAATGAATCAACAAGGTCTCCAGCCCCCCAGTAAATCGCACTCCCTTTTCATCACAGCCATCACCCTCATTGCCGGACTCTGCATCGTTGCAGGCCTGATTTATGTCTTTCAGCAACCCCCTGCTCCCAAACCCGTACAAGGTGAACTGACCGTCTACTGTGCGCACGATTCGGTGTACTCCGAACCCATTCTCAAGCAGTTCGAAAAAGAGACCGGCATCAAACTCAACATCCGGTTCGACACTGAAGCGACAAAATCCCTGGGACTCACCGAATCCCTCATCCGTGAAAAAGACAACCCGCGATGCGATGTCTTCTGGAACAATGAAATCCTTGGCACGCTTGACCTCCAATCCAAAGGCATCCTCGAACCCTACAAGGGCCAAGGCTACGAACGCATCCCCGCAGCCTTCAAGCATCCCGATGGCCTGTGGACCGGATTTGCTGCACGCCTGCGAGTGTGGATCATCAACACCAACCTGATCACTGCCACACCACAAGCCCTTGACGTGATCATGGAAAAAGAAAATCTCGATCGTGTCACCATCGCCAAACCGCTCTACGGCACGACGCGCACGCACTACACCGTGCTCTGGCAAACCCTGGGCGAAGACGGGCTCAAAGACTGGCACGAAGAAATGAAATCGCGGGGCATGATCATCGCCCAATCCAACGGCCAAACCAAAAACCTCGTCGCCCAGGCCAACTGCACCATCGGCTGGACCGACACCGATGACTTTTTCGTGGCCAAAGACGAAGGTCGCGCGGTGGAGATGCTCCCCTATCGCCTCGAAGACTCCGAACAAACCATCTGCATCCCCAACACCGTTATGATGATCAATGGATGTCCGCAGCCTGAGCTTGCCAAAAAGCTCATCGACTATCTGCTCAGTGAACGCATTGAGATTCAACTCAGTCAATCCACCGCCCGCCAGATTCCCCTGGGGCCCGTTGATGAAGAACAGCTCTCTGACGAAGTGAAGCAACTCAAAGTCTGGGCATCGGAAGGTTATCCGCTCATGCAGCTTGAGCCGGCACGTCAGGCTGCCCTGAACTGGCTCAAGGCGGAGTATCTGCAGTAATGATCAGTGAAGCACTGTTCCGGGCGGTCATGCTCACGTTATGTCGCAGCATGGCTGTCGCGGGTCTGTGTACACTTTTAGCTCATATCTGCTTGCCAACCCTCAAACAGGTGCGGTTCATCAAGCGGCTTTGGTGGTTGTTGCTACTGCCGATCTTCATGCCACCGTTGGTCATCGGCTATGCGTATTCCAATGTCGCGCTGTCATTGATTCGACATCCAATCCTCAACGACCTGTTGTACTCACTGCTGTTGGCGATTCGATTTTTCCCGGTGACGCTGTTGCTATTGCACATGGCTCCGTCTGCCCCGCTCACTGCTGCTGCGATGCATAATCTCAAACTCGCTCGCCGTTCACGTTGGACAAGCTTCATGCTTCATGGTCAGGGCCGCGTCCTGGCCATGGCCTTTGCAATGGTGTTCGTGCTCAGTTTCACCGAGTTTGAAATTACCTCGCGCATGGCTTGCACCCACTGGAGTATCTGGCTGTTTGATGCACAGGTGGGTGGCGCACCGCTGCGTTCAACCCTCAAATGGCTGATCCTGCCCGGCAGTGTGAGTCTTGCGTTATTGTGGCTGGTGTTCATGGCATTACCGAGTACCACACCCCGGACATCGCTTCACCCCACACCCTCCAGTCGCAGCATGCGTCTTCGTTTGAGTCTTCTCATTGGATGGTGGCTGATGAGTTTACTGTTGTGCTTGATCATCCCGTGGTGGTGGGTTCTCAAACCTGCGATCGGCGCGATGCCCACCGTCATCACCAAGCCGGAGATTTGGCAGGAGATTGGTTACAGCGTGATGTATGCTGCGCTATCAACCCTGCTCGTGGGCATGTTAATGTGGATGCTCAGCTTCACGCCACGTTGGGTCCGTTGGTTGATGTGTCTACCCGGACTCTGCGGTTCACTGGTGGTTGGCTTGATCATCCTTGGACTCTTCCAAATGAA
>PAIY01000133.1 GCA_002704825.1 Phycisphaeraceae bacterium
CCCCAGCTCTATAACCAGGTTGGTAGAAGCAAGCATGAAAGCAATGGAACTTATAAAACTGGCTCCTTTTTGAAACAATGATTTTGTAGTAGCCAGGGCAGAAAAGCTACAAGAACTGGACACAAAACCAAAAAAGGTACCCAGTAATATGCTCCTGGGCCCTTCTCCTCCCATCGTATCTTTCATCCGTTTTTGCGTGATGAAGATCTGAATTATACCACTTATGGCATACCCTAATACAAATGCCCACAATGCCATCCAAAAGAATCCTGCCGAGGTGTAGGCAGCCTCACTCCATTGTTTAAGGAAGTGATTCATTCTTTGGACATTATTATAGTTTCTCTATTACTTTCCCGCACTTTAGCATCATCTCACCAAAGTAAGGGTTTCGGATTTCATCGGAACGACTTAACCAATTTGCTCCTGCATTATCAAACGCCATCGGACAGTATTGCACATATACCCCTTCTTCTGTTCCATTTGCTTTTAAGGCAGCGATGAGGCCATCAGTTACTTTCTTGAACTGTGTTCTTTGCTCCTTAATATCACTTGAGGAAGCAATCACATCCACTGTCTGAATCAATGAAGCATCCATCTTTTCTTCGGACAAGGCAGCGCTAAGTGTTTCAGCTTCTGATTGAGCTACTGCAGCATCCGACTTAACCAATGCATCCTTTAAAGCCATAT
The DNA here is from genome assembly GCA_002704825.1 of Phycisphaeraceae bacterium. GTDB lineage: Bacteria > Planctomycetota > Phycisphaerae > Phycisphaerales > Phycisphaeraceae > UBA7800. The sequence goes on from PAIY01000133.1 coordinate 688, forward strand.
AGGTATCAATTGTGCTTTGTTTTTGCTCACCAGAAACTTCCTTACTAGTTATCTCCCGGTCAGCTGTTTTTTCTGTTTTTCCGGTTGAACATGCTATCAATCCTAGTGATAACAATGCTCCTATTATGATTGTTTTCATCGTTTATTAATCTATTTTTTTATTCAATTAAAGTTCTTCTTCTACATTTCCGCATGTGAGCATTTTATTACCGAAATACGGGTTGAGCACTTCGTCAGAATCGCTCAACCAGTAGGCTCCCTGATTATCAGCAACCATCGGACAGTATTGACGAAACCCGGAAACCTCTACCTGGAATTTTTTAAGTGTATGAAAAAGTTGATCACTCAATGGAGAGAGCATTTCTCGTTCTATTTCCAAATCGCTTTCATTTACCATTTTCTTAGTCGTTGAATGCAATACTTCCAGATCTTTCATCCATTCCTTGTGCGCATCCCCTTTTACCAGCGTCATATCTACTTTTGAAATAACGGATAACAAGTCCTTTGCTCTCTGACTCGCCATCTTTACATCACTTGCCACCAGTGCATCCTTGACAGGTAGATAGGCCGTAAAAACTGCACGTAGTTGACTTCTGAACTCCGGATCAGACGCATAGGTTTGATCAGATTTATTAACTTCTAACTGCTTTTCCACTTCATGCTGGGAGTGATCTGTTTGCGGTGGGGTCATCCCTCCATGGCTATGTCCTGTCATTGCCGCACCTCCTTGCGAACTGGAGGCACCCTGAGGAGACATCATACTGGGTTTTCCAGCCAATTGGGCTGCTGCATCTATACTGAAAGTGCCATTGACTACTATCTCCTCACCTGGATCCAAACCTTCTTCTACAATGAAAGCATCACCCAAAGCAGGGCCTAAGGTTACTTCTCTCATCTTGAAATGCAAGCCCTGATCAGTTTGCAGCTTAACATATACAACCGATCGCTTACCTGTCCACATGACAGCAGATTTGGGAACGGTAAGCTGCGTTCCAGGTCTGGCTATCTCAGATTTTACTTCTCCGGAAGCAAACATTTCAGGTTTTAGTTGATGATCACCGTTTTTTACTACTACCCGGGCTTTAGCCACTCTTGTTTTGGGGTCAATCACAGGATCAAGATATTCAATGACCCCACTGAATTTTTTACCCGGGAGTGATCCTATTGTGAATTGTACGGAATCCTTTTTATTTATCCAGGGAAGTTCACTTTCATATACATCAAAAAGTACCCACACCCGAGACAGGTTGGCCATCTTGTAAAGGGCCTGACCTCTTTTTACGTAGTCACCAGGATTCACCATCTTGCTAATAACATAGCCAGATTGATCTGCCTTTACAGGAAATTTATCCCCAACTTTTCCTGAAGAGATAATCTGATCGATCTGGCGATCAGTCAGCTTCCAGTTTTTTAATTTTTCACGGGCTGCCTGATACAAATACGGTTGACTTTTCCTGATTTTGTGGGCTTCAAGTAACTCCTCCTGGGCAGTAACCAGTTCCGGTGAATACAGGGTTGCAATTGTACTTCCTTTGCTCACAAACTCACCTGTAAAATTGACGGTCAACTTTTCTACCCTTCCTGAAAAATGGGTGGACTGACTGTAAACAAGCCGTTCATCTGCTTGTACTTTCCCGTTTAACCGAATCGTTTTAACAGCTTTTCCTTCTCCAACAACGGCTGTTGATACATTTGCCAATTGCATGGCTGTAGGTGACATGGAAATAGCCCTTGCATCGATACTTTCATTGGTGCTGTTTTCCAGGGGGATTAAATCCATCCCGCAGATAGGACAGCTTCCGGGTTCATTTTGCCTAATCTGTGGATGCATACTGCAAGTCCAGACTGTTTCCGTATCACTGGTTCCCGCATGTGAATGCACTTCTTCTGATCTTCCAAAAAAGACCCACCCCAGCAACAATCCACCTGCCATAGTGATTGCTGCAACGATTATTAATATTTTGACTGATATTTTCATCTTAGTATTTTTTTGCTATTATATAGTTGAGCTTAGCGATCGCAGTGTAATAGTTTGTGAGGGCAGCAGCCTTCAGCTTTTTATATTTCAATAATTGCTGTTGAATACGCAATACCTCTTCAAACTCTTTTCCTGAATTGCTATAGGCAGACAACAGTAGGTTGAGTATCTGCTGCGTCTCGGCGATCTGCTCATCGTATAATTGAATAAATTCAACCTGCTGGTTCCTATCAAAAACCGCCATTTCATAGCTGGAGGTAAGCTGATTGATCCTGTCTTCTTTTTGCAACGAATAACGCTCTTGCATGATTTGGGCCTCCTTTTTTGCTGCACGATACTTGCTACGAAAAATGGGAATCCCAACAGACACCATGGGCATCAATGCATCTTGACCATTGTCAGGAACTGACATATCGGTTCGCTCACCAACCACAACATAATCTAAACCAACACCTAACTTTGGCAGCCCTTGCTTCTTTGCCAGTACCTCTTGCTTTTCACTGGCTTTGATCCGTAAATCCAGTTCATTCAAAACAGGATGGTCTATCCATAAAGAGTCCCTGCCAATCAGATGTTTTTCTACAAAAAGTGAATCTGCAATCTGTACCTCTTCCTCCTCGTCTCTGTTTAGCAGTCGATTGAAAGATGTCAGTAGTGGTTTCTGTTTCTTTTCCAGAATTTCCAGGTTGGTCACAGCATCTTTCAGCAACAAATCCACCCTCAGTACATCGACCAGTGTGCCTTCTCCATTCTCAAACCTGGTAGTTGAAATGGTCTTGTAAGATTCCAGCACCTCAATATTTTTCTCTTCCAGCGCTGTCCATCTCCTGAGCTCATAAATCGGATAATAAGCAGCTGCTACCTGATAGTAGAGCTTATTCCGCGCATCAAGAAACGACTGATATTGAGCTTCTGCGTTCAGGGTTGCCACATCTCCTCCGGCTTTTAAGGTGCCAAACCAGGGAAACATTTGTGACAGCGAAAGCCTGGCTCTTTGAGGACCAACACGTGTTTCCACCGGAGAAATAAAGTATCCAAATGAAAATGTTGGATCTGACAAGCTACTTACTTGTGGAATTTGCTCCATTGCAGCTTCAAAAGCCTTGTATTTGGCTTGCAGTCCGGGGTTATTTTCTGCAGCAATCTGGAAGTAGTCTTCCAATGTTTGGGCATTTCCCGAAAAGCCCGCAATTGTGGTCATCACTATGATTAAAAACTTCTTCATTGCTTTTTCAGTTTTCGTTCTTCTCTTATACAATACAGGACTGGGACCAGAAAAACGCTGATAAGGGATAGTGTCATACCACCGAATAATGGAATGGCCATGGGCACCATAATGTCCGCCCCACGTCCGGTGGAAGTCAAAACAGGTAACAGGGCAATCATTGTGGTACCGGCAGTCATCAGGGCCGGACGGATTCTTCTCATACCTGCTTCCACCACTGCTTTTCTGACTTCCTCCAGGTCTGTTGTTTGATGACGACTAAAACTTTGATCAAGGTATGTTGCAATCAATACCCCATTGTCTGTTGCTATTCCAAACAATGCAATAAACCCTACCCATACAGCCACACTCAGGTTCACCGTTTGCATCTGAAAAAGACCACGGACATTGGTACCAAAAACAGAAAAGTCCAGAAACCAGGTCTGACCATAAAGCCAGAGCATGATAAAACCTCCGGAAAATGCCAGCAAGATTCCTGAAAAGATCATAAAAGAAGTAGAGACCGATTTGAACTGAAAGTAGAGAATAAGAAAAATAACACCCAGTACAACCGGAACAATTAAAGATAGTCTCTTTGCAGCCCTCACCTGGTTTTCATAGCTACCTGAAAACTTATAACTTATTCCCGATGGCACATTCAATTCACCCGCATTTATGTGTTGTCGGATGGTCTCCTGTGCATCATGCACCACCTCTACTTCCGAGTGTCCATCACGTTTATCAAATAAAACATAGCCCACTAAAAATGTCTCTTCACTTTTAATGGCTTGCGGTCCTCTTACATATTCAAAATCAACCAATTGACCAAGCTGAATTTGTGCACCGGTGGGCACTGGAACTAATATATTTTTCAGGCTCTCCGGGTCGTCTCTCAATTCACGCGGATACCTTACTCTGACTGGAAACCGTTCCCGACCCTCCACTGTAGTGGTGACATTCATTCCTCCAATAGCCGTTTCAATCGTTTGTTGGACATCTTCAATATTCAATCCATAACGTGCTATTTGTTCCCTATTGATATTCAGGTGGAGATACGGCTTTCCAACAATTCGGTCAGCAAATACGGCCTCTTTTTTTACGGACGGTACTTGTTTTAGTATTCCTTCCAGTTGCAGGCCAAAGTCCTGAATGGTTTTAAGGTCAGGGCCATAAACTTTGATTCCCATAGGAGCTCGCATACCCGTTTGCAGCATTACCAGACGTGTTTCAATCGGTTGCAGCTTAGGTGCAGAGGTCACTCCGGGGATTTTGGTCACCTGAACGATCTCCTCCCATATATCATCCGGGGACTGGATCTCAGGTCTCCAGTTACGGAAGTATTTCCCGTTATCATCTTCGATGAGTTGTGCTTGACTGATCCCTTTTTGAAGTGCTTCTTCATTGCTAAGAAAGCGACCATCTTTCAATGCATATCTACCTTCAGCATCTACTGTAAAACGAATACGGTGGCCACTATGATTGACCATATACTCTGGTTTGTAGTTGATAATATTCTCATACATTGAAATCGGTGCGGGATCCAAAGCTGACTCCACCCTGCCAAGTTTTCCTACAGTCAGTTCAACTTCAGGAATCTTCGTTACAAGCATATCCAATTGGCCTACAACTTTTCGATTATACTCAATCCCTGAGTGCGGCATGGAAGTTGGCATAAGTAAAAAGCTTCCTTCATCTAATGATGGCATGAATTCTTCACCAATCCCGGGGAAGAGGTGTGCGAATGTAGACCATACTTTCGTGGATTGGACTTCTATCCCGATGGCTTCAAAACTTTTTGACACAAAACCAAATACACTATTGAAACCTAACCAGACATTGGCCCCTAAAATGATTAGTAAAGTTGGAATCAGGAGAAACTTCCCCTTATTGACCAGACACCATTTCAGTATATGCTTATAATAATATTCCAACAGAGTAAAAGCTCCCAGGATTAACCCAACCAAGAGTGCCACGAACAAGACATTGATAAAGAGACTTCTGTCTGCCCCCAGTGGTAGCCAATACTTTCCCAGCAACCAAACCACTCCCGTTATCACCAGGATCAGTTCGGCCTTATCAATGAGTCTGGTGTACCAGCTTTGAGAATGTTCCTTTTTATTGTACCAGGATTTGTACAAAACGAGTGTACCAAAAAGTAACAACATGATTCCAGCCCAAACCTGGCCGTATATCCAACCGGCAATTCCTATTAGAATGAGTCCAATATTTATCATCCGGCTGATTTTTTCATTCTTGACCTTTGCTCCAAAAAACCAGTAAGCCAGGGTAGGCAGAATCAGAAGCGATACGATCAGGGCTGCCACCAGGGCAAAAGTTTTGGTGAATGCAAGAGGTCCAAATAATTTACCTTCTGCTGCCTGCATGGTAAATACCGGGATAAAACTCACAATAGTTGTGGACACAGCCGTAAGGATAGCGGTTGCCACCTCCACAGATCCATTATATATTGTTGTAATGAGTTTTTGACCACGAGGCGCTTCGTCCAGGTGTTTGATGATATTCTCAGAGAGAATAATTCCCAAATCCACCATGGTACCAATTGCAATGGCTATACCAGACAACGCTACAATATTGGCATCTACGCCAAAATAGCGCATGGCAATGAATACCATCAGTACTGCGATAGGCAAAATACTGGAAATCAAAAGTGAGGCCCTTAGATTATACACCATCACGATGACTACCAAAATGGAAATCAGGATTTCAAGAGAGAGGGCTTCTTCCAATGTACCCAGTGTTTCATAAATCAATTGAGATCGATCGTAGAACGGAACGATTGTCAGTTGGCTTTCTGTACCATCCGACAGCGTTTTCTTTGGAAGTCCGGGAGCAATCTCCCTGATCTTATCCTTCACGTTATTGATTACTTCGAGGGGGTTCGCTCCATACCTGGCTACGACTACACCACCAACCACTTCTGCGCCATCCTTGTCCAGAAGACCTCTTCGTGTGGCTGGTCCCAACGATACCACACCTATATCACGGATTCTGATGGGTACGTTTTCCTCAACTGCGACCACCGCCTTTTCCAGGTCTTCAACAGATTTGATATATCCCAGCCCTCGCACCAGGTATTCCGCCTGATTGAGTTCTATTGTTTTGGCACCCACATCTTTATTGGACTGCTTTACTGCCCTCATCACTTTGTGAAGCGGAATATTGTAAGCTTTTAATGCATCCGGATTTACGTCAATTTGATACTCCTTTACAAATCCACCAATTGAGGCAACTTCAGAAACACCCTCTGTGGCGTTCAACCCATATTTGACATAAAAGTCCTGAACGGTTCGGATTTCGTGCAGATCCCATCCTCCGGTAGGGTTACCATTTTTATCCCTACCTTCCAGCGTATACCAATACACCTGTCCGAGTGCTGTAGCATCCGGTCCGAGAGTGGGTTGAACACCGTCAGGCAATAGCCCGGAGGGAATTGAACTGAGCTTTTCCAGAATCCGTGACCGACTCCAGTAAAACTCAATGTTCTCATTGAAAATGATATAGATACTTGAAAAACCAAAGATAGACGAACTCCGAATGGACTTCACACCTGGAATTCCAAGTAAGTAGGTGGTTAACGGGTAAGAGATCTGGTCCTCAATATCCTGAGGTGATCGCCCTTGCCACTGGGTAAACACAATCTGTTGATTCTCCCCAATGTCAGGAATGGCATCAACAGGTACGGGATCTGAAGGCAAAGCATCTACCTTCCATCCAAATGGCGCTGTCACAACTCCCCAGGCAATAAAGCCAATCAGAAGGAGGATAGTAACCAGTCTATTTTCTAAAAAATATTTTATGATTCGATTAAGCATAATGTTGTGGGTTGAACTTAAATCATGAGTTCAAAATGGGCTAGAAAAGCCTGCCTGACAACACTGTCAGGAATACATTATGCGTATTATATAATAAAGACCTGGTGAAGAACGGATATGTCCCGTGTCACCAGAGGAGGCTCGTAAATTGTATATTGAGGATTTCCCTGATCCGTTGAAAGAGAAGCCATGTAGGAGATTACAAATGCTGCAACAAACTCAACATTCAAATTGGATTGCTCAACACTTGGTTTAAATTCATTTTCAACCTCCAGGCTCAGATAATCATTCTCACAGCAGGGTATCTTCTCAAAATGGGTTTCCGTGTTCGAATTACGCTCGCAATCATTGTCCATATCTTCCATGCCGCAATCCAAATGCCTGTGACCAAGCATCATTTGAGTTTCAACTGCAAAACCTCCACAATAGTGTGTGCCAACAGCAAAACCGAGATGGCCCGTAAGCATTAAAACGGCCAGCGATATGGAAATAATCTTTTTCAACTACACTAAGGTACGATTTTATTGCGTATCTGGTTTATAGAATTATGTATAATCATTACATAATTCTATGTTCTTACAATTTTAAACAGTTAATCACTAAAAATAGTTATATCATTCTATCATGAAGGGATCAAAGTGGATTTCTCAAAGAAATATCTCCTTATCCCCCTTTTTTATGACTCCTTAACCTCAAAGCATTCCCAATAACTGAAACCGAACTAAAGCTCATGGCCGCTGCAGCGATCATGGGGCTCAACACTATTCCAAAAAAGGGATAGAGGATACCCGTAGCAACCGGAACTCCAAGTGCATTATATACAAAGGCAAAAAACAGGTTTTGCTTAATGTTACGCATTACTTTACCACTCAGCTCTCGGGCTCGTACGATACCATTCAGGTCACCTTTTACCAGTGTGATTCCGGCACTTTGCATTGCTACATCCGTCCCGGTACCCATCGCAATTCCAATATCTGCCAGAGCTAATGCCGGCGCATCATTGATCCCATCACCAGCCATGGCCACTTTATGGCCTTTTTCCTGCAATTCTTTTACGGCATTGTGTTTATCTTCCGGAAGGGCTTCAGCTTGATAATGATCCAGTTTCAGTTCTTTAGCAACTGCTTCAGCAGTATATTGATTATCACCGGTCAGCATATGAACCTTCACGCCCATATTCTGTAACTCCCTGATGGCTTTAGCTGAAGTATCCTTAATCTTGTCAGCCACGCTGATAATCCCGGCTATGTCTGATCCGATCATTAGGTACATCACTGTTTGGCCAGCCCCTTGCCACTCCTGAGCCAATCTTTTTTGATCTTCAGATATGTTAGCCGAAAATGCCTCTGCTAAACGATGGTTTCCCAGGCCTATACGCTTTCCATTGAATGTAGCACGAACTCCCTTGCCTGTTACCGATTCAAAGTCTTCTACTTTAGGAATCTCAATGCCTTTCTCTTTGGCTCCTTTTACAATTGCATCCGCTATCGGGTGTTCACTATGTATATCAATAGCAGCGGCTAACTGAAGAACCTCATCATCACGCTGATCGCCAAAAGACTGATATCCCTTTAGACTAGGTTTCCCTTCTGTGATTGTTCCGGTCTTATCAATAATGAGTGTATCGATCTTATTCATTTCCTCGATGACCCTTGCATCTTTAACCAGAACCCCGGACTGGGCCATTCGACCTGTGCCCACCATAATGGACATGGGTGTTGCAAGCCCCAATGCACACGGACAAGCAATGATCAATACGGAAACAGCATTCACGAAAGCATAAACATAAGCAGGCTCGGGTCCCCAAACAGCCCAGACACCAAAAGTGATCAAAGCAACTGAAATAACAATCTGAACAAAATACCTGGCCACAACATCAGCTAGCTTCTGGATGGGTGCCCTTGAACGGCTTGCTTCATTGACCATTCCAATGATCTGTGACAAAAGAGTATCGGCACCTACTTTCTCTGTTTTCATCAGGAAAGAGGTCTTTCCGTTAATTGTGCCACCAGTTACTTTATCATCCACTGATTTTTCTATGGGGATTGGCTCACCCGAAATCATGCTTTCATCGATCACTGCATGACCTTCTGATAAAGCACCATCCACCGGAATCTTCTCACCTGGTTTTATTCTAAGGACATCACCCACCCGGACTTCTTCTAACGGAACTTCTGATTCCTGTCCATCTCTGACGACCCTTGCGACCGGAGGTACAAGATTTAACAGAGCCTTGATCGCAGAATTAGTTTTGCTGTGAGCACGTGATTCCAGAACCTGGCCCATCAAAACAAGCGTCAGGATCACAGCAGCTGCTTCAAAATATAGATGAACATTGCCCTGCATATCCTGAAATTGTGGAGGAAATATTCCTGGTGCTACCAAGGCTACGATACTGAAAGAATAAGCTGCACCTACTCCTATCGAGATGAGTGTCCACATGTTTGGCGCCCACCGAATGATAGAACTCCATCCACGTTTAAAGAAATTTCGAGTCGAATAGAAAATTACCGGAGTCGTTAAAGCCAGTTGCAGCCAACCCCATACTTTCTTTGGTGCAATTGCCTCAAGATCCAAAAATGGAATAAACTCTGACATCGCGATGATGAAAACCGGAACTGTGAAAGCCACGGCAATCCAGAATTTCTTTAGCATGGATTGATAAGCCTTATCTTCTTCACTCGTATCTTCAGCTTTTTCGGGTACGAGGTCCATCCCACACTTTGGACAACTTCCCGGATGATCCTGCTGAACTTCCGGGTGCATGGGGCAGGTATATACTGTTTTTTTACTTGCCTGGCTCTCCTCTTTCACTAAATGCATACCACATACCGGACAGTCACCAGGTTTGTCATAGGTCTTGTCTCCCTCACAGTGCATAGGGCAGTAATACCGATCTCCTTTTTGATGGACTCCTTCATGATGATGATGGTGGTGATGTTGCCCATGTTGATGATCCGTCACCTCATTTGATGGTACTAATTTCATATGGCATACAGGACAGTTACCAGGCTCATCATAGGTTTTGTCTCCTTCGCATTTCATGGGACATGCGTAAGACGAGTGATCTGTATCGCAATGACCATTATGATCCGAATGCTCGTGAACTGTATTTTCTCCTTCCTTATGCAAGCCATAGCCAATTGAACTGACGGCCTTTTGAAGATGATCGAAATGGGTGACATTATGGTCATATTCTATTTCTGCAACCTCTTCCTCAAGATTAACTTTGGCTTTACGAACCCCAGCCTGATTCCTAAGTTCTTTTTCAATTTTATCTGCACAGGAGGTACAACCCATCCCCGATATACCTGCATTTATTTTCTTGATCGTTTCCATTGTCAAAACTTTATAAAACAAAGATAGGAAAGGGACCTACCCATGACTTTACACAATCCCTCAATTGATTTACATAATCTAATAGTAAGGTTCTTTGTTTTCCTTTTAATCAAAACCTCTAACATTCTTCAAAGGACTAATCTGTTTGAGGATAATGACGAATGACACTACAACACTTGATGGCCATCATAGGTTTTATCCTATCCACAATGTACATTCCCCCTCAAATCATCCCGAGAGGGAATAAGAAAATGAAGGCATATTTAAAATCAGTTATTTTCTCTGGTCTGCTATTGCTGGCCATAACTGGGTACGCGCAAAAAGGAACAGGAGAATCAGAAGGAGTAAGTCGTCAAGGACTGAATCCAGCGGTTATTGAACTAAATGGTACTGTAAAGCAGGTGGAGGTCGGACCTTGTAAATATACAACAGGCAAATCCGTCTCAGGCACACATTTGATTGTGGAAACCAATAAAGGGGAGACACTAAATATTCATTTGGGGCCTACTAAGGAAGTTTCAAAGTTTACAAATGACATTCAAGGCCATGAAATAGAAGTAATGGGATTTCGAACCGATAAGCTACCTGAAGGACATTATATCGCCAAAGAAATGACGGATGACGGTAATAAAACAGTTCTTAGGGATGAAACCCTTAAACCTTTCTGGTCAGGTAAGTCAGGGCGAGATAATTGGAGACAAAAAAGAAGAGCTTATAATTAATAAAGTGTTTAGACATCAGTAATTCAGTGTGATTCCTGGTATCATGTTTAATCAGAAATAAGCCGGAAGATGTTATGTCTTCCGGCATAATTTTCGGACAATGACAGGTATTCAGTCTACCTGATCCAGTGGTTTCCGCTTTGAATGGCCTATTTCCCTGAAATAGGTGGGTGTAAGTCCAGTCGTTTTTTTGAATTGATTGGAAAGGTGAGCTACACTACTGTATCCCATTTTATATGCGATTTCACTCAATGTGAGTTCGCCATAAACCAGTAGTTCTTTTACCTTCTCAATCTTTTGGTGAATGATATACTTCTCAATGGTCATTCCCTCAACAGATGAGAACAAGCTACTAAGATAGTTGTAATCCTTATTTAACTCATCCTGAATGATCATGGAATAATTCATCTTTTGTGGTCCCTTTGGATAATGGATGAGTTCTATGATAATATTTTTGATTTTCTCTATTATCCTGCTTTTACTGTCATCAATAATCTCAAATCCAAGGTCTTGTAATTTTCCTTTAATCAGAACAAGTTCCTGAGCGCCAACTTCTCCAGTCACCTCAACCTGGCCAAGACTAATATCTGTGAGTTGATGTCCCGCATTTTCAAAGACCTCACGAACTGCCATAATGCATCGCTGACAAACCATGTTTTTGATGTGGATTTTCATTAGTTATAAGATCAAATTCACTTTTAATGTCCCACATTTCAACATTGGACTGTTAAAACGGGTTTGAAGATCATTTTCTGTTGTCTAAATTATCAGATTGTGTTTAATAATATCAAAAAGATCGGATGATAATTAAAAAAGCCAGAAAGACTTCTCTTCCTGGCTTTAAACATCATAACCGAAGGTTCGGTTCAATCAAAATGTATTTCAATCGAATGCCTGCTAATATTTCCATCTTCATCTTCCGCAATCACAATAAGGTATAAGTGCTCTTCTTCTTCCAACTCATCCAATTCTTCCTGTGTAACAATGATATTAGCTTGATCCTGACTAAGTAGATCTTCAATTCTTACTGAAGTTTCTCCTTCTACTTCAAAATCTCCTTCGTAGATCGCTTCTTCCAATGTTCTGGCATGGTCATGATCGTGTTCGGCTGCCTCTTCCAGATGTCCAACCTTAATCTCCACATGGTCCAACATTCCGACTTCGTCCTCTATTTCTCCGTAAAACTTAAGCGCCTCTCCAACTGTACCATCATATTCTGCTACCTCATTTCCATTGGCATCTTCAAAATGAACATGTGCCATCCCAGTATTGGTAACCCATATTTCCAGCTCAATGGAAGAATTATCAGCAAAGGTGGTAGAGTTGCCGGCAGCATCAATCGCCTCAACGATAAAATGATATGGTCCTGCAGTAGCCTCTGCTCCAATTTCAATCTCCTCATGAATATCATCAACCTTCCCTGTCAGTGGAAAACTTTGATCAAAAGTAAAAGGTGCGACCATTGTTCTTCCGTGGCTATGCCCGTCAAAATTGTCATGGATAGTCAGATTGAACGTTGCTAATTCTATATCATCTTCAAACAGGGCATCAAAGTGAATGGTCTCATCGGCTTTAAACACCTCTCCATTTTCGGGTTCTTCCAAAGTGATTGTCGGAGCCGTCGTATCCACCGGATCATCGTCTTTATCACAAGAAACAAAAATGATC
>PAIY01000134.1 GCA_002704825.1 Phycisphaeraceae bacterium
TCAGAAGGTCGGTGCTTCGGACATCACCGAAGTGGTCATGGAACAGATCGAATCCTTCAGTCTCAACTGGGTCAAGGGTTCGAAGGAAGCCCGTGAGCAGGCCGAGATTACTTACGGTGCCTTCTGGCCGCGTATTCGTGCCATCGACAAGGAAAAACAGCGTCGCTTAGCTCACATGAAGCGTGGCGACGAACTTCCCAGCGGTGTGCTGGAAATGGTCAAGGTTTACATTGCCACCAAGCGACATTTGTCGGTGGGTGACAAGATGGCCGGTCGCCACGGTAACAAGGGTGTCATCGCCCGTATCGTTCCCGAAGCCGACATGCCGTTCCTTGAAGACGGTACCCCGGTGCAGGTGGTGCTCAACCCGTTGGGCGTGCCTTCACGTATGAACGTCGGACAGATTCTCGAATTGCACTTGGGTTGGGCCTGTGGTGTGCTTGGTTTCCAAGCGGTTACCCCGGTCTTCGACGGTGCCACCGAAGATCAAATCCACGAAGCGATCATCGAAGCCAATGAATACGTCGACACGCGTATGGCCGAGCTCGAAGAGAAGGGCGAAGCAGCGGACCCGGCAGAAATTCTGGCCAAGATGCCTCCTGGTGGTAAGGTCCAGCTTTATGACGGACGCACCGGCGAGAAGTTCCACCAGCGTACCGCCGTCGGTTACATGTACATCCTCAAACTCCATCACCTGGTGGACGAGAAGATTCATGCCCGCTCAACCGGTCCTTACAGCTTGATCACCCAGCAGCCGCTTGGTGGTAAAGCCCGAACCGGTGGCCAGCGATTTGGTGAAATGGAAGTGTGGGCTCTGGAAGCGTACGGTGCTGCGTATATCCTCCAGGAACTGCTCACCGTCAAGTCCGACGACGTGGAAGGTCGAACCAAGATCTACGAATCCATGGTCAAGGGCACCAATCGCCTGGAAGCCGGCATGCCGGTGGCATTCGACGTGCTGTGTAACGAAGTCAAGGGTCTTGGTCTTAACATCACCATGGAAAAGGCCCAGATCGAGTCCGGCAGCATTCTTTAACTTAAAAACCATCAATGCCCTGTCCTGTGTCAATCCACGGGACAGGGCGTTGCGGTGTTTTCCCACTTCCCGCTAACTGAGTTGCGACGGGATGGGCAAACGGAAATAGATTTTTAATCGCCAACTTGGAGGCGAATCCAAACATGGTTGATAATCCCTACGATCGCGTAAATGATTTTGGTTCGGTCAAGATCTCACTGGCAAGCCCCAACGACATCCGTTCGTGGAGCTTCGGTGAAGTCAAGAAGCCCGAAACCATCAACTACCGAACCTACCGCCCTGAAAAGGACGGCCTGTTCTGTGAACGCATCTTCGGTCCCGAACGTGACTACGAATGTGCCTGCGGTAAGTACAAGGGCACCAAGTTCAAAGGCATCATCTGTGACCGTTGTGGTGTGAAAGTCACTCACTCCCGCGTGCGTCGCAAACGCATGGGTCACATCAACCTCGCTGCCCCCATCGTGCACATCTGGTTCTTCAAAGCCATCCCCAGTCACCTGGGTAACCTCCTTGGCATGAAGACATCGGACCTGGAAAAGGTTGTCTACTTCCAGGACTACGTTGTCACCGATCCGGGTGATACCGAACTTAAAGAACGCCAGCTGCTCACCGAAGACGAATACCGTCATGCCTACGAGCAGTACGGCAGCAAGTTCACCGCTCAGATGGGTGCCGAAGCCGTCAAGGAATTGCTGATCAATCTTGACCTGCATGCCTTGAACGAAGAAATTCGTCTGGACATCACCAAGACCCGTTCGAAGCAGAAGATCAAGGACCTCTCCAAGCGTCTTCGCATTGTCGAACAGATCCGTCACTCGGAAAACAAACCCGAATGGATGATCCTGGACGTGATCCCCGTGATCCCGCCGGACCTGCGCCCGTTGGTGTTGCTTGAGTCTGGCAACTTTGCCACCTCCGACCTCAACGACCTGTACCGTCGTATCATCAACCGTAACAACCGCCTCAAGAAGTTGATGGATCTTAACGCACCTGAAGTCATCATTCGCAACGAAAAGCGTATGCTTCAGCAGTCTGTCGACGCCTTGTTTGATAACGGCCGTTGTCGCCGCCCGGTGCTCGGTTCGTCCAGCCGCCCGCTCAAGTCGCTCACCGACATGATCAAGGGTAAGCAGGGTCGTTTCCGTGAAAACCTCCTGGGTAAGCGCGTCGACTACTCCGCCCGTTCGGTGATTGTGGTCGGTCCGGAACTCAAGCTTCACCAGTGCGGTCTTCCCAAGAAGATTGCCCTTGAACTGTTCCAGCCGTTCATCATCCGCAAGCTCAAAGAACACGGTCTTGTTGACACCATCAAGTCCGCCAAGAAGATGCTCGAACGTCGCGACCCGCAGGTGTGGGACGTGCTCGAAGAAGTCATCTATCAGCATCCGGTGCTGCTTAACCGTGCTCCCACGCTTCACCGCATGGGTATCCAGGCATTTGAACCGGTGTTGGTTGAAGGTAACGCCATTAAGGTTCACCCGCTGGTGTGCTCCGGTTTCAACGCTGACTTTGACGGTGACCAGATGGCGGTTCACCTGCCGCTGTCCGTCGAAGCCCAGGCCGAAGCCGAAGTGTTGGTGCTTTCCCCGCACAACATTTTCTCGCCCGCCAACGGTAGCCCGATTATTTCGCCCTCACAGGACATCGTGCTCGGTGTGTACTTCCTGACGGTCTCTCAGCAGATCGCCACCGCCAAGCCAGAAGACTGCAAGAGCTTCAAGGACCCCGTCGAAGCCTTCCACGCTCACCAGCTTGGCAAGATCGACATTCACGAGCCGATCCTCGTGCGTCTGCCCAAGGGTCGTTTCGTCGACACCGTCAACCAGGAAAAGGGCGGCATTGAACCGTTGCCCGCCAACCTGCGTGTGATGACCACCGTCGGTCGTTTGATCCTCAACGACATCCTCGAAGAAGGCATGCCTTACTACAACTGTTCGTTGGGTAAGAAGGGCTGTTCACGCGTCATTGACGACACCTACGCCCGTTCGGGTCGCCCGGCCACCATTGACTTGCTCGACAAGCTCAAGGAAACCGGCTTCAAGAACTCCACGGTGGCTGGTCTTTCATTCGGTATCACCGACCTGCGTATTCCCGCAGCCAAGTACGAAATCATCAATGCGACCCAGAAGAAGGTCAACCGCGTTGAAAAGGCGTTTGATGCCGGTGCCATTACCGAGCGTGAACGCTACAACCAGCTCCTCGACCTTTGGACGCACTGTCGTGAAGAAGTCACCAAGGAACTGCTCAAGGAACTCAAGGCTGACCGCCGTGACGAGAAGGGCCTGCCGGTTCCGATCGACTCGACCGAAGGCAAGCCGTTCCTCAACCCGGTGTGGCTGATGTCCGACTCGGGTGCTCGTGGTAACGTCTCGCAGATTCAGCAGCTTGCTGGTATGCGTGGTCTGATGTCCAAGCCGTCAGGTGAAATTATCGAAACGCCCATTAAGGCCAACGCTCGCGAAGGTCTGAACGTGCTCGAATACTTCTCCTCGACGCACGGTGCCCGTAAGGGTCTGGCTGACACCGCTCTGAAAACCGCCGACTCGGGTTACCTCACACGTAAACTCGCAGACGTTGCTCAGAACGTGTTCATCGCGCACCACGACTGTGGCACGAAGCAGGGCATCACCAAGAAGGCCATCTACAAGGGTGAAGAAATCGACGTTCCGCTGCGTCAGCAGGTGGTCGGTCGTATCGCTCGCGAAACCATTCGCAACCCGATTACCGACCTGCTCATCGTCAAGGAAAACGACGTCATCACACCCGATGCCGCTGCTCAGATTGAAGCACTGGGCATCGACAGCGTGATGGTCCGCAGCCCGTTGACCTGTGAAGCCAAGCAAGGCGTTTGTGCCCTGTGTTACGGTCAGGACCGCAGCACCGGTCAACTCGTCGAACAAGGTTTGGCTGTCGGTATCATGGCAGCCCAGTCCATCGGTGAACCCGGTACCCAGCTGACCATGCGTACCTTCCACACCGGTGGTGTGGCTCACACCGGCGTCACCGAAACCGAATACCGCACGCAGAACTCCGGTACCATCCAGATTTCTGATGCTTCGGAAGTTCCGGTCAAGGACGAAGACGGCAACGACGTGCTCGTTGTCCTCAAACGTGCTGGTGAACTGTCCATCCATGATGCCAAGGGCCGTGAACTCGAAAAGACCAAGGTTCAGTACGGTTCATACATCCTTGCCAAACCCGGCGACAGCGTCCGCAAGGGACAGGTCGTCGTCAAGTGGGACCCGCACCGTACCCCGATCCTCGCCGAAAAGGGCGGTACCGTTCGCTTCGAAGACATCAAGGTCGGCGAAACCGTCCGTCTGGAAAACGAACAGCAGCCCGGCAAGGAATCCGAAAAACGCGAACAGCTTGTGGTCATCGAACACAAGGGCGAAATGCACCCGCGTATCGTCGTTGAAGATTCAACGGGCAAGATTCTCGACTTCCACTACCTGCCTGCCAAGGCACGCATCGAAGTCGTCGAAGGCCAGCAGATCGCAGCCGGTCACATGCTCGCACGTCAGCCGCGTGACAGTAAGGGTGCAACCGACATCGTCGGTGGTCTGCCCCGTGTCACCGAAATTTTCGAAGCTCGTAAACCCAAGGAAGCAGCCGTCATGGCTGACATCTCCGGTAACGTCGAACTTCGCTCTGACAAGCGTAAGGGCAAGATGACCATCATCGTTCGCTCTGAGTCGGGTCTTGAAAAGGACCATCACGTGCCTCAGGACCGCCACTTGCTGGTTCACACCGGCGACTCGGTCAACGCAGGTGATCCGCTCATCGACGGCCCGTTGGTTCCGCAGGACATTCTCCGCATTAAGGGTGAAGAAGCACTCTTCAACTACCTGCTCGAAGAAGTCCAGAACGTTTACCGTGCACAGGGTCAGACCATTGACGATAAGCACTTTGAAATCATCATCTCCCAGATGATGCGTAAGGTGCGTATCGACAATCCAGGTGACACGCACCTGCTGCCCAACGAAGTGGTCGACAAGTTCCGCTTCCGCGAAGCCAACGATGGCATTTCCAACCTCGGTCGCATCAAGGAACAGGGCGGTACCTCACTGGTCCCCGATACCCTCGTCACCAAGAGCGAACTCAAGGAAGCCAACCTCAAGGCCGAAGCCGAAGGCAAGGAACCCTCCAAGGCCGTCAAGTGTCGTCCCGCATCAGCCACCACACTGTTGCTGGGTATCACCAAGGCATCGCTGCAGTCCGAAAGTTTCCTCTCCGGTGCATCCTTCCAGGAAACCACCAAGGTGCTCACCGATGCCTCGCTTGCAAGCCGCATCGACGAGTTACAAGGCCTCAAGGAAAACGTGCTCCTGGGTCACCTCATCCCGGTCGGTACCGGCTTCAAGCTCTACCAGGACATGAAGATCATCAAGTTGGCCGAACCGCCAGCCGATTCCGATCCGTCCGCCAACGAGCAGCTTGAAGATGCCGCCCAGGCCGCCATTGCAGCTGGTGCCCAAAACCCCAACGAGATCCAGACGACCGTCGGCGAATCCCGCCTGGTCGCCCAACTCCTGGGTGAAGACACCACCGGCAAGAGCTAACCCCCGGAAGCATTCCCCCGTGAATGGGTAAGCTTCAAACGACATCAAAATAAACACCAAAAGCCCAGAGCATTTGTTCTGGGCTTTTTTTATGTGAATCGCCAAGACAGATTGAACCACTGATACCAATCCCATCAAGAACGCGTGTGTTTGAATTCATTGAGCACCGGGTGTCAACCCGGTGCCCCATGGCGCAACGTTGACACAACGGGCACCGGATTGACATCCGGTGCTTATTCATGCACGAGTTATTAACAGGATTGGTATGAGTCCTCTGTGAACTCTGTGGTAAAAGTGCCCCGATCACCCACGCCCCGTAAACCGCAGGCCACCCGTTGATGGCATGTCGGGGACGTTGAGTTGCTGAGCAGCGAGCAGTTGCTCGTAGACGGTTTTGAGATCACTGCCAAAGCGGGTGCGGGAGTAGAAGCTGAAGGCTTCGTGGCGGGCGGTGTCGCGGAGTTTGTAGGTTTGTTGTGGGTCGGTGAGAACGGTCTGGAGTTTACCTGCAAGATGACGCAACGCAGGTTGACCGGGGGCAACCAGCAGTGCGGAGTGATGGTCCTCAACCCATTCACAAATCTCTGCTGTCGCATGACCGATGATCGGCACGTTGGCTGCCATCGCCCAGGGAATCGACAGACCTGCGCCACCATCCTGCATCGCAATCACCGCGTCACATCCGGGAAGCACTTGCCAAGGGACCGCCACGCGTGCATCGGAGATGATCAGGTGTTCGCTGTTAAGCGGGCGCATCGGATTGAGCGCTGCCAATCGATTTTTCTGATCCGGGTGAATCAGCAGATGCACCGGTCGATTGGGATGGTTCAAACTCACATTGGTCAACCCCAACATCAATGATGCTTCGGATGCATCGGCTTGTGTTGGCGGGTCCGACAAAAGCATCACCACGAACGGCTCATCGCCAGCCAGTTCCCAACGCTCACGCAGGGCATCGCGATCCGATGTCTTGACCAAACCCATGTCAATGCCCGGCCTCAGCACATCCACCGACTCGGGACGGACACCCATGGTCAGCAGGGCACGGGCGATACCGCTGGTGATGGCAACGATCCCCAGCTTGTCTCCCGCTTCAGCAGCGAGCATCCGAAGCAGGTGAATCTCACGCTTGCTGGGCATCACCGTCAGTGTCAACAGCCGCGGTGTGTTGCGGAACATCAGGCTTGAAAGCAGCAGTGTCCCAACCGACCAGCAGTGAATCAGGTCAGGCCTGGGGTTGTCGGTTAACCAGTGTCGAAGGCGGGGGATCGCTGCTAACGCATGTCCGCCGGGGATGCCCATGGTTTGAAAGTCGGTGACCTGTGCAGCGGTCACTGCGTCGGAGAGTGGGGCACCACCGAGTAACAGCAACTGATGTGCAGCGGGGACTTTTTCCATCGCCGTTGCCACCAGGTTCATCGTCGGTGCGGAGGCTTGCGGGGAAGCTTGATTGATCAGGTGAAGCACGCGCAAAACTGATTATCCTTCGGTGCTGGGTTTGCCGGGGCCTTTGCCATCTTCCTCTGCCGGATGTTTGTAAAACACACGTGCTGCCTGATAGCCGATCTGTTCAGCGAGCTGGCGGTACAGCAGGTTTTTTGTACCCGAATCGATTTCCATCATCACGCTACGGGGCAGTTCCACTGAAATACGGTACCCACGTTTGGAGGTTTCCAGCCCTTCAATATCCGAGACCGGCGAGGGTTCGGGGAACAGGCGGATGGCCTTAATCACGTCGATGACTTTGAGGGTGACGATGGCTTTAGGTTCGATGATGCCCGGCTGGACGGACATCTGGACATAGTCGATGTTCACGTGGATGACTTGATCTGCACCGAGTGTCCGGCCGATTTCGTCGACGGGGGTGCGTTCGAAGTCCGTGCCGAGTTTACCTTCCAGATCACGGACAAAGCGATAGTTGACGGTTTGTTCCTGCGTGAGTTTCTGGCTTTGCACGAAGTCGAAAATCATCCGTTGGGCAATGACGCCGGTGTGGTTGGGATCACCGAGTTGGTTGGAGGTGTCATCCACAAGGATGGCAGTCCGCACCGGTGGCAGGTCAAAGACCGCGGGCGTTTTCTCCGGCGAGATCACCTGTGTGAAAAACGCGAACGCTTCACAGCCTGCAATTGAAAAGACCATTGCCAGCAGCAGACAACCAAGGCAGGCATGTTTGAGTGGGTGGATCATGTGCTTATTCATGGATGATGATGTACTCATAAAACAGGTGTCCGATGGTGGTGGTCAGGTTGCTCAGCAGGGCAAGTCGGAATTCAGACTCGTCTGCGTTAACCATGCCGATCGCCGAACCGACGGGGTGCGTTGCCTTGACGACTTTGCTGTACACAAGTGTATTGCGATGCTGCTGATCCGCAATGGAGACATTGGCAATGGCGGTGCCTTTGTAGACATTGGCATTGCCTTTCTCGTGAATCTGATATTGGACAATGTCGATGAGTACGAGTTTATCGACGTTGAGCTTGGCAATGATTTTGTCATGCGGCATCGTGGTCCAATACGGGTTATGCTCGGTGAATGCAATCACATCCGCCGGGTCCAACGCAACCGATGTCGGCACATGTTTGGCGATCTCACGCGTCACCGCAACACACAGACCACGCGACGCTTCAGGGCTTTGATAAAGCGTATTGGCGTCGGCACTGACGATCACGGCAAAGTGACTGTTCTCAAGCCCCTTGTACTCCGCGGGGACCGTTTCCTCTTCCGGCCCCGTCACCGCATAGACCATGAATCCGAGCGTGTCACAGCCGCAGAGTATCAACATGCCCATGAGTAGCAGCAGTGATGCACAGTAGCGTTGGTGGATCAGACGTGACTTCATTTAGTTCCCAACATACACAAGCAGAATTTTGTATCCCCAGGCCAATCCGACAATGATGCCTGCCAGGAGAAAACACTTTGGTTTAACCAGTCGTTGCAGCAAAGGTGTGATGCTGATGCCGATGATCAAGGTGTACAGTGACAGGATGGCAAAGATCGCCAGCATGAGACAAAGCAGCATGCCCGCGGGTTGGACGAGAAACGATTGGATGAGTTGGCCGTGCGTCGCATGAGCAAAGGCGGTCGTCATGCCACAGGTGGCGCACGGCAGGTTGGTTGCCTGCTCGAACGTGCAGGGGCGCAAACCCAGTTGGACATGCGTGCCGATGCCTGCGGGGTCCGGATCAAGCCATGCAGCGATGCCCAGCAGGGGTAAACATGCGACGAAGACCAGCAGGCTGATCAGGCGGGCTTTGAGATGCGACTGGGGCGCAGCGGTGTCCTGTGGCGTGGTGGCAGGTGTGATGTCTGCTGTTGATGCCGAGGTCATGTGCGTTCCTGTTGCGCGTTCGTGGAGCGTGAAGCGATCGGGTGCATTAACGAATTCACCACTTCGATGTTGAGCTTTGCTCAATCCCGCGTTGACACAACGCGGCTCGCCTGAACCAAACGTGGGGGGTGCCAAAGTTTTGCGATTCGGAGTATGATACCGTATCTATGACCAATCGTCTGAAAGATTTACTGGTTGAACCGGCACAACGTCCGACGGCGTCGGCAGTCAAACCGGAGAAGGATGCGATGAAACGCTCGAGAAAACCTGTGACAACGCATCTATCCCGTCGCCAGCGGGCAAGGCAGAAGACGGTGGCGATCTTGCCATCCATGTTGACACTGGGGAATTTGCTCTGTGGGTTTACCAGTGTGTTCCTTGCCAGCCGACCGGAGAACATGGATTTGCCCTGGGGTTGGACACCGTTGACTTTTGCGGGCGTGTTCGTGTTCCTCGGGATGGTGTTTGATGCCTTTGACGGCTCGGTTGCGCGGTTGACGCACAACACCAGTGAACTGGGCGAGCAACTGGACTCCATGGCAGACATGGTGACGTTCGGCGTGGCCCCGGCGTTTATCGTGGTCCAGCTGATCGGTGTCGAGGTGCCGTTTATCTCGGAGGTCTCCGATGCCTATCTGGACCGTGCAGCGATGGTCATTGCCGGGATTTATGTCTGCTGCGTGGCATTGCGTCTTGCGCGATTCAACACCGAAATTGATGAACCCGACGAAGCGGATCACATGTCCTTCAAGGGCTTGCCATCACCGGGTGCAGCGGGCACCGTGGTGAGTTTGATCCTGCTGCATCAGCACTTTTTCGCACACTTGGACGAGCATCACCTGTTCATCCGTGCCACCGCGGTGAGCATGGTTGGGATCATGCTGCTCGTTGCGTTAGCCATGGTCAGCAACCTGCGTTATCCACACTTTGTCAATCGCTATTTCCGAGGCCGCGCCAAGTTCGGCAAGTTTGCCCTGGCGTTGATGCTGGTGATGTTACTGTTCATCTGGCCTCAGCACAGCATCGCTGGCGCGTTTGTCATCTATGCCTTATTCACGCCGGTAACGTGGGGCTTGAGTCACCTTATGCGAAAGAAGAACAAGCACCAGACGGCGACTTCGGATGCCGACCCATCCAACATGGATGGGGAATAAAGTCTCATTGTGATGTATGGGCGGGGGAGTGTGCCATGGCTCAATTGCCACCAGCACCGGATGATTTGGCATTTGCCAGCGTTGTTCTGCGCTGTGATCGGATCGTGATGGCTTTGGCCGATCCCAGCTACGTCCCGTACTACCATTTTCACATCCACAACACGCAAGGTGCGGAACTGGGCCACATCAACTTCCGCGTGGGCGACACTGAGCATATTCGCAAGGTCGCTGGGCATATCGGCTATGCCATCCATTCCGAGCAGCGGGGCAACGGGTATGCTGCCCAAGCATGCGAGGCAATCCGACCTTGGGTCAGACATTTCTATGACGAAGTCTGGATCACCTGTGACCCGCAAAACATTGCTTCACGCCGGACTATTGAAAAGCTCGATACCCGTTACGTGGATACCATCGACATCCCCGAACACGAGAAGCAGTACCAACTCGGTACCCGGCAGAAGTGTCGGTATCGCTGGCGTGTCTGAACGGCTTTAACCCAGTTTTGACTCACCCTGAAACTGGCGAAAACGGTCGATCTGCGGTATTTTATGGCTCTTTAACAAACACCATGCAGGAATGTCCGATGTCCATCCAACTTGCTTTGAGCACCGCCATTTGCCCGGATTACACAGCTGATCAAGTCATTGAACTGGCCAAGGCGGTCGGAATCGACCAGGTCGAACTGATCACCACCAGCACGGAATATCCCACGCTGGCCTGTGATCCGATGGCCGGTGATCCGCACAAGCTCGCTGGACAGTTCAAGGACGCGGGCATCAAGGTGGCATGTATTCAGTTAAGTGTCTGCATGCATCACGATCAACCCAATGACATCGCCAAAGCACAGTCTCGTGTGGAGCATGCAATGCGTGTCGCTCGCACGTTGGCATGTCCTTATGTCCGCATTCAAGGCAATAACGTCAAGCCCCACGAATCACGCCGTCGCGTCATCAGTCGCATGGTTGAGAACGTCCATCCTCTGGGTGAAAAGGCTGCAGAGCATGGCGTGACGTTGCTTTTTGAGAACAACGGTTCCTTTGCCAAGGCCAAGGATTGGTGGACACTGCTGAATATCGTCGAACATCCGATGCTCGGCATTTGCTGGAATCCGACCAACGCGCATGCTGCAGGTGAGATGCCCGGCATTTCCATCCCACTGCTTCATCACCGTATTCACATGGTCCGCGTCAATGACTTGGCTGATGGTTCGGGTAACGACTTCGTTGCTATCGGCGAAGGCAGTGTCCCGATTCGTGAAGTGATTCACCGCCTGATGGGGATCGGCTTTAACCGCGTGATCACCATCGCCTACGACAAGGCATGGTTGCCCGCAGGCGTGGACATCGCTGAATTCCTCACCGGTATCCGTGAAACTCTCACCAACTGGATGGCAGAGTCCGCCCAGGCCATCGAAGACGCCCAGGCCAAGATCGACAAACTTGCCAAGCGCAACGCACCCAAACCCCGCGTCCGTGCCAGTTAACTAACCTATTGAACGCTAAACACCATTCCCCATTTAGCCGCATCACTTGTGATGCGTTTGTCTATGCAGTATACATTTGAACAACCGACCAACGCTGCGGTTTTAATCCCGCGCGAATGGGGTTGCCCTGCACATACGCAATGGCCCGTTTCATATCAGAGACATTATTGAGATACACGCTCCATGCTCGTTTTGCCCAAGGAGAGTGATCTGCAAACCAACCATGTTCGCGCAGGCGTCTCGTTGCATGTGCTTTGACATGCCCCATGATCACGTTGATTTTTCGCGTCGTTTGGCCAACGATCAGATGCACATGATCCGGCAAGATTGCCAACGCAAAAAGGTCGTAGGGTAAGTCTGATATGGATAGGCCGACCGCCTTTGCCTGGTTGCCCGTAAATCTCACCGGTGGGTATTTCAATGCGTTTTGCATCGCTGCTTTTTGTTGATGGTCATAGTCTCGCTTGGCTACCGATCGTCGGGTGTTAACCTTGGTGGCTTGGCCGAACTGCAATAAATTCCACGAACCGACGAAGGTGGAATACGAGCCACGCGGCTCGTTGGGTAACCAGAATCCGTAGGTCGTCATGATGCAGTGGAACCCCAGAATCATGCGTGTCTCCCCGTGTTGGGTGACGTGAAATGTGTATGCCAAACGCATCGCAAGCGATGCGGCTAAATATCAAGATAAATAATCTGCAACGTCAACACAAACAATTGGAACCCATTCCCCATTTAGCCGCATCACTTGTGATGCGTTTGTCTTGCACACATCACTTGGCTTCCAACACGATACACCCGTTAAATACCTCGGGGTGCTCACGGTGGCGATCGCATTGGCGGTGATAGAACGTACTGAATTTGTCAGCACCCAGTGTCTGTTCATATGCATCAATCGCCTGATCACATACTGCAAAATCACCTGATTCAAATGCGCTGACGATGGGTTCACTGAGTTGCGCCAACTGCGTTAACCGGTCTGTTGCATCGGCTCTCAGACACATCGGTTCCCATGTCATGATGCTTTCACTTTTGCCGACCACCTGCAGTTTACCCACCGGACGCAGCAGGAACGTGTCGCCCAGTTGTCCCTTGCAGGTATCGTTGATCAGGATCGCGGTCCCCGTATACTTGTTGGCAGACTCCAGGCGGGCACCCAGGTTCACACTGTCACCGAGCACCGTATAGTCCGAGGCATCTTCACTGCCTGCATCACCGACGACCATGTTTCCTGTGCTGATCCCGATGCGCACTGAGACCTGTGGCAAATCCTGTGAATGCAGCTTGCGGTTAAAGTCCACCATTGCGTGTTGCAGTTCCAATGCCGTTTTCACCGAGTCGACCGCATGATCCGGATTGTCGATGGGGGCGGCATAGAAAAACATCATGCCATCACCCAGAAACTTGTTGACGTAGCCGCTGTATTTGCGAATGATCGGCACCATCAAACCCATGTACTCATTGAGAATCGGCACGGTGCGTTCACGCAGCTTTTCCGAAAGTGTGGTAAAGCCTGCCAAGTCGGTGAACACCACCGTCATCTCCTTGAGTTCACCATCCAGCCGTGCGGTGTCCGGGTTGTTAATCACATAATTAACCAATGCCGGATCAACATAACTGGAGAAGCGTTTGGTGATACGCGCCCGGTCCGTCCGTTCGATGATGAATCGGTTAAGCGTGCAACCCGACCACACCATGCCGACTGTCAGCAGGGGGGAAGCTGCTGTCACCAATAAACTCATTCGATCAAAAAACACCAGGCCGTTCACCGCAAAATACAAACCAGCCACACTCACACAACCGATCAATGCAGGCACTGGCGAAAGTCGGGCGACAAGGACCGTGGCAATGAGTCCAAGAATGATGATGATCGCGATGTCGACAACAGCCGGTGAACGTGTCCAACTGCTGTCGGTGAGAATGGCGTTGAAGATCGCGCCATGCACCACCACGCCCGGACATTTGTGATGCAGTGAAGTCTGCACGAAGTCGGCAATCGTTGCGGTGCCGGTCCAACCGATGAGGACCGCCTTGCCGGAGACGGCTTGTTTGAGTTGGTTGCGGGCATCGACAATCTGTTTTTCCCATTGCACATTTCTGGCAAGGGCTTCGTCCATCGCGCGGTAGGCTTTGATCAGTTCCGACTTGAAAAAACGATCCGTTTGGTTGAGGTCTTCATCTTTGAGTTTGACGAAATCCTGGTACACCGCCGACACAAAGTCATCGGCTTTGAGTTTGGCAACCATCGCTTTTCTTGCCTGCGAGTCCGACGCGGGGGGGAGTTGATCGCGATAACCTTTGCCAAGGTCGGGATTGAGTTTGAGCTTGTAGTCAGCATCATCGTCGAGCACGATACTGATGGCCTTGTCGATCTGCTGATTGTTGGTGACAATCTCCTGCTGGTAACTGGTGATCCGGTACACTGCATTGACCGGCAGGTGTTGGCTGGATTGCATCTGCTGCGGATCGTACATGTACTCCCAGCTATCCACCGGCCCGAACCATGGCACGTCGTAGAGATAACGCACGTGTCGATTCACCGAATCCACATATTCCTGGCGCACCGGCAGGACGATCACCTTGCCATCAGGTTTGGGAATTTGCACACTGTCCTCTGTGAAATGCAGATCACGCGGGGCAACACCAAAATATGCACAGGCCAGCATCAACCCCAACTGCGGGATGACCTTCTGCCCGTCATACACGGCCATCGGCACACTGCGGACCACGCCATCGGAGTCGGGCAGGTAGGTGACGAAACCCGCACCCATGGCAGCTTCACTGAGCAGTGCGATCGGGGGCAACTGGGCTTCGACAGTCACCGGTGGCTGCTGCACTTGAGATAGCGGTGTCGTGTAGCGATGAATCGCCTGCATGGACCGCGCTCGATCAAACTCTTTTTCAAGCGTGTTGAGAAGTGGGGCCCCCCCGATGAGTTCGACATCCAGATGAGGCAGGATGGTTTGCCTTGCATCGTAGAATCCGGCTTGTGGATTGTCCTTGAGTAACTTCACCGAACGCTGGTAAAGCACCTGCTTACGCGTGCGGATAAACAGGGAGTCCACATTGACAGCATGTTGCTGTACCTGCTTGAAAATAGGTCGGCTCTTGAGTTCTTTTTCAAACGCATCACGCGATAAGGCCAAGTCACCATCAATCAGATCCGTAGCGGTTTTCTGAATCAATGACTTGGTGTCATCGGCAACAGGAATCTCCACAGCAACCGACAAAAGGCTGTGATGCGAATGGTCCAGCGAATCTGCAAGCAGGCGATCATCCCGAATCAACTCGCCGATGATCATGCCGTTTTCATCCAACGCATAGCGCGGCTTCTGCGGCTCGGGGAATACGACGTCGAGGCCAACCACCTTGGCGTTGGCAAGGGTTAACTCGTCAATGACCTGTGCAAGAACCTGACGATCCCACGGCCAGGCGCCGATGGCCTGAAGCGTTGAATCATCAATATCCAGATGGACCAGCTGATCCGTGGGAGGTGTCTGTTGAAATTGGCAGGTCTGCGCCCGGACATCATAAAACCACCGCTCAAGACTCTGTATCCATCCCAGGCGATTGGCAACAACCATTGACAGGCTGATGACCAATCCCAGGAGCGTGTTACGGATAAAAAGCTTGCGTTCCGGTGGTGTCATGTGTGCGTTTAGCGGTGGTGTTACTCGGTTTCAGACGGACTTTGCAGACCCGGTGCCACGACAATGTCATGCTCATGCGTTTGGTTGTCATGAATGTTGTCGTAGATGTAATGGATGGTGTTGAAGTATTCTTCGTTGTTCTTTTTGGTCTGGACCGTGAGGGTGTAATCCACGCTGGTTGGTTCGCCGTCACCATCATGGATGGAAAACCCATCGACGCCCACGGTGTATTTACCCAGTGGGAAGGTTGGGCCATCCCATCGGACGTTTTCTGCAACGTATGTCCCGTAGAAGGTTTGGTATTCACCTTCGCCCACACCATCACTGACAAAGTCCTGACCTGCTACACCGCCTGAAAGGTTATGTTTGGCATGGTCGAAGGTACCGATGGTCACGTCGCCGGGTGCCGGTGATTTGACCCAAAGGTCGAGGTCTGCATAGTCGCCGGGGGTGTAAACGCTCCATGAAAGTTCAAATCTGAGTTGGCCCAACGCCAGTCCCAGGAAGTCGGGGTTGTTGGGAATGACCGGCCCCATTTTACGCGGTCCACCAGGGCCGAAGATGGGAAGGCCACCACCGGGATTGGGGTTGTGCCCAGGCTGGTTGAATACCAATATGTCCTCCCCGCCATCACGTCCGCGGTTGTCACCGGGGTCCACCTGACCGGATTTCTTCTTGTTATCCGCGGGGCTTTGCGATTCACTGTCCACGCCGGTGTCTTCGCCGAAGGTCATGGTTTGACGGCGATTCTGGTCAAAGACACGGGCGCGACTTTCCGTGGACCATGCCACGAAACCCATTGCACCGTCCTGAATACCCACTCGGGTCCCGCGGACCGAAAGCGTGGCAGAGGGGCTTCGGATGGTCGATTCGTGTTCGAAGCCGGCCTTGCGGATGTCGTATCGTGTGCGACCGTAGGTCATGCCGATGTCGGTTTTGATCTTGTTGTTTTCAGCCACAGCAGTGAGGAGTTTCACGGTCCCCAGGCGGTCGAGGGTGATCGTCTGGTCCGGCGGAATCTTAAACTGCACGGCACTGCGCGGGCCGGTGCGGAACTCGGCGCCCTGGGAGAGTTCCATCCCGGTTTCGGCTTTGACCCAGGGATCGTCTTCACTCTGGCGAATCTGCACCATCCCGCGAACGCCAGTGACCACGCCTTGGAGGACCTGGTCGGCAATGGTCTGGGTCGGATCGACCGGAGAGTCGTCAGCAACGCTCGGCAGGTTGATCGCCAAAAGACAGATAAGCAGGCTGAGCATGAGGTGTTGGTATTTCATGATGAACTCCAATTTTCTGAGCATCAATTTCGTTTGTAGCTGTGGATCATTAACCGTTGGACGACGTGTTCTCGTCACTTGTCGGCTGCTTGGATTCGTCGCTGGGTTGGGTTTGTTTTTTCTGTGAAGCGTCGAGTTCTGCGGCATTGGCTTTGCGATCGGCATTGACCTGATAGTCTTCAATGCGTCCCATGATCTCAATGTACTGAGCGCCATTGAGCACCTGCTGGGCAGAGGATGTCGGGAAGATGCGCAAGGCGACCATTTCCTTTAAGGCATAACGCGGGGTCGTGCCGAAGATTCGCATCATCACGCCACCATCAAGCTCGACCATCTTTGCAAGCAGCGCTGCCAACTGGCCACGGGTGATCGCTTCGTTCTCAGCGCCGAAGAAGCTGTCGGGCAAGAAGCCATCTTCCTTCAGACGCCAGACGCGTTCGTCGTAGTTCTTGGAATGATCTTCACCACAGTAAAACAGCAGGGCACCGTGGAAGGCTTCATCATTGCTGATGAGTTTCTTGTCGTTGAGTGAATGCCAGAAGTTCATCTGGCTATCCAGGTCGTTACCTGCATATTGGGCGGTGAGGTTTTCGGTGACCTGTGCGGACTGACAGCCAGTCATGGCCAGGGGCATCACACAGGCAAGCAGAAGACTGATTCGGATCAGGGGGTGTGCATGTTTCATGGGATTAAAATGCCAGGGTCAGACTGGTGTAGAAAAAGTTACGCGGATTGTCTTTGTTATTCAGTGCATCACCGCCGAAGAAGATGCCATAGCGCGCTGCAAACGACAGGTCATTGGTGATCTGCCAGTTGGCATAGATGTCGGTTTCGACACCCAGGAAGGTGTGGTCGCTGGTGTCTTCGTCGATGGGTGCGTTTTCGTTGAGCTTGCCAAAGAGATACACGTTGGCACCGACCTGCAGTCGCTTGAACCGTTCGTGGTTGATCAGCGGGAAGGTGGAGATGCCGGTGCGAAGCATCATGAGGTTGGAGACTTCCGGGGCAAAGGCCAGGCCGGTGTCCATGGAACCAAAGGCATTAAATGCAGTGTCGTTGGAACCCGGTTGATTGCCCCCGTAGGACGAACTGGTGGAAAAGACGCGATCCCCATCGCCGGACGCCAGGATGATTTCCCCGTCAATGCGGGTGTAGTTGTCACTTTTAAATTGGTAGGAAAGGTTCATCGCCATCGCCCAGGCGGAGACGTCTTCCTTGGTTTGCGTGACCGATGAGTAGCTGCTGTCAAAGGGGCTGGACATGCCACGTCCGCCTTCGTAAGCAAACTCAACATTGTAAAGCATCTGATCGGAGAGACTGCCTTGCGAACCGACGCCGACGTACCATGTTTCGTAGTCGAAGACGGTGGTCGTGCCGGTGTAGATTGAGTCGACATAGTTGCCGGTGTCGTTGTGATCCTGCTGATACAGGGCATAGACAAAGGGCGTGTGATGCTCGTTGATCTGGTAGGTGATGGCACCAGCAAAAAAGTCACGATGCGTATCGGTGTCATAGTTGGGACGGGCAGAGTCAATGTCGATGGTGCGACGCGTGCTGGTTCCTGCCATGCCGATGAGGGCGAGTTTATCGTGGTTGACGGTGAGCATCACGCCATCGAGTTCATCGCTGAAAACCAGGCCGGTAAACCAGTGGATGTACTGGCGTCCGCCTTCGAAAATCAGATTCGTGATCGGGGGCTGATTGCCTTGTGCAGCGATGGCTTTACCCAGATTAAATCGGTAGACCGCGCGATCGAGTTTGAATTCCTCCCAGTCGTCCCCATGCGTATCAAACGAGTCCGAAGCAGGGTGGAAATCACGATAAGTCGAACTGACACGGGCAAAGAAGTTGTGTGCCCCGTCAAGGTTCATGCGGACAAAGCCCTGGAGTTGATACGAGTTAAACAGGTGCGTGTCGTAGGTTGAGTCATCAATGGCTGCATAGCTCAGCGTCAACGAAGCGCCATAGTCGATGAGCAGTCGCTGATCCACAGGCACATCGGTGTTGGCTTGTTGACGCGTCTGCATGCGAATTTGATCAAGCTGACGCTCAAAGCGCTCCAATGCCGTATTGGTTGTCTGAGCCCATAACGTGTGACCACTGGCCATCAATAAAATGGTCAGTACGATCGAGGTGTATTTCAAGTGCATCCCCACTACCTTTATTTGAGTCAGTTCATCACAATGTTGCTTTTGTGCTGACCAAGTGATATCAGCCGGTACCCCGAACCAACTTTCAAACCCCAAACCCTATAAGTGCATTGATAGACAACAGGTACCACTAGCAATATAGCATAGTTTAACGGTCCTACCATATGGAAGCTATTAAATTTTTATCGACGATAGTTAATAGCTGTTGGTATTTTGATATTGATGCCACATCCTGCTCGGAAGACGGTTAAGATCAGGACTTGAAATAGTCCGGCTCATTGCCCGGGGTCCATTTGATATTGCAGCCCATCGACGGCTTCTGTGATTCGCTGGGTTTCTCGCCCGCCAACACCGCGTTGATGGCAGCACGCAGGTCTTTGCCATCCGGCGCATTGCTTGAGTCGTACACACCTGAACGAATGCGCGTGGGGCGGGTGTCATCGAGTTGCCCGCGGTAAGCCAGTTTGTGATCCGCATCAAACAAAAAGAAGTCCGGCGTGCAGGCTGCGGTATAAGCCTTTGCAACGGACTGGTCGGCATCATACAGGTAATGGAAGTTGTACCCACGCTCAGCCTTTTCCTTGACCATCATTTCCGGCGAATCATCCGGATGCGAATTGATATCGTTGGACTGAATCGCCACGATCCCAAGACCCTTGTCTTTGTAGTCGTGTCCAATGCGTGCCAACTCCGGCGCGACATGCTTGACGTACGGGCAGTGATTGCAGATGAACATCACCAGCAGCGCCTTGCAGTGTGTGTAGTCAGCCAGCTGGATGGTGTCGCCTTCGGTGTTGGGCAGTGCAAAGTCCGGTGCGGTGGTCCCCAGCGGTAGCATCGTGGAGGGAGTCAATGCCATGAGGTTTCTCCTGTTCGTGTTCGTTTGTGTTCTCTATGCATGATAAACGTCATGTCATGAGATGAAAAATCGCCCCTCGTTGATTGATGTGTTTGTATTGGGGGGAGGATCACCAAAGCCGTGTCGCTCCTGCGGCACGGGTTGCCTTGTCACCTTTTCCTTAAGACAACCCGTGACTCAGGAGAGTCACGGCTTTCGTGCGATATTCAAATGTATACACAAAAAAAGAGCACCGGTTTGAAGCCGATGCTCTTTGGAGTTGCGGTTAACTTTGCCTGATTAACGAGCTTTTTCAATCACGATCGTCAAACCGGTTTGCCCATCGGGTCGCAGGTCTTCGCCCTTGATGTCGATCTGGTCATAGGCCGGATGCACCGACAGATCACCCTTGCCCACCGTCTCAAGGTGATCAGCAATACGGGCACAGAGCACGCGGACCGCTGAGCGATACAGGTAGGTGTCCTTGACTTCGGTGAGTTGGCCGACGGTCATGCGTTGCGACTCTTCTTCGTAACGCTGA
This sequence comes from Phycisphaeraceae bacterium, assembly GCA_002704825.1. Classification (GTDB taxonomy): domain Bacteria; phylum Planctomycetota; class Phycisphaerae; order Phycisphaerales; family Phycisphaeraceae; genus UBA7800. The sequence goes on from PAIY01000134.1 coordinate 20,023, forward strand.
GCCACGAGGCCTGCATAGGACTTGGTGAGTTTGAGTTCCAATGCTTTAAGCTGCTGGACCGAAGGATCTGCGGGCAGCCCCTTGTATTGGATGGTGATGCCGTTGACCATGTAACGACGCGGGCCATCTGAATCAAACGGCACGGGCATGTTCTTGATGCGGAAGCGGCGGCCCAGGGCAATCACGCGATCCTCGGCCTTGGCGATATTGTTGGTTTCGTCGACTTCACGAAGCAGGTCCGTTGAGTCGATCCTGGCAACAATCACATAGTCATCGGTTGGCATGTTCGTCGTTGAGAACATCACTTCTTCGCGGAAGGTGCGTTCCAGACCCGGTGCAAGACCGCTGACATCCAGCGATGCCATGCGTCCAAGTTGCAGGTCCATGTCCGGGAGTTTACCCAGTGACACGGGACGGGCGTAGAGCATGACGTCGACGGTTTGCTTGGCGTCCAGTGGGATATTGCCACGGTTGGCAATCTTGACGTAGACGCTGACTTTCTGCGCTTCGAGAATAATGCCACCTGACGGGCGAACCGTTTCCAGTGAGCCGATCAGGTCATACCGCGGTGCGTCGACCTGCATGGCAAGGCCCTGGTCAGCCAGTTGGTTATTGTTGTTTTCATCCGACTCGGTCACCTGTGATGCCGTGTCGATTTCCAGACCAACAAGGTAACGTCCAACACCCATGGCAGGGGGGAACTTGACGGTTGCATCCAAAGTGCGAACACTGCCCGAGGCCAGGCCTGCCAGCGATTGATCGCTGAGGGTTGCAAGGACGATGTCCTGTGCTTTGCGATCCAGCGGACGGGCAAAGAGTTTGACACCCACTGCTGCCTTGTCGTCCAAAGCAATATTGCCCTGATTGGTAATGTGGATCGGCACGGTGACTTCCGAAGCATGACCGGCAACGATCTGTCGGGGCAGCTTCGCAGAGTCGAACTGACCCACCAGGTCGACGAACGGTGCAAGCACCTTGATCGCCTGATTGGCGGTCGTCACTGCCACGTTGTTGTCGCGACTGGTTTCCACCAACGCATCACCTGCAGGCTCAACCTGTACACGCAGGCCGTAATCTCCGACGGAGACTGATGAGGGGATGAGCAGGACCATGGACGCATCGACACTGCTGCCAGCACCAAGTCCGTCGACGTTGACGTTCTGCTGGTCGATGCGGGTTGCCATGGACTTGTTGGTCGTGGACACCGCATAGGTACTCACCGTGAGTTTCTGATCCGCTGGTAGGGGGACATTGCCCTGATTGGTCAGACGCACGACAAACTCAAATGCCGGACCGTGGCCTGCGATAACCTGAGCAGGAACGCTTGGTGAGACGATGGCCGATGCGATGTCGATAAACGGACGCGAGACAGAGATCGCATGCGCCTTGACGGTGGCAACGCGGTTATTGGCGGGATCGGTATCACCGGTTGCAGTCGTCGGATCGATCTCGGCGGTGAGGTTGTATTGACCTGCAGCCAGGGTGGCAGGCAGACTCACGCTTGCTGGCGCCATCACCGAAGCACCCGGCGCCAAGGCCCCGACTTCGATTGCTTCCAGTGATCCGACTGCCACACGCTGACCACCTTCGCCGGTGTTCACCGCGTGGATGCGCAGGTTCACCTGCATTGACTCAGGCATGGCAATGTTGCCTTGATTGGTCAGACGCAACGGCAGGGTGATCGGCTTGGCGTAACCTGCGATCACACTGCCTGGAAGCGAAACCGGATCAAGCGCCAAAGCCAGATCCACAAACGGACGCACCACGTTGACCGCATCAGCAGCAACCTGGATTGCCATGTCATTGGCAGCTTTTTCATCACCGGCAGCGCGACTGTTCAGAAGTGATGCACCCAGCACATAACGTCCCGCAGTGAGTGTCGCGGGGAAGCTGCCCTTGGCGGTGATCACGATCGATTGGCCGGACTGCAGATTGCCTGCTTCGACTTCACCCAGTTCCGTGAGTTCGGTTTTGCTCTGGCCGTTGTCCGACGAACAGAACATGCTGATGCGAAGCTTGGTCTGCGGACCTGTTGGGATGTTACCCATGTTTGTCACACGCAGCGTTGCGGTCACCGGCTGACTGTGGCCGGCAATGGCCTGGGCGGTGGTGATTGCGCTGTCGATGTTGATTGCAAGGTCCACGAACGGCTCAGCCACCAACCATGCATTGGCACCGGCAGTCTGAGCGGTGTTGTTGGTCTTGGTGGTTTCGGTCACGACATCCGATGTGTCCACCCTGGCGATGAACACATAACGACCTTTCTCTGCTGACACCGGCACGCGTGCGTTTGCAGAGAAGGTGACCGACTGCCCCGACGCCAGCTTGCCGATGGGTTGGGAAGCCAGTGTGGAGACGAGCATTTCTTTCTCACCATTGACCGGTTTGGCGAAGACCTTGATGTCAATCTGCGTATCCGCCGCCACCGCGACATTACCCGCGTTGGTGACCTGCACGGGGATCGTGGCATCAGGGCCATGACCGGCAACCGTGCTGGGGGGCAACAGCGGGTTGACGATGTCAGCCACCAGGTCAATCACCGGCGCGACCACGTCAAACGCCTGCCCCGGTGCGATGGTCAACAGGTTGTTGGCTTCGTCTTCTTCCTTGAGTTTGTTGGTTGCATCGACATGAGCCACCAGCAGATATTTGCCACTTTCCACGTTCGACGGAATCGTGACGGTGGACGTAAAGGTCAGCGAATCACCCGGAGCCAGTGAAGCAACCGGCTTGTCGATATCCAGGGCAAGGTCGATGTCCTTATCACCGTCGGCCCCGAGCTTACGGGCGGAGACTTTGATATCCACATACTGATCGGCAGGCAAAGCGATGTTGCCCTGGTTAATGATCTTCACCGGCAAAGCAAGCACGGTGCCTTGACCTGCAATGACCGAGGTCGGCAGGTTCAGGTTGACAATCTGTGCACCCAGATCAACACGCGGGGCAGCAATCTCCAGAGCATGAGCAACCGGCGCGACCGCGTAGTTGTTTTCATCATCCGGCTCAACCACCACGGCGTCGCTGTCCACCTGGGCAACGAGAACATACTTGCCCGCAGGCATCCGGGCGGGAAACTTGGCCTGAGCTTGATAAAGCTTTTCGGTCCCCGGTTCAAGATCACCAAGGTTCACATTTTCAATCACACCCAACTCAACATCGTTGGACGTCTTGTCCAAGGCGCCAAGCGGGCGACCACTGACGCGGATGTTCACCGGCACATTGGCGTTGGGGCGGACATTACCCTTGTTGGCAACCTTCACAGGCACGGTCAACACGTGATCCGAACCCGAGACAATCGCACGAGCCGGACGCAGCGTCACGATACCTGCAACCAAATCCACAAACGGCTTTTCGACCGCCATGGTGTGTTCGTATTCCGGTGTGTTGTTGGTTTCGTCTGCTTCTTCAATCTTGTTGGATGCATCGACGATGGCAATGAGTTTGAATCGGCCATGCTGCATGTCCGCAGGCAATGCAACGTCGAGGTTCACGATCATGGATTGACCGGGCATCAAGCCGGAGACGGGCCGATCCTTGATTTGATTCAGGACGATGTCACCGGTCTGATCCAATGCATCGTCGGGACGTGCAATGAGTTTGATATCAATGGCAGGGGCATCAGCAGAGAAGGGGACACTGCCGGAGTTGGTGATTCGCAGCGGCATCACCAGCAGCGGACTTTCGCCACTGATCACGCGGCGCGGGGCATGGGCGTCCATGAGTTGACCATCCAGATCAACCACCTTGGCAAGCACGCTGATCGGTTCAAGCAGCATCGCCACATTGTTTGATTCGTTGGCTTCCTTCACACGATTGGTCGGGTCAATGATCACCCGCATCGTGTACGTGCCTTTGGCCATGGTCGGGGGAAGTTTGCCTTCGATATCCAGTTCCATGGTCTTGCCCGGGCCGAGTTGGGCAAGCGAGTTGCCCTGCGAGAAGGCAAGTAAAACATCTTCGCTGTCATCGTCAATGTTCAATGCCGGACGCGCGACGATCTTCACATCCACCGTCTGATCCAGATCAAAACCGAGATTGCCGGCATTGGAAATCTTGATCGGCACGGTGATCTGTTTTTCCGATCCTGAAACAATGCCCTTGGGAAGCTGGACATTATTCAAATCAACCAGCAGGTCGATGTTCTGCCCCGTCACGGCGATGGTGTCGGGCATCTGGGCGGTGTTGTTGTTTTCGTCACGTTCGTTAACGGTGTTGGAACTGTCTGCTACAGCAATGATGTTGTAACTCTGAACAGGCAACTGGCCGGGGAACTCACCGATGAGGACGACCTTGATTGTTTCACCCGGTTCCATCCCGCCAATGGATTCGTTGGCGGCGGTGGCAATGGTCACGTCCTGTGATTCATCAACCGCGGTGGCAGGACGGGCGACGATCTTGATGTCGATGCGCTGTTGGCGGACGGCTGCGAGATCGCCTTTGTTGGTGATAGTCACCGGGAAACGCGCGACACCTTTGCCGCCGGATACAATGCGCTGCGGTAAGGTCACACGACCGAATTCAATGACCAGGTCCACCGCACCGAGATTGGATTCGGTCACCGTGTTGCCTGCATCGATGTACGCCCATAAGCCGTAAGACTCACGCGTGATGTTGGCAGGCAGTTCGACGGTCACCTTGTACGCACTGGCTCGGCCGGTCGACACCGACTGGATCGGCTGAATGGTCTTGACGTTCAACTGAATGTCGTTGGTTGTCTTGGCACCATCGGTGATGGGGCGCGCGTAGAGCTTGATGTCCACGTCATCGACGCGCCGCGTTGCCTGGCCGGGGGTCTTGACCACCACGGTGACTTCGCGACTGGATTGGGCTTGCAGCGTTTGCCCGATGACGAGTACCAGAAGCATGGTCAACAGACATAAATAAGTTTTGGCGTGCGTGAACAAGGTATGAATCATGTGCGATGTGTCCCTGAATCGATAACTGAATGAAGTTCACTTGGCGAGTGTAAATGGATTTAACCAAAAATTATAACGGCAGATGGGGCAGCAAAGCCAATTTTGAGGGTAGCTTCATCTGGGAAATGTGCATGGCACGCCTGCCCCAACTCAGATCAGGTCGTATTGGAACGCCGGTTCAGTGGGTGTGGAGGGATAGGAAAAAATGATCAGAGGTTGGCTTTGATCCGTTCGATGAAAAGGTCCGTGTAGGGCAAAACATCGGGATCGGCTGCAATTTCTTCGAAACTCAGCCATAAAATCTCGCTGACTTCATTCGGATCGGGGGTCGGATCGAAGGTCTGCAACTCACCCAACCAGCCCCACAGCGTCAACGGGCGGTCGGGATACACAAAATGCCAGATTTCTTTTTGCAGGCGGACCACCAGGCCGGTCTCTTCACGGATTTCACGGACACCGGCCTGCGCGTGGGTCTCCCCGTGTTCAATCGCACCACCGGGAAAGCAGATACCCCCAGCCATGGCAACACCCTTGGCGCGCCGGATCAGCAGCCACTTACCAGCTTCATTGCGCGCAGCGACGATACAGCCATGCACGCGACCGTCTTCCTGTACAGGTCGTTGACTCATGGGCAACATCATAACGGATAGAGCAAACGGACATCGCCACACCTGTTTGCGATCTCTAATCATGACTTGGTTTGAGACGTTTGCGATGAGAACGCTTATGCAGCCTGGCTGTTGCCGGATATATTTTTCGTCAACTGCCGCATCAGAGCGTTGAGACATTGGCCCGGTTGGATCAGACCGCTTTGCACATTGACGCCAATATTCAAACGTTCGTCACCCACTTCACAAGTGCATCGGCTCAGAACTTGCTCAAGGTTGTTGGCAATTTGTTTGAGTTGATCCACACACTGCACGTTGTTGAAGACCACCAGTTGATTCTCTGCTACGCGACCGACAGTGTCCTGCACACGACAGTTGGCTATGAGGGATTGACTGACAATCTGCACGATCTTTTCAGTGAGTTGGCTGCTGTGTTCAGCTTTGAGTTGATCGAACTTGCATATCTGCAGTTGCAGCATGCCAAAGGACACGCCGGACTTGCTGGCATTGGTCAGTTTGATTTTCAGTGTCTTTTCGATGAATCGAGCGTTGGGCAGCTTGGTGGTTGAATCCTGAAGCGATTCGTTTTCCGTTTGGGCGATGCGGTCAAACAGACTTTCCGAGTGCGTCTGAAGCTTGAAGACTTCAACACAGGCAATCACCCGCCCGCCGATTCCGAGAATGGGATTGCCTTTGACCTGCACGGGCAGACGATAGCCGCGACGGTGATGCATGATCACATCAATCTCTTGCCGCTGGCCGGTCTCAATGACTTGGGATAACGGGCAACCGTCGCTGCAAAGTGTGCATCCTTGTTGATTGACGTGCGTGAGGATGCCGTCCTGACAACGTTTGCCGATGACATATTCAGCTTTAAAACCGGTCAAATTTTCGGCTGCCTGATTCCAATAAAGTATCCGACGATCCGGGTCCACGATGTAAACACCGTCATTGAGCGAGTCGAGAATTTCGGTGTTAGCCAGCAGATTTTCCAGCTTTTTTTGATCACTTTGATCCATGGATGCATTCACTTCTCAAAACAGCAAGGCATGAATATGGAAATCACGGAGTTATTTACCTTTTTGCCTATCGGAACGATCACACAGAGACTTGATAAAGCGGTGTGGTACAGGGCTTGTAACCCGCATTCTGTCTACGGTTTTTGCAGGTTATCCGGTCTTTAACCGAACTTGACGGTGTTACGCCCAGCCTCTTTGGCGTCAAGCAGCAAGGCGTCCGCTCTGGCGAACAGCGTATTGACCGTGTCTTCGGTGTTGGAGAGTGTCACACCCAATGAAACACTGACGCTGACATGACATTGCTGATATTCCAGACAGGATCGTCCGATGGCATGTTTGATCCGATTGGCCATGGCGACGATTTGTTTTTCCTGCATGTCCTCAAGGATCAATGCAAACTCTTCGCCACCCCAACGTGTCGCGGTGTCATAAGCGCGGCAGTGACCGCTGAGTGTGCGCCCGACCATGCCCAATAACATGTCACCAACCTGGTGGCCGTAGAAGTCGTTGACTTTTTTGAAATGGTCGATGTCCACCAGGATCAAGCCGAAGGGTTTACTGGGCTGGCGTTCATAGGCTTTGAGCGTTTTTTTTAATGTGTCATCAAACAATCGGCGATTGCCCAAGCCGGTCAAGGGATCAAGCAACGCCTGATTTTCCAGCTTGGCAAGACGTTCCATCATGCTCAGTCGGGGGGTGTCATCATTGAACACTTCCACACAGCCGATGACCTCGTTGTCGGAACCGAAAATCGGCGTGCCACGTACATGCACCGGCACGCGGTGGCCGTCGTGGTGACTCAGATAGACATGGGCCTCGCGGGGAATTCCGTCTTCCATGATGGCTTGCAGGGGGCATCCATCTTCACACAGGCATCGCCCCTGTTCATCGACATGACGCAGCAGATTGTCATTGCATCGACTGCCAACCACTTCGTCCGCATCGTATCCTGTGACCGCTTGGGCAGCTTGATTCCAGAAGAGAATCTTGCGGTCACGATCGACGATGTATACGCCGTCTGTCAAGCGTCGCAGGACATCGCTGGTTAATACCAAATCAGCTTCTTCGCTGCCAACCACTGCTTGATCGATCATTTTTTAAGCCTCCCCATGACCATACAATGTCGAACTGTAAATTCGACGAATAATAGGTATATCGAATTATTCAAAGCATGACTTGATCGAACATCCGCACAATAACCGGGGTAATTTGTCTCGTTTTGTGGATTCGTCCTGGCAGAGAAACCTTGGCATCGCAAGTGAGAGTGGATTAGCCAGAGACGCTGGAACTGTTAGAATGTCGGGTCTGATAAGAAACTCTGTTTAGAGAAAAGACCATGGATGATTTTCAGTATCGTAACGGGCAACTTTTTGCTGAAGACGTGAATATTGATGAATTGGCTGCCAAAGTCGGCACGCCGATGTACGTCTATTCCAAAAAAACCCTGTTGACTCACTTCAACAAACTCCGCGCCGCCTTTGCTGCGGTCGACCCGGTGATCTGCTACTCGATCAAGAGTTGTGGCAACATCAATCTGCTTAAACTCCTTGCTGGCGAAGGGGCTGGCATGGACGTGGTCTCCGGCGGTGAGCTTTACCGCGCGCAACTTGCTGACGCGGACATGAGCAAGATCGTTTACGCCGGTGTTGGCAAAACCGACGCCGAAATCGAGCAGGGCATCGAAGCTGGGATCGGTTATTTCAATATCGAGTCCGAAGCCGAGTTTGAGAATATCGCAGCCATCGCTCAGCAGATGGGGAAGACCGCTCACGCCGCCTTGCGTGTGAATCCGGATATCTACGATCCCAAGACCCATGACAAGACCACGACCGGCAAGAAGGAAACCAAGTTCGGGGTCGACATCGAACGGGCCAAGCGTTTCTTCGATAGCTATGGCAATAACCCACACTGCAAGCCGACCGCGATTCATCTGCATATCGGTTCACCGATTTACAGTCCCGAGCCTTACGTCAAGGCCATCGAAAAAGCACTCGTGCTCATCGACGAATTGCGTACCGCTGGCTACACCATTGACACGTTGGATATCGGTGGCGGTTTTGCAGCAGACTATGAATCGGGCAAGAGTCCTGATTGGCAGGAGTATGCCGACGCCATCGTGCCGTTGGTCAAGGACAAGGGCCTGAAGATCATTCTCGAACCGGGGCGAACCATCTCCGGTAATGCCGGCATTCTGGTCACCCGTGTTCAGTATTTGAAAAAGGGCGGCAACAAGAAATTCGTCATCGTTGATACCGGCATGCATCACCTGATCCGTCCTGCGATGTATGACGCGTTTCATTTCCTCTGGCCGACGCAGTGTGATCCGTCACAGGCGCCGGTTGATCGCAAGGAAGAAATGGACTTACCCGGCCTGGAACTCACCGATGTGGTGGGGCCGGTCTGCGAAAGCTCCGACGTCTTTGCCAAACAGCGCATGCTCCCCTCAATGGAGCGTGGTGATCTGATCGCCATTTATACATGTGGCGCTTATGGGATGGTGATGGCCAGTAATTACAACGCCATGGTCCGCCCTCCGGAAGTCTTGGTTGATGGTGACACCGCGACGATCATCCGTCAGCGCGAAACCTACGAACAACTGGTCACCGGCGAGACCCAGCCGCAAGCCGTTTGACCTTTGAAGATCACTGAGATGAAAATTCACTTAAAGTCTTGCCAAGTTTGAGCAAGGCGTTACATTAACCAGTCCACTACTCATTTTGACGGGGGATGACCCCAGGAGAAACACACATATGCAGATCAAAACGATCACCGTGAACAAGACCGAAAAGAACAAAGAAGGCGTGAAGATTGATGTCGTCGTGCCCTCGTCTGATGTGGAAATCGAAACGTTGAGTTTTCTGATGGCCGGCTACATCCGTGATGCCGCCGCCAACGGGAAGTTCAAGGTGGACCTGCCCGAGCAGTATCGTCTGACCTACCAGGCTGAAGGTTCTTTCCTGCTGACCACCGAACCGGGTGTCAGTGCTGCCAAGTCCGGCGGTAACCCGTTCTACACACCGCCCAAGCCTGTGGCCGTCGTTGCCATCCAACGCTTCGGCAAGCGTTATGACCTGGCCTATGCTGCCATCAACCAGGAAGCATTCAAGACGCAGAAGGCTGCAGCTCCCGCTGCTCCCAAGGCGCCGGCCAAGAAGAAGGCTTCGCCCAAGAAATAACATGCTTTTGAAAGTCGGGGGTGCATGATGCAAGATCAGGCTATGCCACAAAAATCATGGTTCGGACGCAACTGGAAATGGGTTGTACCCGTTGGTTGCTTAACGCCGATCCTTGTTTGTGGCGGGTTTTTCACGCTGATCTTCGGCGCGGTGTTCGGGATGATCAAGTCATCGGATGTTTACCAACAATCCCTTGCGATGGTCCAATCCGATCCTGCTGTAATTGCTGAGCTGGGTGATACCATTGAGCCGGGCTTTTTCGTGACCGGTAACATCAGTATTCAAAACTCGGCTGGTGATGCAGACATTTTTTACTCGGTCTCCGGTCCCATGGGCCAAGGCCAGGTCCATGCCGTGGCAACACGCAGCCAAAGTGTCTGGATGTTTGATACGGTGAAGATCACCATTGGCTCGAACGTCATTGATGTACTTGCCAATGTCGAGAAAGCCAGTGATCCAGCAGCCAAGCCTTAGACTTTCAAAACAACTGAATCAATAAAAAAGCCCAGGTTTATCGCCTGGGCTTTTTTTGTTGGTTTGGTCTTTGTCTGGCAGTTAGTGCAGTTCAAGCATTTAATCTCCATGTCTTCTTTGATTTCGTCATTCCCGCGCAGGCGGGAATCCAGTGGCATTCTGTTGACGATTGCATGTCTCACTGGACTCCCGCCTGCGCGGGAGTGACGGACGGTGGAGATTAATTCTTTGCATATCTTTAGGTGAACGCTTAACCGCTTACTGCCTGCGTGACTTTTTGCCTTGCATCCATCGTGAAAATAGCTGCGACACAGCGTATCGCTGATGCCATTGTTAGACGTGTGGTCTGGGCGAGTCGGATTATCTCATTTTCTTGATCTCGAACTGTTTGCCAGCCAGGGCGTCTTTGGCAAATTGACCCCAGAAGGGCGTGGGTGTGAAGTCCCAATCTGCGAGCATGCGCGGTGCCGATGCTGTGTGGAAACACCAGCCGGTCCAGTGCAGCTTGTATTTCTGGATGCATCCCAGAAAGTCGGGGACCCAGGTGTACGGGTCTTCTGGCGTAATGCCAAGTTCGGTTAGAAAGTTCATGGGACGGCTGTCCGCACCGAGTTCACCGATGAGGACCGGATATTTCTCAGCGGTTTTGAGGAAGTAATTCTCCCAATCGTTTTTCCAGTTGTAGCAATGGGCTTCGTAGATGATGCCGTTGCCACCGCGATCATCAATGGCAAAACCGTTAAGCGGGCCGGAGATGGTGGCAGCCCAATGGATACCACTGACGGTGCAGACATTTTTCGCGCCGGTCTTGCGGATGCGATCCATCAAAGCCTGCATGCCCGGAGATTCGAATGTCTCATATTTCAGGTCATTTTCTGCGACCACGCCCGGCTGGGGTTTGATTTTCTTTTTGACCGTGCCACCATCTTTCCAGACTTCCCAGGTGATGCCATGCGGTTCATTGAATAAGCCGAAGATGACCGCTGGATGATTTTTGTAGCGTGTTGCTGCGTCTTCCCAGAAGTCCAGATGGCGCTCCTGCACGGCTTTGAATTCATGTAGATCCAGAAGCAGGTACGCACCACGTGAAGCTGTTGCCTTGACGAGTTTATCGACCAACTCACGATAGGACTTACCCCCATCGCGTTGGTACTTGGTTTGGCCGAACCAGAACTGTGCCTGCACCGCCAGTCGGATGATGTTGGCATGCCACTCTTCGATGGCAATGACGGTGGATGGGAAGACATATTCGCCATGCACCGACCAGCCCAGTGATGGGACGTTGAGTCCTTGAAGCCAGACTTCATTGCCTGCCGAGTCAACGACTTTGTTGCCAACTGTCTTTAAGGCTGGTGGGTATGGTTGGCCGCCATCGACGGGGAACTGGACGGTTTTGGCGCGGGGTAAATCTTTGGATTCACTGGGCGTTTGTGTCTGGGCGTGCACGCAGGTGAACGAGGTGAGAAGCAGCAGTGTCAGAACAACTTTGAAAAATGCGGGCATAGCGATCGCTCCTGAACCATTTGGGGGTTAAGTGGTGAGTTGGTGTTGTGTGATAGTCAGCGAATGGTTTAAAGTCTGAAAAACAAGGTTAAAATGCGTCAGTTGATCAGTGATGTCACATGGCCGTCAAGCCAGAGTTGGTTGGCCTGGGTGTCGGATAGATGTCGGTAATAAACGCTGACATTGTAGTTGCCACAGGTGTAGTTCCAACCCGCGTTGACTTTGGATTCCTTGATCCAGTTGATCTGACTTGGCGTGCGTTTGAGGTAGACATCCAGTTCGTCCATCTTCCATGCATATTGATCGTTTCCCGATTGGCTGGAGAAGGCGGGGTTGATCCAGAAGCTGGCGGAGTAGGCTTTGTTGACGGTGTTATAGCTGGGGCGTGGAATGTGCAGGGCATCAGGGCAATAGAAAATTTGCTTCATCCCAAAGCGTGATCGCGGGGCGACATAATCATCCAGTCGCTGCTTCCAGATGTCCGGCTTAAATGGCAACCAACCTTGATAGTCTTCGACATAAGTGAAGGTCAAGATGCCGATCTGTTTCATGCGTGTTGCGCAATCGAGTTTGCGTGAGGATTCGCGCGCCTGAGCCAAGGCTGGCAATAAGACTGCAATGAGCAGTGAGATAATGGAGATCACAACCAGCAATTCAATGAGGGTAAAGCCGCTATGACGATGTGTGTCAGTCATGATAATGTCTCCGATTGATCACGAAGCGATAAGCCGACTTTGTCCAGGAGTTGGCTTAATGCATCCGGGGCCAGTTGATTTCCGCCGCAACTTTGACGCATGCGCAGTTTCAAACCAGCGGATTTGGGTTCCTGTCTGACCTGGCCACGCACCAGACCGATGGCATTTTTGAGCATCCACTTGGCGCCCACACGATAATTGCCTGACAGACTCGATAGCGGGGGGTCGCATGTTTGAGCCAGTGTCGTATCCCCCCAGCCGAGAATGACAAAGTCTTTCGGTGCTTCCAGGCCGAGTTTGTGCATGGCCGTGATGAATCGAATCGCATGCGAATCATCAAAGCAGGTCACCGCCAGCCTGGGAGCAATTTTGGCAAGCTTCGCCGCCAACGCATTCATGGCTTGATTGTCCATGGCAACCAGGTGACAAAGATTATCCAGTTGGTGTTTGCTGATGAATTGCGTGTAGCCGACGATCTTGCGTTCGACAATGTCATTGCCTTCGACCAGTGGGCCGATGAAGGCGATGTGTTCATAGCCCATTTCGTGAAAATACTCACCAGCCAGTTGAATGAATTTGATGTCGGATTTGCCGAACGTGTCAGGTTTGGCAAAGCAGTGACTTTCCAAACCAGGCAGCAGCATTGGGATGGTCAACGGGATATCGGATCGGCGAACCAGGTCCGCCAATGGCTGGTTTTGATCCCAGGGTAGCCAAGGCACGATCGCACAGGTGCAGCCAATGGATTGAAGGGTTGCGATGGCTTTGTTCGCACTGTCATCAAAGTCGTGGACGATTTGAGTGTGCAAGGTCACCTGCTCATTGACCGCTTCCTGGTCGATGAGGCTGCTGATCCGCAGGGCATAGGCGTCGGCTTGAGCGTGAAGCAAAATGCCGACATGTCGCGTCTTGGGTGCTGCGGTGGTGCGTTGGGTGACGAAGGTGCCCGACCCGACGCGGCGTTCGATGCGACCTTCTTCCACCAGCAGTGACATGGCTTTGCGGATGGTCTGCATGTTGCATCGATTCGCTTGGGCAAGCTCGCGTTCGGAGGGCATTTTGGCGCCCGGGTCCAACTGGCCAATCATGTCCGTGATCGTGCTTTTCACATGCTGATACTTGAACTTTTTAGGGCTGGGTGCCTGTGTGGTCATGAAGTGATACCTGAAATGCTCTGATAAATGCTATGTAAATAACTATGGTTCATTTTTGCGTAGCATTTGTAAAAGTCAAGTAGATCAATCAGTAAATCCCGGAGATTATCCAAACATGGGTACATGCGATTCCAACGGGTTTCAGGCGATGGGTTGCCCACGCTGGATCACATCAAACCTCCCGGGATACTGGCTGTAAACAAAAAGATTTGTGTGATGTTCGAATTTTTTCAATGAGCACACCGAGCCTGCCAACAATTGGCTGAATTGATAGCAAGTCTTTTTAGGACAGTCGCTTGTGTGACGCAAGCGTTCAGTTGAAACCGCGCTGAGTGTGGGGTATTCCTCATTGGAGATCAGCGAAGGGGGGCCAAAGCCAATTTTGTCTGTTGACATCCAGATCAGAATGATCGTATATTGAAACGCAAATGAGACTCGTTCTCATTTAATATGTTTTGGAAAGGCGGCGGCCGGTGTCACTTTGGCCAGCGATCCGGCCGCCGCGCATTTTACGCTCACCCCTAATTAAAGGAGTATCGCGATGTCTGTATCTTCGCATATCCCACTCGCCTTGACCAGTCCGCGCCAGCCTGATGCTGCCCGGGCCTTCACTCTCATCGAATTGCTGGTGGTCATCAGCATCATTGCTCTGCTCATAGCGATCCTTTTACCGGCCTTGGCGGGGGCTCGTGAAGCAGGGCGTTCGGCCAGTTGTCTGAGTAACACCCGGCAGGTCAATACCGCCTTTCTGGCATTCTCCGTGGACTACAAAAACCGCATGCCCAGCTTCTCAACCGGGGGCAAGTATCCAGATGCCTATTGGTATGGACGAGTCGATTGGACCAATGAGATTCTCTACATGGGCGAAGGCATCATCGGTCGCTACCTGGGCAAAGGTAACGTCTCGGGTTGTGACTCGGCCTTGTACGATGTCATGGACTGGTCCACCGGTCCGGTTGACTACGGTTACAACCGATTCATGGCAACCCAAGAAGGCAACGATTCGGACATCCGCACGGCTGCCATCGTCGATCACTTTCTTGATCCCATCAATACCTGCGTGATTTACGATGCCACCGGCTTTGTCCGCAGCTCCGATCCGCCGCAGACCGAAGCCTCACCCTACGGTTGGCAGACAAGCACAGGTAAGGCATCGCTTCACGGTCGGCATAACGGTCACGTTGCTAACGTCGCCTGGTTGGATGGGCATTCCAGCAACACCGCAGTCTACTATCCAGCGGACAGCAGTGCTCTCAAATCATCCTCCGTCGATGAACTCAAATCCAAACACCGTGGGTTTCTCGATATCGACAATGACATGTCCACTGACGAACTTTACGACTACGAATAAACCCTTTGCAATAAGGTGCTCGGCAGTGTCTCTGTGCTGCCGGGCACTTGTGGGGGGTATGAGATAACGATGTTCAAGAAAAAGAAAAATGCGGGTTCAGGTTCATCCCGAAAAAAGATTGCCATGCGACGCAAGTACAACCAGTTTTTGAAACTGGTCCGCCGGACGCATATGTACACCGGACTGTTACTCCTGCCATGGGTTTTGCTTTTTGGTTTAAGTGGCTTGTTTTTCAATCACCCCAATTGGGCCACACCCACCGACACCGTGCATGTGGCCCAGGCCAGCGTGGTCCAGCAAACCATCGGCTTTACGCCCATCGATTCTCAGCAATTGGCTGAGCAGGTCATTGCTTTTCTCAACCAAGCAGGTGATGAAAAATTTGCAATGGTCAACGGCTCATCACGTATCACCGGCCGGTTGACGATCAATGCTGCAAGTGAACATGCCAATCACACAGCACGCGTTAATCTCGTGACCGGCAAAGCTGAGATTCAAACCACGCCACAGGACCAACAGGAAAAAGACGAGCCGGACTTTGCAGGCCAACGCGTCACAGATTTAACCATCGACACCGATTTAATCAGTGACGGTGCAGAAGCCTTGTTTGAGACGGCAGGGATCACAATCGACCAGCGTCCACGCATGCGTCTGCGACCGGCTCCCGAATTGCAGTTTCAACTCACGGATGAAGCTGGAAAGGTTTGGAACACCACGTTTAATCTTGCCAACGGTCAGTTGGCGGGACGCGCTGCACAGAGTCCTTCCGGGTTGGGGTTTCGTGATAGCCTGACACGCTTGCATCGACTGCATCAATATCCCGATGCAGTAGGGGCGCGTTGGTTCTGGACTTTCCTTGCTGACGCGACCGCATTGACCATGGTTTTCTGGGGCATTTCCGGTGCGCTGATGTGGTGGCAGATTAAACCCACACGCCTGCTGGGAGTCGGGGCAGTGAGTGTTGCCGTCGTCATCGCATGGTTAATCATCGCCGGTACCCTGGCGGAATTGACGTTCGGCCCAACCTCGTCAAGAAGGGGTGGCGGGGGAGGTGGTGGACACGGACAACGTGCTGCAGCAGACGGCGAGAAGGCAACCCGTTCAGGTCAACGTGGTGGCAGGCCGATGAGACTCACCACCGAAGAAGCGTCGGACATTGAAGCGCGCATGCGCCGTCGCCGCGCGAATCAACGATCATCTGATCGTGGTGAATCAGATACCGTTGAAGATTAAGGGGGCGTGATGACTGGCATGCAAACAAAAAAGCACAGGTGGCAAGCCTGTGCTTTGGGGTGTTGATCGGTTGTTGTTGGTATTGGACGGCGTTAATCAGTCGACGTACTCAAGCGTGAAATCGTCGAAGTCCATCGTGCCGGCCTTGACGTTAAACAGGACAGGCATGACTTCGAACTTATGAGCACCTGCGGGGACTTCAAATTCCAGAACCTTTTCTTCCCATTCGGCATGGGTGCCTGCCATACGCGGGATCTTACTGACGCCTTTGACTTTCTTGCCTGCTTCGTTTTTGAACTGGATAAACAGCGTGCCGGAGAACCAGGATTTCTGACCCTTTTCGATACCGTTGCATCGCATTTTGAAGGTCATTTTCATCTTCTTGCCGTAATCCGCCGGCTTGATGAAGAATTGGCGGTAGACCATGTACATTTTGCCTGATTCAAGGGAAGTCAGACGAAGGAATTTGTTGTCACCTTCTGTCTCCCAACTGCTGCCTTTTTCAGGGTTGATGCCCCAATGAGCAGGTGTGCCCGGCTTCTTTGGGTTTTCCTCTTGGAAGTCACCTCCCTTGAAAATATTATCACCAGCAAAGATGCCAGTGGTCATCGTCAACAGTGTTGCGACGGCACACAGGCCGGTCCATTTTTTACTCATGTCTTGTCTCCTCATGATGTGTTTTACAAATGCAAGTTTTCACGTTGATCACAAACTCAACGCATTTTCTTCATTTCAAATGGCTTGCCTGAGAGGGCGTCCTTGGCAAACTGACCGCAGAACGGTGTGGGCGTGAAATCCCAATCCGAAAGCATGCGCGGCGTGGAGTTGGTATGGAAGCACCATGCCGTCCAATGCAGCTTATGCTTCTGAACACATCCCAGAAAGTCCGGCGCCCATGTGTAAGGATCTTCCTGAATCTCCTTTGGCAGAAAGTCCATCGGCTTGATGTCAGCACCGAGTTCGCCCATCAGAACCGGGTACTTTTTCGCGGTGTCCAGGAAGTGTCCCTGCCAATCCTTTTTCCAGTTGTAGCAGTGGGCTTCGTAGATGATGCCGTTGCCGCCGTTGTCCACAATGTCATAACCTTCAAGCACGCCTGCGACGGTTGCTGCCCAGTCCAAACCGCTGACGGTGCACACATTTTTCGCGCCGGTCTGGCGGATCACGTCCATGCACTTTTGTATGCCCGGTGACTCAAACGTCTTGTAGTCAAGCTTGTTTTCCGCAGCTACGCCGTCTTTGGCTTTGATCTTTTCTTTGACTTGGCCACCATTTTTCCAGACATCCCAACTGATGCTATGTGGTTCATTGAATAAGCCGAAGATCACCGCTGGGTGATTGGCGTATCGCTTGGCTGCGTCTTCCCAGAATCTCAGATGCTTGGGTTGGATCGCTTTAAACTCATGCAGATCAAGCAGCAGATACGCACCACGCGATGCGGTGGCTTCGACGAGTTTGTCGACCAGTTCACGATAGGCTTTGCCGCCGTCGTTTTGGTAATCACTTTCACCGAACCAGAAATTGTGACGCACCGCCAAACGGATCACGTTGGCATGCCATTCGTCGATCGCCACGACGGTGGACGTGAAAACCTGTTCGCCTTTAGCTGACCAACCCAGCGATGGGATGTTGATGCCTTGGAGCCAGACTTCCTTACCCGCCGAATTGATGACCTGATTGCCAACGACTTTGAGTTCCAGCGGGTGGGGTTTACCACCGTTGACCGGGAACACCGCAGTGTGTGCACGTTGTTTGGGAGCTGGTTTATATTTCTCACCCATCGCACTGATGTATTGCAGTGAGAAGTCGTCCATATCCATCGTGCCCGACTTGACATTAAACAGCACCGGCATGATCTGCAGTTTCACGGCCTTGTCCGGGATGACCATGTCGACGGACTTGTCCTGCCAATCCATGGTGCCTTTGACGCGCGGGATGCCACGGACGCCGGGGGAAAGTTTCTTATTGTTGTCATCGACAAACTGGATAAATAGTGTGCCGACGAACCACGGCTTTTCGCCGCGCTGAAGGTCATTACAGCGCATCTTGAATGATAGTCTGAGAAACCTGCCTGCGTCATCGGGATTGAAGTAAAACTCGCGATACGTCAGTACGGTCTTGCCTGGATGCATGCTGGTCAATCGCAGAAAACGGTTGTCGCCCTGTGTTTTACAGGTCACGCCTTGCTCGGGTTTGAGTCCCCATTTGGCAGGCAATTCTGTTGAGCCGGCTTGCAGATCACCGTTGAGAAAAAGATTCTCTGCTGCATGCGTTGGCAGGCATGACATCATAATGATGAAGCAAGTGATGATGTAAAAACAATATCTCATTCTGCTTGATCCTGTAACACACCGATGTTGATCAGTAAATCGAAAACTCGGGCTATGTGTCTCTGTGACTCTGTGGTTCAATCCAATTAAGCCGCGATGGCCTTTATCGCATTTTCTTCATCTCGAATTGTTTGCCTGCAAGAGCTTCCTTGACGAATTTGCCCCAGAACGGTGTGGGCGTGTAGTCCCAATCCAGGAGCACGCGTGGGGTTGCACTGGTGTGGAAGCTCCATGCGGTCCAATGGAGTTTGTATTTCTGAATACAACCGATCATGTCCGGCGCCCAGGTGTAGGGGCTTTCAGGATTGGTTTGCCAGGGCATTTTCTTTTCGTCACAGCCGTTTTCACCCAGTAAAATAGGATGTTTTTCTGCGACATCCAGGAACTTGCCTTGCCAGTCGGACTTCCATGGGTAGACGTGTGTGTCATACATGATGCCGTAACCATCGGGGTCTTCGATGTCGTAACCTTTGAGAATGCCCGAGAGATCGTAAGCCCAATCCAGCGCGCCGATGACGCAGATGTTTTTCGCACCGGTCTTGCGGATGGCATCGACACAGGCCTGCATGCCCGGTGATTGGAAGGTGTTGTAGGTGATTTTGTTTTCCGCTGCGACACCGGCTTTGGCTTTGACTTTGGACTTGACTTCACCGCCATACTTCCAGGTTTTCCAGTCGATGCTATGTGGCTCGTTAAGCAGACCGAACATGACCGCAGGATGGTTCTTGTATCGTTTGGCTGCATCAATCCAGAAGTCGATATGCTTGGGTTGGATGGCTTTGTATTCGTGAAGATCAAGCACGAGATAGGCACCGCGTGAGGCGCAGGATTCGACGAGTTTGTCAACGATCTCACGATAGAGTTTGCCTCCGTCATCTTCCCAGCCACTGGTCCCAAACCAGAAGGGGGACTTGACCGGCAGGCGGATGATGTTGGCGTTCCATTCTTCGATCGCAATCACCACGGAGTTATGAATGTAGTCGCCGGTGCGTGACCATTCGAGACTGGGAATGCTCACGCCCTGAAGCCAGTATTCCTTGCCGTTGTCGTCGACGAGTTGGTTGCCTTTGACCTTGAGCATGGGCGGGTGGTGCTTGCCACCATCCACCGGGAAGCTTGCCAATTGGGCGCGTGTCTTGGGCTTTTCGATCATCTTGTCGATGTACTTGAGGTGCATGTCGTCGATGTCGAACGTGCCAGCCTGGGTGTTGAACAGGCAGGGCATGATTTCGAGTTTGCTCGCACCTTCAGGGATTTTCATTTGGAAGGTTTTTTGGATCCAATCCTTCTTGGTGCCTTTGATGTTGGGGGACTTGGCACCTTTGAGTGTCTTGCCGTTGGAGTCCTTGAAGTTCATCATGATGCGTGCATCAAACCAGGGACGCTCACCGGGGACGACACCGTCGCAGCGCATCTTCACCTGCATCTCCAGGGCTTTGCCTGCATCTTCGGGCTCAAAATAGATTTCACGATAGACCAGATTCATCTTGCCCGGTTCGGCAGTAGTGAGGCGCAGAAAATGGTTGCCGTTTTCCGATGCCCATTCCTGTCCCTTGTCGGTTTTCAGTCCCCAGCCATCGGGTTGGCCGGTCTTGCGGGTGCTGGCTTCGAAGTTGCCGTTGAAGATGAGATTTTTCTCAGCAGCCTGCGTCGTTGCGGTTATGGCAGCGACACAGAACAACATTGCTGTGATGGCCCATCGTTTGATCATGTTTCGGACTCCTGTGCGTATGGACTGAAGTTGGTTACAATTGCTATAAGCGTGCGGTGGCATCGGGGGCGGATTGATTCAGTGACAGTTGCTGTCCTGAAGCTTCATAATCCTACCCGAGTTTTGTCATCAATCAATAGCGATATGGGATAAATTTGCATATCACTAGTATAGCAATTGTCTCTTTTTGACTCTCGGGAATCTGTCCATGGCCAAGATGTTTGATCGCAATAACCTGAAGTATCAACAAGTTAAGGTCAGTATTGAGTCTGTTGTGGATCAGCTTCAGCCCGGTGATAAAATTCCCTCAGAGCGCGATTTGGCAAAGCAATATGACTGCAATTTTTTAACTGTCCGTAAAGCACTGGCCTTGTTGGTCGAAGAAGGACGCATCGAAAAACGCACCGGCTCAGGTACGTTTGTCACCGATCCCAATGCTATAGCAAAGAACGTCAACCACGTCGGCATACTCCTGCATACCTTCTCGGATCCTTATGCGTTGCGGATTGCCGGCTGTATCAGTCAGACCGCGACCGACCGGAAAATCACACTGCATACCAAGATGATCCACGACTACCAGGGCTCGGCCACGCAGGCCGTTGAGAGTCTGCAAGCCGAGGGTTGCTGTGCGGTCATCATCCCCTGGTTCCCGTGGGAGCAGACCCAGAAAATGCTCCAGTTCGTTGACAAGTCGCCCATACCCGTGAGTATCCCCGCCGTCTTCCCCGGTTTGGAGCATCAGTGCTTTGCCCGCGCTGCGACCTTCGGCAAGAGTGCCACCCACTACACCGATCTCTCAGGCAAATATTTTCAAAAACTCGGTTATAACAACATTGCCTTCATCGGCCCGCTCTCGGTGGACAATGACATTCTGCATCGCAAAATCATCGGCTATACCAACTTCATCGGCCAGGCCGGTTTGGATAATCTCTGCCAACTCATCGGCACCACAACCAAGGCGATGGACAAGGTCGCCAGCAAGCTCAAGCAGTACAAGGGAGACCTGGCGGTGATCAGTTATGACGATCAACATGCCACCCGATTCCTCACCGCCATGCACAAACTCGGACTCCAGGCGCCGCAGGATTTTGGCATCCTCGGCTACAACAACACCGATGCTGCCGAACATGCCGACCCGCCACTATCCTGTCTCTATGGTGATTATGTGCATCCTGCTCAGTCCATGTTGGACAATGCATTGGGCTTGGCGCAAGGCAAGGTCGTGCAGACCACCTATTGTCGTCCGCTCTTTTTCAAACTCCGCGAAAGCTGCTCGGGTAAATTGCGTATGGGCGACAAACTTCCCGCTTTGCTCGAGGAAATTGGTTTTATGGACATGCCCGATGAGCAAGCTGTAGAGGCGAACTGAACGATACACATCAGTCTCACAACGCCAATTGCTGTATCACTGCGCGATGAAGTCGTATTGCGATGTACGTTTATCCCCGATTGATTCCTTGCATCAAAATCTGAAATTAACATTGACAACCCTTGACGATTATCTTGTGTGTGCGTATCGTGTAATTACACGAAAAGGAAATATGCAATGGCACACCAATTCAATCAAGCGTATACCGACGAACATCTCACCCGTAGCGGCTTTCCTCTTGGCGGGATCGGGGCAGGGATGATCTGCCTGGAAGGCTCGGGCAAACTCGCGCAGGTCTCCGTCAGACACAATCCGCAAATCTTTTTTGAACCGTTGATTTTCTCGGCCATCCATATCAAAGGTATGGACAACGGCACGCGTCTGCTTGAAGGTCCGGCCCCTGATTGGAAGTTGGGAACACGTTGGGCCGGGAGCAACAATCATCATCAGAGTTCAGGCAACGGGTTTTACAACAAGACCTATGGCATGCCTCATTTTCAGTCCACAAAGTTTACAGCACGCTTCCCCTTTGCCACCGTTGACATGACACACCCGGACATGCCCGTCACCTGTCAACTCAAGGCATTCAGTCCGTTTGTCCCCGGCGATTCGGAGTCTGCTTCGCTGCCGGTGGCATCCATGCAGTACACGTTGACCAATACATCCGACAAAGCCATTGATGCGGTGTATTCGTTTCATGCCCATCGTGATGTGATTGCCAGTCCAGCCAAGGATCAGAAAAACAATCTCTGGCCCAACGTCCTGCAGGAAGACTCCGGCTTTGTGATCTCACAGGGCGCTCCGGTGGACAACCCCGCCGGAGCCGGTGAGTTTGGTGTGTGGTGTGATGCGCCGCAAACAACCGTCGATACCGCGTGGTTCCGTGGCGGATGGTTTGACACGTTAACCATGCTGATGAAAAAAATCACCACCGGCAATGCATCCGCCAAAGCATCGTACACCGACGGTGAGCCCAGCCTGGGGGGCAGCTTGTTTGTCCCGTTGCAACTTGAACCCGGACAGAGCCAAACCGTGCGTGTGTTACTCAGCTGGTTTGTTCCTGTCAGTGATGTCAAAGCAGGGCAGACTGACGAAACATCCTGTGGTTGTGATGACGGCCAATGCTGCACATCCAACGAGCCGGACACCTATCGGCCGTGGTATGCATCGCGATTTGGCAGCAGTGCGAATCTGCGGCATTACTGGAAGATCAAGCATGACACACTCCAGCAGCAAAGTGCCTTGTTTTCAGACACATTCTTTGCAAGCACCTTGCCCGACGAAGTCCTCGAAGCCGTCTCAGCAAACCTGAGTATTCTCAAGTCGCCGACGGTTCTCCGGCAACACGATGGCAGGCTCTGGGCATGGGAAGGCTGTCACGATGACGCGGGTTGCTGTCATGGCAGTTGCACGCATGTCTGGAATTATGCCCAGGCCATCTGTCACCTGTTTCCTGATCTTGAACGGACTTTCCGCGAAACCGAGTTTGGCCCGTCACAAAGTGATGCCGGTAAACAGTGTTTCCGAACCAACCTGCCGATCTCCGATGCAACATTTGGATTTCATGCAGCAGCCGATGGGCAACTCGGTGGCATTGCCAAGCTCTATCGTGAGTGGCGCATCAGCGGTGACACGGATTGGCTCAAGAAGCTCTGGCCTGCTGCAAAACAGTCGTTGGACTTCTGCATTAAGGCGTGGGACCCCGACGAATCGGGCATGCTCATTGAGCCGCATCACAACACCTATGACATTGAGTTCTGGGGACCCGATGGCATGTGCAGTTCGTTTTACCTGGCAGCACTCAAAGCCGCATCACGGATGGCCCAGGCATTGGGTGATGATCACGAACGTTACGACCAACTCTACGCGCGTGGCAAAGAGGCCATGGAGACACAGCTCTTTGACGGTGAATATTTCTATCAGCAAATCCGCTGGAATGACCTCATTGCCAAGCCGGAGTATGAACATGAAAATGCCGAACGCCGCTACTCCGCTGAAGCCATTGCGATTCTCGAAGAGGAAGGTCCCAAGTATCAGTACGGCAAGGGGTGTTTGTCCGACGGGATACTCGGTGACTGGATCGGTCGAACCAGTGGTCTTGATCCGGTGGTCGATGAAACCAAAATCACATCGCATCTGGAAAGTGTCTTCAGGTACAACTTCCGAACTTCACTGGCAGACCACGTTAACCCGCAACGCTGCGGTTATGCTTGTGGCGACGAAGCCGGACTGCTGCTGTGTACCTGGCCCAAAGGTGGCCGCTTGAGTCTGCCTTTCGTGTACAGTGAAGAAGTCTGGACCGGCATTGAATACCAGGTTGCATCTCATCTGATGATGTCGGGCAAAGTTCAAGAAGGACTGACCATCGTCCGTGCTGCACGCCAACGCTACGATGGCACGAAGCGCAATCCGTTTAACGAGATTGAATGTGGACACTGGTACGCCCGCGCTATGGCAAGTTACGGTCTGATTCAGGGACTCACCGGTATTCAATACGACGCGGTCGAACAAACCCTCACCGTCAAGCCACAAATCTCCGGCGATTTTCAGAGTTTCCTCAGCACAGCGACCGGCTTTGGTTTGGTGTGCGTCAAGAATGGGCAGGTCTCCGTCGAAGTCAAGCATGGCAAAATGGATGTCAAGCACATCGACTATCAACCCTGTGATTGATATGATCCGACTAGTCACCGGGTCAAGATAACTCGGCTATTGAGCCCGGTCATCTTGACTGAGATTTGGAAACTGTCAGTCAATGATCTCATCACTTGAACTAGCCAAACGCTGTGGGGTGTCGCAAGGCACTGTTGATCGCGCGCTGCACAATCGGCCGGGCATCTCCGCCAAGACGCGCGATCGGATTCTCAAAGTCGCCGCAGAGCATGGCTATCAGGCCAACCCTGTTGCGACGGAGATGATGCAGGGCAAGAGCATCATTGTCGGCGGTTTGGTTCCGAGTTTGAACAGTATCTTTTTCATGGACCTTTTTGAAACGATCTCCCGGAAGCTTGATGCGATGGGCTTGCGTTTACAGGTTTGCAGTTATGACTCACCGGCGTCCTGTATCAGTATTCTCACCGACTTTGCTGCCCGCAAGTCAGCAGGGGTGATCATGATCCCGCCGGTGAATGTGGATTGGAATAACATCAAGCCGATCCTCAAAAGTCTGCCAATCATCAGCCTGATTCATTCCCCGGATATTGCTGATGTGCATGGTGTTCACCCGGATGAAGTGACAACCGGCAAAGATGCGGTCAAGGGGTTGATCAAACACGGGCATCGCCAAATTCTGATGGTCGATTATGACAACGCATCACCTGCGGTTCTCCAGCGTACCCATGGCTATGAACAGGCGATGCTCAAGGCAGGCTTATCACCGATCCGCGTCTGCAAGCCTGACACCAGGACGCTGCTAAAGCACATCAATGAGAACAAGATCACCGCGGTGTTCTGTCACAATGATTGGTTAGCCTTGGAAGTGATCCGCCAGCTCAACTCTGTATCGCTGCGCGTACCTGAAGATGTCTCGGTGTTGGGTGTGGATGATAGTCCGACGTTTATCACGCTATGCGATCAAGTGACCACGATGCACTATCCAGCAGAGGATATCGCTGAACATGTCACCGCGATCCTCAATGGCAAACCCCTCAAACGCAGAGTCAAACCATGCACATGGGTTGAGCGCAAGAGTGTGCGTGCGATTTGAGATGTCAGAAAATTGCTCAAATGCAATGCAGTTCCAGGCTGCGGAGTTTCACCGGGCCGTCGCTATCCAGAACACGCAGGCGGAGTTTGCTGCAGTAAAACTCGGGCAGGCGGATGATCTGTTTGTGGCCGATGGTCAGACCTTGATGCATTGAGAAGAACCGACCTTTACCAAAGCCGTTGATGTCGATGGTGTAGCGTTTGACCGCTTCGCCGTGGGTCAAGTCTTCCTGAATGACGATGAAGTTGCAGTCGCTTTTGGCGGTGTTTTCATTGTCGTAGGTCCAGGTCATGCCATCGTCACTGGCTTCAAAGTCTGCCAGCGTTGCAAAGGGTTTGGCTTGACGCTGGGTGATGTACTGTCCCATACCGATGAGAGATTGGCTATCGAGTTCGGGGAGCAGGCCACGTCGATCCGGACCGATGTTGATGAGCATGTTCGCGCCGCGTCCGACGGACATGTCGTAGATGTCGACACATTGCTTGACGGTCTTGACGGTATGGACATCGTTTTCGCTGTAGAACCAGTTGTGTTTACGCATACGCATGTCGCATTCGACAGGAAGCCAGCGCATTGCTGTATCACCCAGGTCGTCTTTTTCGTCTGTTTGAATGGAGAAGTCCACTGCGGAGACGACGTTGGTGTTATCCAGGCCGGTGTAACCTTGTTCGTTGCCACACCAGCGGTAGTCCGGATCACCCATGTTGAAGATGAGGATATCAGGCTGCATTTTGCGGATTTCGCCGGTGATGCGGGCCCAGTCGTATTCGTGGCCTTCCGAGCCACAGCCGTCGAACCAGAGACAGTCGATCTTGCCATAGCGTCCATCGAGCAGTTCGCTGACCTGGTTGATGAAGTAGTCATCGTAGCCTCCTGCATCTTTCATGGAGACATCCGCAGGCAGGCCCGAGAGTCCGTCAGCCTGGGCGGGGGAGTAGTAAATGCCGGGCTTGATGCCGAACTCAGCGCAGGCATCGACGTACTCACGCACGACATCTCCTTTGCCATCTTTCCAAGGTGAGTTCTTCACCGAGTAAGGCGTGTACTCACTTGGCCAGTTGGCAAAACCGTCATGATGCTTGGCGGTCAGCACCGAGTATTTCACACCCGCATCCTTGCACACCTGCATCCACTGACGGCAGTCAAGCTCCGTCGGATCAAAGCCCGAGGGCGGCATCGGTTTGCCATCCCAATCCCGGTGACCTTCATAAAACGTGCGGATGCCAAAGTGCAGAAACAGACCCAACTCCCAATCCTGAAATTCGAGTTGACGGGCGGCGGGGACGGGACGGGTGACGGTGGGGGCGATGTCAGACATGCAACACTCTCAGCCAGTTAATGCTTACCGTGATGAATCAGGTTGACGATCAACCTTGTCGGCAAGTCATTGTAATACGCCCATCACAGAAGCGGCAGGGATGAGTTGTGTCTGAAAGCCGAAAAGATGTATCCACGTCGGGCATTGAAGTGCTTTGTTCACTGCTGCCTGTTTGCCGTCTCAACGCTCAAAATCCACATCACGAGCAAGCTGACCATTGGCCGGCATGATGCCCGCGGAGATCATCAGGCGTAACAACGCACGCAACGGTTTGTCTTCGACGAGACGTGTTTTATTCAGGAATGTGAGATAGTCCTGGCCATGCTGCAGGTAACACAAGTCCACCATCGCACCGATGATCGCATCCAACCCCAGTACGCTCATCGCTGCGATGGATGCCGACTGCTCAGGTGGTTGACGCATCTCGCGAGCCATCACCCAGCTTTGCCAAACCAACTGCACTTCATCAATCACAAACCGACTGTGTGCGGCAATCTGGAGCAGTGCCTGTTGGGGCAGGTGATACTGATACACCGGATACCCCGGCCGAATCGTGTTGCTCAACGCCAGGTAACTCAGCGCGATCCGATGCCCACACTCCGGGCAACTGCTGTCCTTGGCCAGCGTCCGCAGATTGTATCCACAGTTAAGACAGAAAAAGTCATGCGTGATGATTGGGCTATAGGTGAATCGATCGGTCATGGGCAAACAAACCAAGGGCAATACGAACCGTTACAGGATGTGATCATCATACCACGAACCGATCAATTGCCTACGTGATACAAGCAGTGCAACACGATTGGCAGCAGGACCAACCAGATCAAAAACAACGCCCAGACTCTCCCCGCTATGAGGTTGTAATCGTTGAGCAGAGCCGACCATGATTTCTTCATGACATAGTGTCCAAAGCCAAACTCAAACGACACCGTCATCAACAACCAGATCAGGCCAATCCAGATGGCATCAGTGAGTTGATCAAGCGGCCGGAATAGATGTAAGACGAACACCGTTGCAGTGATGAGAATACTACCTGTGAGTGTGGAAAGTTGATGGGCTCGGAGTTCGCTGATGCGAGGCAAAAAGACCTTCTCACGAAACGCACCATTGGCAATGGCGAGTATCATCAATACAAACCAGAAGCAGGTGTAAAGGAGGATGGTCATGGATGAACTCGATAGCATGCTTATCAGGATACTCGATCCGAGTGCTTTTGAGCAGCGATTTTGGCGATGTCCAATGACACTTCAATTCGTTGACCACACTCCGGGCAGGTGTCATTGTCAGCAAGCAGACTGCCGGTCAGATCGTATTGACAGGCTTGGCATTGCCACAGCGGTGTGTCGCTTAACAGGTTGACGCCTTGCTCCGTCGCAACACGTTTGATGTGCTCAACGGATGATTCTTTGGGAGGAAGCCAGATAAAAGCAAGGAGCATTAACGCATGCCAGGACCATGTTGCAACCAGCAGGTAATGGATGTTGAGAATGACGATCCCGCGGTTTCTCTGAGGGTGGAGTATGTCCCATTTACTCAAGACACCCAACACGATCAGACACGGGATATAACCCAGCAGAAGCACGACAACACCAGTCGCATGAAAGTAAAACCGTTGAATCCAATTCCACTGTCTGGCTTTGCTCCACGTCAAACCTGCAAAGCAAATCAAGATTGACAGCAGTAACATCAGGATCGGTCCGAGCATACTCGTGCTGGGGATGTTTTGTCCGTAGCTTCGAATACTGCCGCGTTTTGCTTGCGTGACAATCCACCAGAAATTGGTTTTGGTGTACGTGAAAACAAGCAGGAGCAAAGCCATGAGTAACATCCCCAAAGGGATGGCATCACAGAGCGTGTGAATCTTTCGGTGGACCGGTGTTTTGCGTTGGAACAGTGCGATCCAGACCGTTGCGACCATCATCAGGATCGGCATCCCGAATCCGGGGAGATTGACGATCCAATCATCCGGTCGGACACTGTCTGAGCCGAGGTGTTTGACCCGCCATGCAATGAGTCCGTCGTAGCCCATGATGCCCAGCAGACCATTGGTGATCAAAGCGAAGTGAAAGAGTCCAAGCAGCAGTACCAAGAAAATGGTTGGCTTGATGGGATGCAAGATGCTTCGTCGGAGATAAGGTAATTCGACGATTGTTTCTGTCATGTTCGACATGAATGGATTCCCCGGAGTTGATATCAATTGCCCGTCACTTCTTCCATGCCAGCAGCATCCCGCCACCGACGCCGACGATCATGGCATCGACGCGATCGTCTTCGCGGACATTCATGTTAAATTCGTGCATGAAGTGATCCATGTCATAGTCTTCGGCATCGTCCTTGATGTGCATGAGAATGTTATCCAGCACGATCACACCGCCGTGTTTGAGCAGCGTGTAGCAGCGTTCGTAATAATCGGGATAGGGTGGTTTGTCTGCATCAATAAATGCAAAGTCGAATTGGCCGGCTTGGCCCTGTTCGATGAGTTGGTCGAGCGTTTCGATGGCGGGGGCGATCCGCAGATCGATCTTGGAATCCACATCCGCCTGCTTCCAGTAGGGTTTGCCGATGGACGTCCATTCGTCACTGACATCACAGCAGATCAGTTGCCCGTCATGCGGCAGGGCGGTGGCAAGACACAAAGCGCTGTACCCGGTGAACGTGCCGACTTCAATGGCGCGACGTGCGTGGGTCATCTTGATGAGCAGAGACAAGAATGCGCCCTGGTCCGGGCTGACCTGCATGTTGCTGTTAGGCAGCTTGGCGGTCTCTTCGCGCAACTGCTGTTGCAACTCCGATTCCTGGATCATGGTCTGATTGATGTAGCTGGCAATGAGTTCGGATTTGAGGTTGGACTTAAAGGCCATGCAGATTCTCCCGAAAATGGAGGGTGATTGGGATATGCTCAGTGTACACCGATTGGCCGACAATGACATCCCTGAATCGCAACACTGTTTCATCGACCCGTTATTTCACCAGCGGGTTTTGTTCCCATTGCTTGCGATAGGTTTGGTTGCCGAAGTTGGGCAGGTCATCAAAAAACAGCATCATGCCCGAACCGCGCAGCGGGTGTCCGTTCTCCAGGCAGTCAACCATATACCGCTGCAAGGACGAATCGCGGGGCAAAGTCGCAGGATCCATCTCATCCTCTTCCTTGAGAAACACGAAATTCAAACCCGAACGACCGCTGGTGGGGATGGGATACAGATACAACTCACGCAGCAGCTTGGCCATGTTTGAGTCGGGCAATGCCGTATCAAATGCAGGATTCAAAATCCATGATTGGCAGACAATGGCTTTGGGTAATTCATCGGGGAAATGCTTGGGGAAGAAGGTCTGCGCCTGTTTGAATGATGATAAACAGTTTGGCAGAGACATCCCACCCCCCGGTGGGATATGCATGTTCAGCACCATGTCACCCGGCTTGAGCACGCATTGCCAATCCGTCAGGTTCAACGTGATGGGGTTTGCAATGGCATGTCCATTGGGATGAATCGGATGGCCGGTGACATGATCTTGGTCGAAGACAAGTTTGGATGTCCAGCCGTGTGCTTGATCGAATTGAGCATGAATGCCGTCCACGTAGCCTTGCCCGTCATAGCGCACTGCATCGGGAGCCAAAAGCAGTTTGTGTTTTGTCTGGCGATGTTCAAAGACCTGATACTCGCAGGGCAAGGGTTCGAGGCAGAACTCCAACCGACCCAGGCGAAACAGGCGACCTTTGGGATAGTCTGAGAGCCAACGGAACTGGCTTTGCAGAACACCGGGATGGCCACCGTGCGCCAGTTGGTGATTTTGATTAAAACCCTTCAATTCCAGCAGAGTCTCATGGGTGACTTGCGGCTCGATGCCAAGCTGTTGGTGTTTGGCTTGTGTCAACGGGACATGCCCAAGCCCGACGATCAGGTAGAACATCCCTGCCAATGCGTCACCGAGTTGTTGATTGAACCGAGGCCAATCTTTGAACACCATCGTGTTTGACATGAAGTTCTGATAGTAGGCATGCCAGGCGAGTGCGGTCAAAGCAGGGGACGCTGTGATGAGCTTGGCGGTCTGATGTAATGCTTCATCCACTTGCGCGTCAATCGAGCAGGCTTGACGGGCCAGTGTGTATTGCTCGGGGCACAGGAATTCGGGGATGTCATCGCAGGCAGCGTCCATGGATTGCTGCCAACCGTCGCCGATGATGGGCATGAGATTTTCAGGGAAGTTCAGTTCTTGGATGACGGATTTTAAATCATATTTCTGCCAAGGTCGCATGTAAGGTGTCCAATGGTTTGTGTCGTGCGTGTGGGGATGGATTGTTGTTGTGACAGTTTCGTTCAAAGACTCACTTGGACTTCTTGGCAATGATCCAGATGGCATGCACAAGCCCCGGCACATAACCACAAAGCGTCAGCAGGATATTCAGCCAGAAATGCAGGCCAATACCAACTCGGAAGAAGACACCCAAAGGAGGTAGGAGGATGGAGAGTATCACGCGTATCAAGTCTGCCATGAGGTGATTCCTTTTCAATCGGTATGGTGCGTGTACATCATAAACCAATCCATGATGTCTTTGCACAGTGGACTGTTTTAGAAATCAAGTCGCCTTGAAAAGACTTTGCTTTTGATCCATTTCACGTAAAATAGCACCATGGTGTTTCTCACTTCAGACACGCCATCCCACCCGCATCGGACAGAGGTCTATTCTGTCTCCCGCCTGATGAATTGAAAGGAATCGATATGGTTTCCAAGCACGCTTTGGTGGCACTGGTTTTATCAGCGTTGGGTCTTGTCCTGACCACCGTCAATATTGCAAAGGCTCAGAAACTCAAGCCCCAGGCACAGATCGGCATCAACCTCGCAGGCATTGTCGATTGGAACACTGAACTGCCACTCAAAGATGTCTTCAAAATGTCCCGCAACTGGATCAGCCAACGCCAGGGCCAAAGCTGGGGCAAGGGACCTGAACTTACTCTGGATGAACATGGCTACGTCACCCAACTCGATAAGGGTTGCTATGTCGAAACGCCCATGCGAACCATCGACGGCGGGCATTATCCCAGCGGTCGCTATGTGCTGACTTACCAGGGCAAAGGTGATATCGAGTTCTGGGGCGCAGCCCGCATTCTCGACGCCCAGCCCGGCAGGATCGTCGCTGATGTCGATGCACGCAGAGGTACCATCTGGTTACGCATCAAATCCGTCGATCCCAAGGATCACATTCGTGACATGCATTTGATGCTAGAATCCGATTTGGATACCTACGAGCAAAACCCGTGGACCAGTCACTTCCTCCGACGCTGGAAAGGCTTTGCAACACTGCGGTACATGAACTTCATGGCAACCAACCGCAACCATATCCGCACATGGGAAGACCGCCCGAAACGCGACGATGCCAACTGGACGGATCGCGGTTTACCCCTTGAAATCATGTGTGATTTGGCTAATCGTCTCAAGATCGACCCGTGGTTTTGTATCCCGCATGAGGCCGATGACAACTACGTCCGCCAGTTCGTCAAACAAGCGGATCAACTGCTGGACCCGAACCTGAAAATGTACATTGAGTATTCCAACGAAGTCTGGAACGGGATCTTCCAAGCCAACCGTTATGCCGCAAAAAAAGGGCAGGAGATGGGGCTTGCGGACAAGCCATGGGAAGCTGCCTGGTCGTATTACTCGGTGCGGAATATTGAGATTTTCAAAATCGTCGCAGATGTCTTGGGTGACAAACGTCAGGATCGTGCTGTCCGCGTACTGGCATCACAGGCAGCTAACAGTTGGGTGAGTAACCGCATTTGTGAATACCGTGGTGCACACCAATATGCTGACGCGTTGGCCATCGCACCTTACATCTCCATGAACATCAACACCGAGCAGGCGCCACAGGTGGTCAGCCAATCGGTCACGCAGATTCTGGATCACGTGGAGAATGATGCACTGGCTGAGTGTATCAAGTGGATGCAGGACAATAAGAAAGTCGCAGAAAAGTATCACCTCAAACTCATTGCCTACGAAGGCGGCCAGCATTTAGTCGGCATTCAGGGCGCGGAGAACAATGATGCGCTGACCGAAAAACTCCAGGCGGTTAACCGACATCCGCGGATGGCACGGATTTACAAAAAATATTACGACGCCTGGGCCAAAGCAGGGGGCGGTGTCTTTGCGACCTTCATCTCCACCGAACGCTGGCATAAGTGGGGCAGTTGGGGCTTGGTTGAGTTCTACGACAGTAACCCGGCAGACTATCCCAAGATGCAGGCAACCTTGCAGTGGGCCAAAGAACACGGCCAGAAGGTCAACATGCGATAACAGCACCAAGAGCCGCGCACGAAGTAAGCGGTCAGGGGATGGGGAATTCATGTCAGTAAAATTATTGTCACCCGAGTTAGAAGAAACGCTGTATTGCAGTCGTTTTAGCGGTGTCGTCCAGATGAAGCTTCACGGGCAGATATGTCTGGAACATGTCGCAGGGCAAAAGCGGTTGGACGGGGGGCAGCCCATTGAGCTTTCGACGCGGTTTTCTGTCGCTTCGATTACCAAGATGTTTACTGCAGTGTGCGTGATGCAATTGGTTGAGCAGGGGACCGTTGGACTAGATGCGACATTGGTCAGTTATTTGCCTGAGATTGAAGGAAAATTGCCAGCGGGTGTGACGGTGGATGGTTTGCTGACACATCGTTCGGGGCTGGGGGATTATCTGGATGACGATGCAGCGTTGCCGTTTGTGGATATGCCTGTTGAGCAGTTGGATCATGTGCGTGCGTTTTTGCCTTATGTGTTGGATGTGCAGCTGCATGAACCGGGACGGTTTCGATACAGCTCTGCGGGATATGTGTTGCTGGGGTTGCTCATCGAGAAGGTGACCGGGCTGAGTTATCAGGATGCGGTCAAGCAAATGATTCTTGAGCCAGCTGAATTATCCCAGTCCGGTTTTGATGCGATGGATGCCCCGGAGTTGGACTTTGCGATGGGCGTTCTTGATGATGGGCAATCAAACCTGACACATCTGCCTGCGATTGGCGGCCCGGATGGTGGGATCTTAACCAACGTGACAGATCTGGTTGCCTTCTGGGAATGGTTGAACACGAGATCGGGATTACGCAGGGAATACCTTGAGCTGTTTTGGGACAAAGTCACGGTTCACAATCCGTCGGTAGCTTATGGGCGAGGGTTTGATGTGTTGACATTTGCTGATCAAACCTGGTGCGGTCACACCGGCAGTGACCCGGGCATCTCCGCGCGTGTGGTCTTTGCTCGCGAGTCGGATAGTCATATCATCGTGCTCTGTAACCGCAGTTCCATTGCGTTTAAGACATTCAGGTTGATTCGTGATGCGTTGATCAACCGTCCGCCTAATGGATGACGTTTTTGCTGGATCTTGGTAGGATCGTGGAACAGAAATAAGTGACCGGGGACGGTGTATGTCCGAGCTTGACGATTCACGGATACAAATCAACAAAGAGGCCCGGTCCTTGGCGGTCACGATCCTGCCACGACCATTGGGGCGGTCATTTGCCCGGATCATGGCGTGGCTGATGTGCTGGGCGTTTGCATCCTCACTGATGCTCTATGCTGGCGTCTACTTCTGGCATTTCACATCAAAGCACGCAGAAGGTATCCGTGGCGGGGGATTGGCCAAGGCATTTATCCTTATTGCCATGCTGTTCTGGTTTGGATTGTGGTTTAAGCGGGGGATGCGCACCCTCTGGAAGCTGGCCTGGAGTCTGACCGGCCGCCACGAACTCTTCGTCAGCGTCAATACATTCGTCTCCACCCGCTATTGTTGTGGCTTGAAGCATGAAAAAAAATTCCATCTCCCGGACATCAAACACCTGCACGTGATGCGCGATGAGGAATTAACCGAGAGCATGGACGTCTCCGAGCTGTTATTGGACAACAGCTACCTGTCCTACCAACAACGCGGCGTCTTCCGCTACATGCATTTTGAGATGTCAGTGGGGGCGTTGGGTGAGATTTTTACTGAGATTCAAAGGTTGTTGCCGGAGTGTTGTCAGAAAGAGCGGTATTAGGGCGGATTTCGTCATTACCAGTCACTTCCAAGACACCCGCAGGAATCCTTCGGCTTCCAGCGACTTTGTGGTGAAAATGATGAATTACATCCATGTGAGGTTAGTTTTCGTCTGATTGGTTTTCATGATCAGCGTGTTTTTCATCCCAGAGTTGCAGGAGCATTTTGGTTTTGCGGTCGGGTGTACACAATAGGTTGACCCCACAAATGATAAGCACTGCGGTAATAAGCCCCATGCTTTTCACGGCTATGCCGGACATGAAGCCGTAGGTGTAGAGAAAATATTTGGTTTTCAAAACATCAGGGTCATCCGGGCTGAATAGTGGTACGGTATTTTCTATGTCAATTCCGTCCAAGTGAAATCCCATGTTGAGATAGGGCAGAAAATAGTGCTCCATGAATACATAGAAAAGTCCTGCTGAGAAGAACATGAATAGGGCAGTCCATATGCGGCGTTTGTGTGTTTTGCGGATGTGATGAATGTATTGTTCGTCCGGAATTTTGAAAAGGTGCATGGTGATCTCCTGATCGAAGTCTATCAGAAGGCTGGATGCATTCGCGAAAAATTTCCGGCTACATGTCACAGGTTTGGTGATTCCGTAGAGATATGAAACAGGGCAAGCGAGTCAAGATGACTCGGCTATGTGGAGAACGGCAGGGCGATGAGCGCACAAAAAAAGCACTGATCAAAGACCAGTGCTTTTTGATTTGTTAGTGACAATCACTGACAAGTAAACAGTTTGTACATGCTTCGCTTAATGTTGCCATCAAGCTATCCCTTCGAGAAGGGGCAAGGATGTGCTGACAGATCAGGGAGACAGATCTCTCTGTTTTCCCTGTCTACGTATATCCCGTAGAAAGGAGGTGATCCAGCCGCAGGTTCCCCTACGGCTACCTTGTTACGACTTAGTCCCAGTCACCGAGTTGACCGTAGGCACCACTGAATCGTGGCGACTTTGGGTCCCCCCAGCTCCCATGACTTGACGGGCGGTGTGTACAAGGCTCAGGAACATATTCACCGCGTCGTAGCTGATACGCGATTACTAGCGATTCCGACTTCATGTGGTCGAGTTGCAGACCACAATCTGAACTGGGCGGCGCTTTTTGCGATTTGCTCCACGTTACCGTATCGCTTCGCTCTGTACGCCGCATTGTAGCACGTGTGCAGCCCTGGGCATAAAGGCCATGAGGACTTGACGTCATCCCCACCTTCCTCCGGTTTGACACCGGCAGTCTCGCTAGAGTCCTCAGCATTACCTGTTAGCAACTAACGACAAGGGTTGCGCTCGTTGAGGGACTTAACCCGACACTTCACAGCACGAGCTGACGACAGCCATGCAGCACCTGTCACTCTTCCACCCAAAGGGCGTAGACCGTCTTTCGACGGCTTAATAGA